>JAQVLK010000116.1 GCA_028704165.1 Candidatus Altimarinota bacterium | reverse complement strand
TGACTACCCGACAGTAAACCCGCCGGCCGAGTGGGTTGCTGCTGCCGCTGAGACGCTTGGGAAGGTGCTACGACAGCACCGTCTGATGGATTAGGCCGATGCCCTTGTACGAGTACAGGTGTGCGGTATGTGGGCATTCGTGGGAGGCCGACCAGCGGATCACCGACCCGTCCATCCGCCTCTGCCCACGCTGCGGTTGCGAGGCCGCCCACCGGCTCTTGAGCCCAGTAGCGGCCATCCTACGCGGTGACGGGTGGGCACGCGACGGGTATCAGGGGAAGGGGAAGGGCAACAATGCCTGACGATTCAACCCCGGCTGGATCCACGCTCGACTGGCGCACCATTGAGCAATGGATGGCGTCGGCGGTACACGCGGAGATCATCCTTGGGCGCATCATTGACGCGGTAGACAGTGGCAGTGCCACCATCCCGGCCGGCTTGCTGGCGATGGCAAGGAAGGCTGTCGAGTGGAGCGAAGATGGAGGTGTGGCGGAATGAGTGTAGCAAGGGGTCCACGGTTCTGCGAGGCGTGCTATTCGACAACGGACGTTGACCTGCACCACGTCATGCCGATTGCAGCGGGCGGGGCCGATATGCCGATGAACCTGGTGGCACTATGCGGGTCCTGCCACACCGCAATCCACGCGATGATGCGCGACGGAAGCTGCTCCCCAATCTGCCGGGATGACGCGGTGGCTATCCTTCGCGCCCGCCGTTCGCCGCAGGCCGTTCCGCAGGAAAGCTCATTCACGGCTGCACCGTGGCGGCGACTTAGCACGCTGATTGGTGAACTTGACGTGGAAGATACCAAGGGTCGTAACGAGATCAGGACGGCTGCAATCGGTTTCCTGTTCAACAGAAACGGCATCCTGCAAAGGCAGTCGGACCCGCTTGTGTCCGTGGCAGTGTGGCGCGAATGGCTGGCGGGCCACGGAAGGGGGCACGAAGAAGCGGGGGGCTGTGATGCCTAGCTCCACCAACCCGTTCCCGCAGTGGGGTCCAGCGGAGCCCGTCTTTGACTCGCTGCCGAGGTCGGTGCAACTGTCGCTTGGAAGGTACGTTGAACACGCGGCCAGTGACAGGCACGCCATTGATTTTGTGCTGCGAATGAAGGGAATCGGGGCCTGGCTCGGAGTTAGGGACTATGAGACAATAGTTGGAATCGTCTCGTCTGACGGTTTCCCTATTCTTCGGGCATGTGGCGGTTGGAGATTCAGCGGGAACGCACAAGTTGCGTCTCCGCTGTGCCACCTAATCGAATGGATGCGAGAAAATCGGCCAGCTCGGACGCTGTCCCTTGGACTTTGATACCAGTCTCGCCCCCCACTCACCCCCCACTCATGGAATTTCCCCCGCGTCTGTACAGATATGAACTCAACTGAGATCAAGAAAGTCGGTCAGATGGGGAGACGACTGGCGTTGACGGTTGGGGTTGACCCAGACGACGGACAGCAGGAGGCACTACTCCTAGCACTTATCATCGAAGGCGAGAAGGCAACGCAAGCCAAGCCGCTGACGATGAATGCCCTACTGGGGAGGGTCCACGACCGGCTAATGGGTGCCACAACCGGAAGGAAGGGACCGCACAGGGGCACCATTGACTCCAACCAGGACCTCCATTGGCGCGGTCAATGCGTTGGCCTTCCAGCATCGCTAGTCGAACCATGGGAGATCCATCCAAGCCCATGCGGAGACTGCCCTGCGGCACCACCGAAGAGCGTGTCCTGCAACGAGGAGCGCGGATATGCCTCCTCGCTCTGACCGTCTAATCGCTGAAGCCCCGCGCAAGGTAAGCCGCGCGGAGATGCTGCTAGCTAAGTGCCTTGGATCTTCATCCTGGGATCCGCTGATCCAGGCAGGTCTTAGGTCGTCCGTACTACGGTGCCCAAGGCCGGCAGAGTCAGGCAGGGAGTGCGGCGGCCTGGGCCACTGGCGCACGGCTTGGCCGAATGACAGGGTGCGCGACGAACGCAGGGCCCCGGACGCGGCCGACTCCGACGGCGAGGTCTGGCGCAGCATCGCGGACGTGTGGGAGTGCAACCGGTGCGGGCACCTGACCCGCAACCCTCGCATTGGCTTCATCGGCTCGATGGCTGACTGCTCCTGGCGCGGCAAGGGTCGCCTTGGTTCCAGCGCGAACGTGGTTGAGATCAACCTTACCTACCTAATGACCGAGATCCGAACCGACATCTTCTACGACTTCGAGAACGCACTTATCGCAGCCTGCGATGACGAGCGGACAGGGGGCCGCAATGGCGGCCAAAGCCAAGAAAAGCAAGAAGCCCGACAAGCGTCCGCTAACCGTAGCGGAGGCGGCCACCGCCCTAATCTGGTATGTCAACGGGGCAAAGACCGTTGAGCAGATCGCGCACGACCTTGGCGTAACCGACCGCGCCGTTGATGCCGCAAGGATTGCCGGCGATTGGGACGACGCGCTCGACACAGCCCGCCAAGCCCTCTCCCACGCCGCAAAGGACTACGCCAAGGGGCTTGCCAACGTACAGCGTCAGGTCTGTGAGGATGACCTCCGCGTAGGGGACCGCCTCGCGCGAATCTCGGACCGGCTAATCAAGGCACTCGACGCCACACTTGCAGAGATGGACGCCGCCGACGACAAGGGGGCATCCGCCTGTGAGTGGCGCCTGTCGCGCCTTGCAGCGGCCTGGGAGCGCGTCCAGCGGGCTAGGCGGCTGGCCGTCAACCTGCACACCGACAAGG
>JAQVLK010000041.1 GCA_028704165.1 Candidatus Altimarinota bacterium | reverse complement strand
CTTTGGAGAACGGAAACTTTCGCAAAGTGCTTTACACCGGCAAGAACAGTCAATTGGTGCTGATGTCTCTCAAGCCCGGAGAGGATATTGGCATGGAAATTCATGCTGAAAATGACCAGTTTTTTCGCTTTGAACAAGGCCAAGGAAAATGCTTGATCGATGGTAATGAATATGCTGTCAAAGATGGTTCCGCTATCGTGGTACCAGCCGGTGCCGAGCACAATATTATTAATGCTTCAGACACAAAAGAGCTGAAACTCTATACGGTTTATTCTCCACCCCATCACAAAGACGGCATCGTCAGAGCTACGAAGGAGGAAGCTGAAGCCAATGAAGCTGATTTTGACGGTGTTTGTAGTGAGTAGGCAGATTGTAACTTCGAGAATAAGGAGTTGTATATATGAGGGGAAATAGCTATTAGCTAATAGCTAGGGTACTAAGGCACTTGTTTCTTGCACTTGCACTGTTTTTTCGTAAGCTAGCTCACTTTTTCGATTTCCCCTCTTTCCCTCCTTATACTACAATGAGCCCTGCAAACTAATTTTTTTCACCATGTCCAAAGTCTCATTCATCGGTGCCGGATTCGTAGGTTCGACTGCTGCTCAGTATTTGGCTCTGAAAAATATCTGTGATGAGATTGTGCTAATCGATTTAAACGAAGGACCAACCAAAGGCAAAGCGCTCGATCTCAATCAGGCCGGTGCGACTTTGGGCTATGATACACAGATCAAAGGCTCTAGTGACTTTGAAGATCTGAAAGATTCCCAGATCGTGGTGATCTCGGCCGGTAAGCCGCGTGATCCGGGTATGGATCGTATGGACCTCATCCGTATCAATCGTGAAATTGTAACTTCTTGTATCAAGCAGGTTAGAAAATTCTGCCTGGATGCAATCGTGATTTTAGTTACCAATCCGCTCGACGTGATGTGCTATGTGGCTTATCAGGAAGCCGGCATGCCCAGAGAAAAAATATTTGGTATGGCGGGAGTCCTCGACACCAGTCGCTTCCGTACTTTCCTAGCTTGGGAAACCGGAGTGAGTAAAGGGAAGATTGAAGCTTGGGTGCTAGGAGGACATGGCAACCAGATGGTGCCGGTGCTCGAACATACGAAGATCGACGGAAAACCTGTTGGTGAACTTGTTGAAAAAGATAAGCTGCAAGAGATTGTAGAGAGAACGCGTAACGGCGGTGGCGAGATCGTTGAATTACTGGGTAAAGGTAGTGCTTACTATGCTCCGGGAGCTTCGATCGTCGAGATGGTGGAAGCTATTTTGACGGACAGTAAAAAAACTCTACCGGTGTCAGTCTATTTGCAAGGTGAATATGGATACTCTGATCTCTTCCTTGGGGTTCCGGCCAAACTTGGTAAGCATGGCATAGAGGAAATCGTAGAACTCGAACTTGCAGCAGATACCAAGAAGTTACTCGATGATTCAGTGGAGGAAGTGAAGAAAGGCATCGAGAGCTTAGACTAAACCACCCAAGCACACAGTGGGCTTAAGCCCACTGTTAGCATTAAATAATTTATCATGCAAATCGCCAATCGCGTCGCCGATATCCCCGCTTCCAGCACCTTCGAGATCGATACTTTGGCAAGTAAATTGCTAAGTGAAGGTAAACCTATTTTGAAGTTCGGAATCGGGGCACCAGATTTTCCTACCCCTGAGCACATTAGCGAAGCCGCTATCAAGGCTATTCGCGAGCATAAAGATTTTTACACCCCCGCCGGAGGATTACCGGCATTACGTGAAGCTATTGTGACAAAGTTTAAAAGAGAAAATAAAATCGATTACAAGGTTGAAGAAGTTTATGCGAATTGCGGGGCTAAGCATTCGCTTTATAACATCTGCCAGATCTTGCTAAATCCCGGAGACGAAGCGATCATCCCCGCACCGACTTGGGAAACACATTTTCAGCAGGTCAAACTCGCTGAGGCGACTCCGGTCTTCGCCAAACTACCAGCAGACTTAAAACTTACAGCAGCGATTGTTGAACCCCTCATTACAGAGAAAACTCGTTTCATAATGATCAATAGTCCCAGCAATCCGACTGGGGCAGTCATGGATCCTGCAGAGATTGAGAAGATGGTGAAGCTGGCAATCAAGCACCATATCTATTTAGTCTCTGACGAATGCTACGAACATTTACTTTACGACGGAGCGGTACATCTCAGCCCTGCTTCCTTGAGCGAAGAAGCCAAAGCACACACCATTACTGTTAACGCCGTCAGTAAGACTTACGCCATGACCGGCTGGAGGATTGGTTACGTGGGAGCTCCAGTGGAGGTCATTAAGGCTATGAACGCTTTGCAGGGACATTCGACCTCGAATCCCTCCAATCCCGCCCAGTTCGCCGCCATCGCAGCCCTCACTGGCCCACAGGACTGTGTACAGACCATGCAAAAAGCCTTCGATGAACGTAGGAAATTTGTGATCCAAGCTTGGAATGGAATTCCTGAGATTACTTGCGAAGATACCAAGGGTGCTTTTTATGCTTTTCCCAAAGTCTCAGCCTATTACAAAGGCGAGATTAAGAATTCCTACGACTTCACCATGTACTTACTCCACGAAGCCAACGTGGCAGTCGTCCCCGGCTCCGCCTTCCTCGCTGACGACTATATCCGTTTCTCCTATGCTTCGAGCTTGGAGGATATCAAAGAAGGCATGAGAAGGATCAAGGAAGCGTTGGGGAAGATCTAGGGATTGTATGCCAACAAGTACAAACCCTGGTTTCCTACGAATCCTGTCTCTTTGGTAAAACGCTATCAATAACAGCACTCGTTATTATAGGTAATTCTTCACAAAATTGGTCCCATGTTTCAGGATGATCTCCCTGATCACAAGCAGGTCGAACTTTAATACTTACTATCTTCCTCCCCCCTCTGCGCACAGCGGCAGCAGTATCTTGTAAAGGAAGCTCTCCGATGTTTTCGATAGCCATTTCCACAGCTTCTTGCAGGTCTATTTTTAGATTTGAATTTTCAAGAGTTCTATTAAAGAATCTAATCAAATCTTTTATTTGCTGTTCTACAACTCCAGTACAATCAAGTCCAAGAATCTCATCGCGAACTTGTTGAGCCAGCTCTGCTCTTATCAAATTTCTAGATTCTAACTCTGCAAGCAGTTCTTCTGCCTGCATTTTCGGATCTTTCGAAGTTTCGTTTACTGGATTCATATAATTTTAATTTATTAGGTGAAGATCTGATTGTAGCATACTCAAATCAAGCTGCAAAATCCCCAACTCACCAACCATCTCCATCAATCCCTGTCTTCCCCAGCCAAAGACAAGAAGCGCCGCCGGTATTTCCGACGGGCGCCTCGAGTTTCAGGCTAAGGAAGAAAATAACACAATAAAACAGAAATAATCAGGACCACCAGACTGATGGTCCCATACTTGAGAGAGATCTTTCGATACCTTCTGTCAGCAAACAATAAGTTTGCCACGGCGGCTAAGACCCCTATCAAACTGAAGCAAAATACGAACGCGACTATAATTTGCACTAAAGGCATGATTATTTCCATCATGATATACCTCCTTTTTCTAACCAGCCTAGCCTGCCCCCAAGCTCAAACTTTGAGCACAGAAGCAGACTAGGAGATACCGTGATTTTAAGGAACAATTTCGGACCTAACTAAACACTAATCACTAAAGTTTTCTTAATCTTCCTCGGCAAGGTCATATAATAAAGCATCGGTATCACAAACATGGAAAGTAGTGTAGCGGTATAAATACCAAAGATAATCGCCCAGCTGATAGCAGCATAGAAAATATCTACAAAAACCAGAGGGAAAAGGCCGATAGCCGTAGTAGTGGTCGTGATCAGAATAGGTTTCCAGCGAGCAATTCCGGCATTCACGATCGATTCCATGAGTGGTTTACCTTCTTGACGATTTTGATTCATTTTGGAGACTAGGATGATGGCATCATTCACGGCAATTCCCGAGAGCGAAGCGATTCCGATAAAAGAAGGGAATGACAGATTAATTCCGAGCAACCAAAGTCCTGGAAAAACTCCGATCAGTCCCAAGGGAATAGCGGTCATGACGATCGCCGGCTGGATGTAAGAGTTAAATTGGAAGACCAAGATAGCGATGATCAGAATAATGCCGATGATCACAGCTTGGCCGAGAGAGTCAAAACTTTCGGCACTCATCTCCTCCTCACCACCAAATTCTACCGTAATCTCTTCATTTACACAGTACTGTCCCAGTTTGTTTTCACGCTTGTAATTGTCGGCTTGTTGTTGCCAGTTTTGTATGTTGCGATCTTGTAATTCACTTGGTAAGCAAATTGTTTCTAACTGTTCCTGTATAGCGCTAAGTACTTCTGCAGCGGTGAAATCTTTGCCCTGCTCATTCTGCCCAGTAACATAACTGTAAGTCTCAACAATTTTTCTGCCATCTCTGTGATTGAGCTCCGAAACACTGGCATCAAACTGTACCTCTGCGATATCTCGTACCCGCACTTTCTCTCCCATCGGATTGATGATCGCGATTTTTTTGATGTCCGAGACTGTTTCCACTTGGTCATCCTGCGCCTTGAGAATTAAGCTGATCTCTTCACCTTCTCTGCGAATTGTAGTCGCTTCACTACCATGCAAAGCATAACGCAAATTTTGCGCGACCTGTATAGCAGCCAAGCCTTTCTTGATAGCTTTTTCTTTATCAACACGGATCGTAAATTCTCCCGCTCCGTAGCGTACATCGGTGTCCGGATCACTAACTCCGGGAATATCTTTGATTTCTTCAACGATCTGACGAGAAACTTGCTCAAGCTGCAAGAAATCATTACCCAATAAACGAATATTGATTGGTCTCGCAACTGGCGGACCCATGTTGGCTTGCTCTACAACAACTTTGACTCCTGTTATTTCTTGCACTTTTCCCTTTACGATTTCGGCAATTTCATTCTGAGTCAGCTCCCTCTCTTCTTTGAGCGTCACAAAAGAAGAGGCTGTGTGCGTACTACCAAAAGAAGCAGCACCAACATTCATGGTAAATGATTCAATATCCGGAATCTCCAATAGAATCTCTTCCACTTTTTGAGCTGCCTCCAGCGTAATTTCCAAAGAAACGTCCTGCGGAGCCTCAATGCTGATTGAGAAAAAGTCCAAGTCGCTCTGCGGGAAAAATTCCACTTGCATACGAGGAGCTATGACAAAGAGTGAGATTATAAATAAGCCAATGATACCAGCCAAAAAAGACCAGCGTAGACTTTTTTTCAGTAAAGCTTGCTCGAGAAATTTCTTGTACAGACAATACATACCACATTTACTTCTCTCTTTACGCTTTTTCTCAGGACTGGGCTTCAATATCTTACTAGCCAAAAGAGTATTAAAAGTCAAAGCGATAAAAAGTGCCGAGATCAGAACAAGTGAAACCGTCAGTGGCACGACACGAATAAATTGCCCCACAATACCCTTCATAAACATCATAGGCGCAAAAGCGGCTACGGTAGTAAGCGTACCGGAAATCACGGAAGCCTTATAATCACGCAAAGCAAGCAAAGCAGCTTTGTAGCCGCTATATCCCTTGGTAACATAATGATGACAGCCCTCAACCACCACGATGGAAGTGTCGACCAAAAGTCCCAGCGCCAGAATCAGAGAGAAAAGTGTAATATTGTTCAAGGTATAGCCCATCACATTTAACACTGCAAAAGTTGCCAAAAAAGAAATCGGCACTGAGATCGCAGAAATAATTGCTTCCTTATAACCAACAAAAAGCAGTACTAGGAAAACTACAACCAAGGTCATTAAACCGCTTTGGGAAAGATTACTGATATCGTCACTAATAAACTTGGAATAATCGAGTGAAACGGTAGTTTCAATATCAGCCGGGATCGTACCATTTTGTGAAGCTTCTTCGATAAGATCCTTAGCACCATTAGCAGCTTCGATAATGTTTCCACCGGATTTTTTGTAAATTGATAGTGAAACTGATTCTAGGATACCTGCTTGAGGACGTCCAAAGTAAGAGGCTCCGTAAGTCTCTTCTACACTATCCTCAACCTTAGCCACATCTCGAACTTGAATTATTTGACCGGAACGCAAGGTAATGGGGGAAGTCAGAATATCCGCCATATTCTCGTATTCTCCTTCCTGAGTTACAGCATAATAAAATTCCCCAATATCGAGATTCCCGATTGGCAAGTTCATGTTATTCAGACTCAGCGCGGAAGCAAGATCGGACATATTGAGACCAAAATGTTCCAGTTTACGCAGATCCACGACGATATTAAAAGCACGTTCGTGGCCTCCGGAAACGGTGACCTTTGATATCCCGGCAACAGCAGAGATTTTGTCCTTGAGAATATCTGCAATATCACGCAGTTCCTTCTGTGAATAATTTTCACCGAGTACGTTCACGATCAAAATAGGTTCACCGGTCACATCAAACTCTGTCACATTCGGATCTTCCGCACCATCCGGCAGGTCGCCTTTGATCTTATCGATCTCGGTCTTGAGTTCATTCACCTTCTCGGTCGCATCGGCACTTTCCTCAAATTGTATAAAAGTACTGCTAAATCCATTACCGGCAGTTGAAGTATATTCATCCACCTCATCCAAATTTTCGACGGCATCTTCGATCTTGGTCGTCACGAGCTCTTCGACATATTCCGGAGCAGCTCCGGGATAGATCACATTTACAATTGCGGAAGGGAAACTAATCTCCGGCTGGAGCTCGATGGGAATAACAGTTAGTGAAGAAATACCCAGCAAGACAACTCCTGTGTAAACAATCCAAGAAAATTTGGCATTACGCAGGAAGAATCCAGGTATGGAATTTTTAACCTTTTCCAGGCCGTATTCTTTTTCCAACAATTTCTTTACATCAGCACGTTCTG
This sequence comes from Candidatus Altimarinota bacterium, assembly GCA_028704165.1. GTDB lineage: Bacteria > Patescibacteriota > Gracilibacteria > RBG-16-42-10 > JAQVLK01 > JAQVLK01. Next base: position 4,095 of record JAQVLK010000041.1, on the reverse strand, counting down.
TCTGCATAAAAATTTCTTAGACTGCTTGAATTTCCACTTTATCTCCTTCGCTCAGGAATTTATGTCCGGAAATCGCAATCTTTGCATCTTTATTAAGTTCTCCTTGTACCTCAACATATTCTCCTAGATAATTCCCGATTTCGACTGGTACTTGTTTGGCAGTACTATCCTCAATAACGACCACAAAAGCCTTCCCTTCCTCAAAAATCACCGCATTCAAAGGAACATAATTCCCCTGCTCGGTCTGAGTTGAGCTCATTTGAAAATCGACATCCAGCACAGTTCCCGGAATCGCTTGAAAACTTTGATCAAGTAATCGGAATATGACCTCCACTTCGTGAGTCTGAGTGTTGGCGCTCGGTGCGATCTTTTCTACCTTAGCAGCGTATTTTTTACTCTCTCCGAGTAAAGAAATTTGAGTTGGAGTTCCTTGCTTCAATTTTGTCACGTCACTACTGTGCACAAAAGCCACCAGTTCTTTGGCCGAAGTAGCCAGTTGTAACAATGGTGTTCCGGGAGCAACCTCTTCGCCTTCTTGCACCATCACGTCATTTATAATTCCCGTGAAAGGCGCTGTGATTTGCAAACGAGAAATAGTTGCCTGTAAATCACTAAGGCTTTGCTCCATCGTTTCCAGTTGCATCTGCATGCCTTCAATTTGGGGATTACTACTATCCTGCAATGAACTCAGTATCCAAGCGATAGAGCTGAGTGCCCCTTTGGTACTGGTGATTTGAGATTCGATTTGCGTAAGTTGTAGCTGAAGTTGTAACTTCGTAGTTTCAATCTGACGAGCTAGTGAGTCACGTTGTTGCTGGAGTTGTAGTAGGTTCAGTGTAACCCCAGAAGTTTGTCTCTCGGAACTATTGTCGTAAGAATCAAACTGCAAAACCAAAGCTTCCAGACCACCTATCCCCTGTTCCAGTCCGGATAAACTTTGAGAGATAGCGGTTTGATATTGAGCAGCAATGCTTTGTAAGTTAGTATCAAATTCTTCTTCTGAGGCGTCAGTAATTAGCTTTCTTAAATCTTCTGTGATTTGATCAAGCTCGTTAATCAGCTCATCTAAATCTGGATAAACAGTACTGTAGGAAAGATCATCTAAGTAATCTTCTAGGTCGTCGACATAATCTTCTAAGTCGTCTGTCAGGCTATCGTCATTAAGTAATTTAGCAAGTGGCAAAGCACTTCCTTTGAGTAGTGACCAAACTGAATTTACTAAAGTGCTGGCGGTCGAACTGGCAGAGATTTCGAGTTGCTGTGAACCAAGATAAGTTCCCTCTTCGGCTAACTCAGTATCACGTTGTACATGAGCAATAATCTGCTCCAAAGCAAGTAAGTCATTCTGTAAAGAACTGCTTGTTCGTTGATTGATCGTTTTGGTATCTTCGAGCGTTCCGTAAAGTGTTTGCAAAGAAGCAGCTGTCGTGTTGTAAGAGATTTGCGTATTCTCTTTCAGAGATTTTTTAGTCAAGAAAACACTACGACGTTGCTGTTCAAGCTGTTTTTTCAAAGTGTTCTCTTGTTGAAAGAGTTGTTGAATAGAAGAATTACCGGAAAGATCAACTAACAAATCTCCCTGCTTCACCTTGTCTCCACTTTCAACTAGAACACGCGCGACTGTACCAGCTACAGTGGGGGTTAGCGTTGAGCTATGTTTACTACGAACCTCTCCTGTCACACTCAGAGTTTCCGTTTGAGCAAAATCAGCTTCTGATAAGCCGGTGACTTGCACGCTCGGCAAAACCTCATTCTGATTAACAATTTCCTCAGGACCAGTACTTGGCTCTGCACCACAGGCAGCAAGGGCGAGGATTAACAACAAAGGAATTATATTTTTCAGCTTTGGCATCATAAAATTCTTAAGTAGTAATAGTGCATGAATCTAGCACTTTTTCGGGAGTACGTCAAGGGATGAATTGTAAAGATTTTAACTTTTCGCTAAGCTGAAAATAGTTATTAGTAATTAGATATTAGGTCAATTAGAAATTAAACAATTATATCATGGTAGATCTCGTAATTGGCACTCAATGGGGTGATGAAGGTAAAGGCAAATTAATTGATTTATTAGCTGGTAATTACGATATTATCGCTCGTGCTAACGGAGGCGCCAATGCCGGACATTCGGTGAAGTTCAAAGATAAATCCTTCGCTTTTCACCTCATTCCCTCCGGAGTTTTTAGTGAGAAAGCACAAGTGGTCATCGGTCACGGTACAGTTTTGCATTTGGAAACTCTTGAACAAGAACTAAATGATTTAGAAAAAGAAGGAATTTCAGTCACAGGTAGATTATTTATAAGTGATCGTGCGCATATCACGACCGATTTACACAAAGAGATTGATGGTGCACAGGAGGAACTCAAGGCTGGCCAAAAAGTAGGTACCACAAAACGTGGGATTGGGCCTACCTATGCGGATAAAATGAATCGTATCGGACTCAGAATGTACGATTTACTAGAGCCTGAATTGTTTGAAGAAAAGTTACGATTGCTGTTTAACTGGCATAAAAAGACCTTGAATATTGAGTTAAATGCCGACGAATATCTGGCTAAGTATCAAAAGCTAGCCGAGAAACTCAAACCATTCATCGCAGACACTGCTTATTTCTTGAACAAGTCTCTCAAGGAAGGGAAGACTGTCTTGGTAGAAGGAGCTCACGGTGTCATGCTAGATATCGATCACGGCACTTACCCCTTTGTCACTTCTTCCAATGTTATCAGCGCGAACATGGCAACCGGATTGGGACTTCCACCACAAGCCATCAAGGATGCTTTCGGTATCGTAAAAGCTTACACTACTCGTGTTGGCTCAGGTCCCTTCCCGACTGAGCTGACAGATGCACTCGGTGATCAGATTCGTGAAGCCGGCGGAGAATACGGCACCACCACCGGACGTCCACGTCGTTGCGGTTGGTTCGACGCCATGGTTGTGAAGTATGCCGTCATGCTCTGCGGACTAACGGCCATTAATCTGACCAAATTGGATGTGCTGGATAAATTAGAAACTGTTAAATTTGCTGTTGGATATTCTCACAATGGCAAGAAACTAGACTGTATCCCAGCGTCTTTGAAAGTGTTAGAAGAAGTTGAAGTTGAGTATCTGGAAATGCCCGGTTGGCAGCAAAGTACTGCAGCTTGTAGAAAATTCGCAGACTTACCACAAGCTGCGCAAGACTACGTCAAGAAACTGGAAGAACTCGTAGAGTGTCCGATCAGGTGGATCGGTGTAGGACCAAAAAGGGAAGAGACAGTCGTGAGATAAAATAAAAACTGGTCAAACTAGCTAAAAATGTAAAACTGGGGACTGGTACCAAATAGTGTGGAATGACAAGCTGTAAAAGGCTATACTAAGTCATTATACCAAGGCAAGCATAAGCCGCGCCATAGGGCTTCTGAAAAAAGCGGGTTTTATAACGGTTGACGGCGAGGGGCATATACAGTTTACCCCTTCGGGCTATGAGAAAGCGAAAGGGATATATGAAAGGCATGAAATTATAACAAGATTTTTTATGCTCACGCTTAATATAGAAAAAGAGCTTGCCGAAACGGAAGCCTGCCGTATAGAGCATATTTTAAGCGGCGAAACTTTTTTAAAAATAAAAGAATACGTCCGTGAAAACGGCGCAAAAATTTAGCTGCCTCGTAAACCGCCGGAAATTAATTTGTATTTTCAGGTTTCACATAAGGGTAAATCGAAAAAAAGCTTGATTTTTATCAGGATATAATGGGAAAAAACATAATAAACGCAAAAATAAATATTATACTTAAAGCGCTCGTTGTAATTTTTGCCGTTTTTTTGATTGTTTATGATTTTCTTGATATAAATCTTGGTAAAGATAAGGTTACTTCGCAGATGCTCGATATGGTTATAACGAGGTTTGCGGGCGGCATATGTTTTTTGCTTATCATTTACCTTTCGGGCTATAAGATACTTAACCCCGTCAAAAAACCTTTTTTTAAATCGCTTATTATAATCCTTCCATGCCTTGCCGTAGCAATAAACAACCTTCCGGCTATTGCGCTGCTTCGCGGGATTGCATACCTTAATACTTCGGCGGAAAAAATAGTTATATTTGCAGTACAGGGCTTTTGCATA
>JAQVLK010000115.1 GCA_028704165.1 Candidatus Altimarinota bacterium | reverse complement strand
AGCCTCCGACAGTCCCCAGTGTTATGCCGGCAAAGCCGTACCAAAAAGCTGTCTGCCAACCAAAGAGAGCTACCATCATGACCAAAGCGACCTCGTTTACCAAGGGCGAAGTGATTAAAAAGGAGAAAGCTACGCCGGGATTGATACCGGATTTCAAAAATCCCACAAAGAGGGGGATAGAGGAACAAGAACAAAAAGGCGTAATGGCGCCAAAGAGGGCGGCGAAGAAATTAGGCAGACCAAAGCCTCCTCCGCGCAACTTGTCGGTCATTTTGGCGGAAACAAAAGTTCTGAAAAAGGAGATCAAAAAGATAACAACCATGATCAGTACCAAAATCTTGATACTATCGTAAATAAAAAAATTCAGGACATTGCCCAAATGATCTTCCGCTGAAAATCCCAGTAACTTGAAAGTGATGAAATCTGCTAAGAATTTAAACATTTTGCTTAGTTAGTTTGGTTAAAGTTTTCTCTAAGAGCTGCAATCTACCACGATTAAGCGAGTAATGACGTTTTTTGCCGCAAGGACAAGAGGAAACAAGTCCAACTTGGCGTAAAACACCTAAGTGGTGCGATAAAAGATTCTGTGCGATTCCCAAGGATTTTTCCAATTCGCAAACACAGCGTGGTCCTCTGGCCAAGATTTGGATGATTTGAAAGCGATTTTTATCCGATAAGGCGGAGAAAATTTGGTAATTTGGCATAAATACATATCAATAAGTGTTGATATGATAACTTAAACTTAAACATAAAGCAAGACTTCCTTCTAATCACTAACCACTCTTCACTAGTAACGTCACATTCTCGATATGCGCTGTGTGCGGGAACATATCGACCGGTTGTACTTTCACTATTTCGAAACTGTAAGTTTGCAGGATCATGAGATCGCGAGCGAGGGTAACCGGATCGCAGGAAACGTAAATGAGCTTCTTGAGATTTGGAAATTTACAGAGACGTTGGCGCATCTTTTTATCCAAGCCGGCGCGCGGTGGATCAATAATAATTACTTCAGTTTCGGCCAGTTCATCTCGATGTTCGAGAGTGACATCTTTTACTGCTCCTGCGTAATAAGTACAGTTCTTAAGATTATTGAGAGCAGCATTCTCACGAGCGTCCTCGATGGCTTGTGCGTTGATCTCAATGCCGATCACTTCTTTGGCCTTAGCAGCTAAATACTGTCCGATGGTTCCCGTACCGCAATAAAGATCGAGGACTGTTTCTGTACCTTTCAAGTCAGCAAATTCCTGGACCTGATCGTAGAGCACTTTGGCTCCGAGTGAGTTGGTTTGAAAAAAAGAAAAAGCCGAAACCTTGAAATCCAAATCACCAATCTTTTCGTGCAAATAATCTTGGCCACTTAGGATAATCAAATCTTGCTCATTTTTCTTCTCTTGTTTCGAAAGATTTCTTTTCCACAAGAAACCTGCCAAGCTCTCTCCAAAGCTTTCTTGGACAGCCTTGAGCCAAGCTGTACGGTTTATCTCGCCGGCTTGAGTTACCAAAATAACGAGAAAATTATCATCAGCAAAGCTTTTGCGAATGGTGAGGTATTGTAAGAAATCCGGTTTAGCTTCGTCTTGGAGTTCTTTGCTTCCAAGTAACTTCCGAATTCCTGCCAAAACTTTCTCGTGTCTCTCGTCGAACAATAAACAGTTCTCGATCTTCAAGGTCTCATCAAAACTTTCACGCGGCCGGAAACCGATTTCCTTTCCTTTAAAAGAAAAATCCACTTTGTTACGGTAGCCAAGGGAAAGGGGAGAGGGTAGAGGGGCTAGGGGCTCTATTTCAAGTTTCCCGACTCTCCTCAAAGCATCAGCCACAATTTCCCGCTTAATTTCAAGCTGTTTCTCATAACTAGCATTTTGAATAGCGCAACCACCACACTGGCCAAAGAAAGGGCAAGGAGCTGGAACTTGGCCGGGAGCTTCTTTGGTAACCTTCACGATCTGGGCCCAAGAAAAATTCTTGCCGGGACGAACGATCTTAACTTCGACTTCCATGCCAGGGAGAGAGTATGGCACAAAGAGAGCACCATGTTCTTCCGTGCGAGCAAGGCCGATACCTCCGGGAATAACTTTTTCGATGGTGACGAGCATGGGTGAAATTTTACGAGCGGGAGCATTTTAGCATTCATCGAGAAGGAGTGCGAGTGCAAGTGTGAGGAAGAGGGTTCTTGCACTGTGACTGGGATCTGCTGACTGGCGCCTTAATGTTTTCTTAATGTTTGACTGCTATAAATAAATTAATTAAGTCTAATTTATGTTTGATCATGAAAAATTAATAGCTTATCAAAAAGCAAAGGAAACTAACTGTAAGATGCAAAGATTATTAGGAGGAGATAAGAAGATTTCCAATTTCCTAAAAGACCAATTGCATAGAGCAGCGATAAGTATGGTAATTAATATTGCTGAGGGGGCAGGCAGAATTGGCAAAAAAGACCGCAGGCGTTTTTATGTGATTTCACGATCTTCATGTTATGAATGTGCTTCTATTATAGATGTTTTGTATGGAATGAATATGATCGAAGAAAGATTCTTTATTGATCTGAAAACAGATTTGGAAGAAGTTTCGAAATTGTTGTATGGGTTGATAAGAAGGCTGGATCAAGTGCAAGTGTGAGGAAGAGGGTTCTTGCACTGTGACTGGGATCTGCTGACTTGCACTGGTTTCTGTCTTTGTTATCAAGTGCGAGTGCAAGTGTGAGGAAGAGGGTTCTTGCA
>JAQVLK010000114.1 GCA_028704165.1 Candidatus Altimarinota bacterium | reverse complement strand
ATAGCGAACCTTTGTTTTTCTTCCATAGCCATTGGAACAATCAATTTCATAGTCAAGCTGACTGTATCTCCTGGCATGACCATTTCTGTTCCTGCTGGCAAAATCACATCTCCAGTAATATCAGCTGTCTTAAAGAAGAATTGTGGCTTATACCCTGAAAAGAATGGAGTATGCCTTCCACCTTCTTCCTTTGTCAAAATATATGTTTCAGCTTCGAATTCTGTATGAGGAGTTATGCTGCCTGGCTTTGCTATTACTTGTCCTCTCTCAACGTCTTCTTTCTTAAAACCTCTTAATAAAACTCCGACATTATCTCCTGCCATTGCTTCATCAAGAATCTTGTTAAACATTTCAAGACTTACAGCTGTTGTTTTGACTGTTGGTTTAATACCAACTAATTCTATATCTTCTCCGGCTTTCAATGCACCTCTTTCAATTCTTCCAGTTGCAACAGTTCCTCTTCCTTCAATTGAGAATACATCTTCAACGGCCATTAAGAATGGTTTGTCTGTTTCTCTGGCTGGAGCTGGAATATATTCATCTAATGCTTTTACTAATTCAAGAATTGGCTTAGTAGCCTCATCATCTTTTGATTTAGATTCCAATGCCTTTAAGGCAGAACCCCTGATAACTGGAATTTCATCTCCAGGGAATTCATACTTCTTCAATAATTCTCTTACCTCAGATTCAACTAAGTTGATCATTTCCGGATCATCAACTGCATCGCATTTATTTAAGAATACGATCATTGCTGGAACGCCAACGTTTTTTGCTAAAAGAATATGTTCTCTGGTTTGAGGCATAGGGCCATCAACCGCAGAGACGACTAAAATTGCTCCGTCCATCTGGGCTGCACCTGTGATCATATTCTTGATGTAATCAGCGTGTCCTGGACAGTCAATATGAGCATAATGTCTTTTCTCGCTCTCATATTCTACGTGGCAGACATTAATGGTAACTCCTCTTGCTTTCTCTTCTGGAGCAGAATCAATCTGATCGATTGTTCTCTCGTCTACATTAAAACCATGCAACTTTAAGGCATGGAGAATTGCCGCAGTTAAAGTTGTCTTACCATGATCTACGTGACCAATAGTACCAACATTTAAATGTGGTTTTGTTCTTTCGAATTTTGCTTTCTCGGCCATATTAATTATTGATGAGTTGGAGATTTCTGCGGGAAAAAAAATTCACGCAAACAATCAACCAATCCCATTCTTTATTTATTTTTTAATTACTTTTAATGACGGTTTGGACTGTAAAAAATACAGTATATAAATATTATTACAAATCGCAGAAGAAGTCAACTGTTAAAAAGGCAGATCATCTATTGTCAGCCCTGATTCCGGCTTTTCTGAAAACATTACCTTCTCCTCTACTGGCGGCAAGATTGGTTCTTGCTTGGGAGCAGGCATTGCTATGCCCTGACTAACAACAGGTTTCTCTTCTTTTTTAATTTCTGAATCTTCAAAAGAAGAAATTATCATGGTTGGATTTCCATCCTCAACTATGATTATCTTTCCTCCTTCCTTCTTCAACAGTTTTTTTATCAAATTGAAATCCATATTATTTTCTTCCTTCTACTATTGTTTGCACAATATTTTCTGGGACCTTTTGATAGTTATTAAACTCCATAGTAAATGATCCTCTGCCTTGAGTCAATGACCTTAAAGATGTAGCATATCCAAACATTTCAGACAAAGGAACTTCAGCATCGATAACTTTCATATTAAGTCTATCAGCAGTTTCCGATATTCTTCCCCTCTTGGAATTTAGATCTCCAATTACATCCCCAAAATAATCGGCTGGTACAGTAACCTCGAGCTTCATTATTGGTTCAAGTAATATTGGCTTAGCTCTTCTTGTCGCTTCTTGTAAAGCCATAGAGCCTGCAATTTTAAAGGCTGCTTCTGAAGAATCTACCTCATGAAAAGATCCATCGTATAATGTAACCTTTAGGTCTATCATTGGATACCCGGCGACTACTCCTCTTTCCAGAGCTTCTTTTACTCCTTTTTCAGATGGAGCGATAAATTCCCTTGGAATAACACCTCCTTTAATTTCATCAACAAAGATATACCCTTTTCCTCTTTCTTGTGGTTCAACTTTCAAGCATACATGACCGTATTGGCCTCTGCCTCCGCTCTGTTTGATATACTTTCCTTCAGCCTCTGCATTAGTAGTAATTGTTTCCTTGTAAGCAACTTGGGGTCTTCCAATATTAGCTTCTACATTAAATTCTCTTCTCATTCTTTCCACTAGAACTTCTAAATGTAATTCCCCCATACCAGATATAACAGTATCTCCAGTTTCTTCATCGGATTTGATTCTGAATGTTGGATCTTCTTCGGCTAACTTCTTTAAGGCCAAACCAAGTTTTTCTTGATCAGCTTTTGTCTTAGGTTCAATCTTGATAGAAATAACTGGCTCTGGGAATACAATTTCCTCAAGAATAATTGGATTTTCTGAATCGCAAATCGTATGTCCTGTTGATACATCTTTAAATCCAATAGCAGCAGCTAAATCTCCTGCTAACACTTCTTCTATCTCTTCTCTATGGTTAGCATGCATCCTCACAATCCTTCCTATTCTTATTTTATCTCCTGTTGTGCTATTTAAAATTGTGGAACCAGCAGTTACTCTTCCAGAGTAAACTCTAAAATATGTTAAGTTTCCGACAAATGGATCAGTGGCAATTTTGAATGCTAATCCTGCGAACGGTTCATTATCGTCAGGATG
>JAQVLK010000113.1 GCA_028704165.1 Candidatus Altimarinota bacterium | reverse complement strand
TTCTATTGTATCCATAACCATATTTTTAAATGTTGTAAATGAGAGCGCTACAAAAATAAACCCAACAATAATAACCCATTTATTCATTCGCTTCGTCGGCATAATAAATTTTTCTAAAATAAAGTATCCTAAAAAAAAACCAATTATTGGCCCTCTCGATAGTGTTAACAAAATTGCACATAATGTCAAAACCAGTAACGTTTTACTGCACCTATTCATTAAACTCCACTGCTGATATCGGTAATAGCCATAAATTAATGAAAATATAAAAATAAACAACAAAGAAGTACCGATGGGGTTAAGTATGGGGCCCGCTAATCGAAAAATTTGTACTCCTCCAAACTTAGAAAAAAATGTGCTTGGCAACCCGCGGTTTACAAGGCCATAGAATCCCCTAATATATTCAGTGAATGCTAATGTTCTCATTTTAATGAAAAAAGACGGACCTGAAAAATAAAAAAGTAAAGATAAGATAACAGAAAACGCGCCTATCTTTTCAATCCAAGTTAATATTGTTTTTTTCTGCACTATAATTACCAAAAACCCTGCCAAATAAGCCAATACAGGGAAAATCAACGCTCTTAAATCCATTAAACTTCTTGACTTATAAAATACAGTGTAATAAACAAAAATTATAATTGCATAAAAAATTAGAAAAAAACCCGTTGAAGTTAATCGTATTCTTTTCTTCAATATTACGTTTGCCACCAACGACAAATATATTATTACTACAAGAAGAATGTCTTTTAATGCCAAGAAAAGCTGCAACACAATTTTTGGTACACCTAAATTAAAGAAAAAAATCCCTATAAAATCTTGGAGCAAAACTGAACTAATAAGAATAGCTAAAAGAACTTGCAAAAAAGCAAGCATTTTGAGCCTCTGCTTTCTTTATTTTAGCGCTAGTGACTTGAAGCTGCACAGTCAATTAACCATCCACTTGCGATCAAGACCGCTAAAAAATTATTCAGTAAAATTGCGATTTTAAAACAATATTACATTCAAACATAAGTTATTACCAACAACAATTACATTAAAAATATTTTGCAGAAATTTATATATGAAACATTTAATTAGACGAAAAAATAATTATAAACAAACCCGTATGATAATGAAGCATGATTCAAAGTATGCTTTCATACATGTCTATATAAGATAATGTTGTATTTCTTATACTATAACGTAAAGATCGCGATATACATCCATCGCTCATGTTTAAACAGTTGCGGTTATTATTAAAATATTTTATCATACTTTTCAATCTATCTACATCACCTGGGGGAATTAAATATCCATTAACTCCATCCTTGATTAACTCTTTTAATCCCCCAACAGATGTTGCTAATACTGGGACCCCATACGCATTTGCTTCTATTAAGGTCCTCCCAAAAGGCTCTTCCCATAAGGATGGTATAATTAATAAATTTATATTTTTATATATATCTTTTTTATCACAATATCCCATAAATATAATCTTAGGGCTTTTGTATTTATTTTTTAAATATTTTTCATACTGATTATCAACTGCCGAGCCATAAATATGTACTTTAATATTTTGTTCTAATGTATCTATTACATCCAAAAACCATTCGATGCCTTTTGCCGGCATCAATCTGCCAACATACCCTAAAATAAATTCATTGTTCTCGGCCATCTTTAGGCTATGGGAGGAATTGTCAATAATGTTGAAAGCATTAGGGATAACTTTTCTTTTCCTGACATCTTTAAAATAGCCTTCTGATAAGTGCTTATCTAAAATATATTGACTTATGCCTATAACGGCATCAATTGAATTAGTCATATTCTTCTTTCTAAGAGAATGTAATTTGCAGATATTGCACTGTTTTCTACATGATTTTCCATCTTTAAACATACCTGAATTCCAACACATCAAATAATAATCCCTAAGGGTATGGATAACTGGCGTGCCCGTTGCTACCCCGTGCTTCCAAATATTCACAGTCATATTTAGAAGATTATTAGTGTGAATAATATCGGGTTGATGTTTTCTTATTATTTTTCTTATCTTACCAGAAAAAGGTGACCATGCATCGATTATATGCCATAACGCTCTGTATGATTTTTGATATTTTTTAGAATGAAACCACCAATATATATTCGGCATTCGAACATAAAGAACAGGTACATTATTAATAACTCTCTCATCATCATATTCATATGAAGTAAGAACTATAGGCTTATGGCCAAGATCTAATAAACCCTCTGCTAAAAGACGTGTGGATTCCTCTGCACCGCCAATAGCATAAGGTTTGTATAGTGTATTTACTAGAAGAATTTTCATTTTCAAAAAGTAGCCAATCTAATCCATTATATACAGGTCTAAGCGATTACTCTTTTATGTTGTCTTACAATAACCCAACTTTTGAGGCAGAATATCAACTTTAACTAAATAAACCTTTGTTTTGTCTTTTATATTTACATGGCCTATATTTATCTCGAGCTTATCGAGCTCTGACTTAAAATCAAACTCTGCTTTCATGCAAATGAAATTCGGTCTGCAAGACCAGCTGCTATACGTTTTACGCCTTTTGCCATCTCCTGTATATGGTCTGCTAAGCACAGTTTTTTAGTTATTGTAAGGTCTCCTTCTGCAATCTTGTTTAAGTATTGTTCTATATTAAACATAGCCCTACAATTCTATGTGGTATATATATCACAACCAGTACTTCAACAAATGCCATAATAGAAAATACCGAAACCTTGCCTATATTAATACAGGCAATATAT
>JAQVLK010000112.1 GCA_028704165.1 Candidatus Altimarinota bacterium | reverse complement strand
CTATTCATATCCACGAAGGAGGGAATATATGGCTGAGATGAGAAATTTTGCCCTGCGCGATGCTGAGGGAAATGAGATTGGAGTTTTTACGGGAAAATCACCCAGACAGGCAGCCCTAAAGGCAGCTAACCGGGGCTACACCGATATCAAGCTGCGTGAACGCGGTACCAAGAAGGTGCATGTGTTTACGGGAGAGCGAGTGCAAGTGGACAAGCCCGCCGGTGCGCCAGCTTGGATGCCGGACAAGATTTGGAAGCCAAAGGTAAAGAAGGTCGGCATCGAGAAGCTGGAATAGATGCCTAAAGGCTATGGGATGATGAGGTCCAGGTTTGGCCTCATCCCCCGCATACCAGCCTAGTATCGGGTAATTATCCCATCCGTGCTTTTTTTGCATTTTTTCCTGGCTTGAAGGCACATACTGTTTCGAAATACCTCCAGCTGCTCCACGGGCCTTCAATTCCGCCATCGTTGCTGGCCTGCACACGCCAGAAGTATACGGAATCGTCATCAGGCAGTGAACCCAATGAGCCTGAGCATCTGTATCCTTTTGTCACTTTGCTGGCATCAAACCATCCTTCATCCACGAGAATGAAATCGTCTGCCGGGCTCTTATTGCGAATATACACCTCCAAATTGTACCCAGTGGCAGCAGAGGCTGCCGTCCAGGTAAAGGTCGGCGAGTTGGTGGAGATGAGGCCACTTGGGGATAGGGGATTAGGTTTGCCGGGAATCACTGTCTTGTACCGAAAGTCCTTAAAGTAGCTTCGGGGCCCTTCACCCATGCAATTAATGGTCTGAATCCACCATCTGTAATAGACTGCCTCTTCTAGATCCTGGGACAGGACGGGTCCAACTGAGCAGGTTTGATCTGTGTTTGAGAGTACATCCTCGACATCATAGATCTTGTCAAATATTGGCGTATCCGGACTGCCTGCCTTGGCCACCGTTAGACGATACCGAATGCCTCCATCCAGTGGCATCCATGTAAAGATTGGATTTTTGCTGCCTATGTTATCTTTAGGCGAGACGAGGGTTGCCTTGCCGGGAAGGGATTTGCAAATGGTAAATTCCATTGGATCGCTCGACTGAGAATGGCCGCGGTTTTTGCATAAGATGCTCCAGGTATAGATTCCGGAAGCTAGGTTTTTGCTTGGTGTCTTGGAATATGTCTTCTTGGTTGGCAAGGCACTATAACATTGCTTTATGACTACATTGTTCTGATCATTCCTTACCTCTAGGCAGTAGCTCTGGCTTCCGCTCACTCCCTTCCATGTGTAGGTGAGCTTTCCGCTTTTCTGGATGCCTGAAGGCGATACAAGCTCGGGTGCTTCAAGATCTAGACTGATCGATGAATTCAATATATCTGTATCATCCAAGCTTTGCAAACTGGAAGCGTTGGTACTGCAGCTCGCGCAGTCTTCCTGTCCACTATTCTTCAATGGTGTTTGGGCGAAACATGGTGCTGCAAAGAGCAGCATTATCATCCCAACCACTGTCGCAATTGCCAGCTTCATTTGTAGTGATTTTCGTCTAATCATGGGATCATCTCTTTTCTTATGAAGTAATTTGTGTACTGGTAATATATATTTTTTTCTTAAAGGATTGAAATTCATTGGATATCATATACTAGAATAGTGCACAGATAAATAGTAGGTAATATCTGTAGAATAATTTTAATACAATGGGTGTGCGGAGGGTCACGAATCCCCCATCCTTTAGGTTGGGGATGAAGTGAACCCTCACCCGGATTTCATGTTTTCTTGAGATTGATTAACAAGTCTATCATGCAGCCGAAAACAAATATGCAATTATTCTGATGAGCATATTCAGGAAACTTAAGGTTCGGATGTTCCTGAAATCCGATCAACCTGGGCGCGCGGCTCGAAGCATACCTCATCTCTTTAGGGTGGGGTGGCCGCGCGCAGTTTGATTAAAGGCAATGCAAGTGGATTGATATAATTATTTTGTATTCCCTACTCAATGGGAGTTAAGGTATAAACCAATTAAGGAAAGCTGGACTTACACTATAGCTTTAAATAGTAATAATGCTATTAAGGATTGACTTTGCATTGCAGTACTAGGGACCTATGGGCCTTGCATATTTGGCTAATATTGATGGTTAGGTGTCGATGTCTTGGGATGCATATTGATGGTGTTATGTGAGGTGATTTAACACATGAGGAATATTTTTCTTATAATATTTATCGCAATTTATATGTTTTACGCAATAGTATTGCCAACCACGAGTGCTGAATATTTTAACATTTATATATATGATAAGAATCGAAATCTCGCCTCGAATGCCTATGTAGAGGTCTGGGACAGCAAGATTAGGATAGCTGAAGGAAATTCAGATGTAGATGGGAGGTTTGGTGCCTGGCTTGATTCGGGTGTTCGGTATCGAATTACTGCTAGATTGGGCAAACAATTTGGAGAATGGATTAATTATCCTACTCAAACAAGCCGTATTAAAATTTTTATGAACGATTAGGGTGGTGCAAATATTTTTGATGCTGACGAGTGGAGTGGCGAGTTCACGCTTGCTGTAGTCTTTGGGGATTGCGTTAAAAAGAAAGAAGGTAGATCGCATGGAGCATAGCGCATCAAGATTATTATTAATTTTTTTAGCTCTGATACTGATTTCGATTGCAGGAGTTGGGAGGCCTCCTCAGGGACCTGTTGATACCAGCAATTGCATATCTCAGATTGATATCGTGGTATTGAATTCTGAGGATATGACACCTCTTGCAGGT
>JAQVLK010000040.1 GCA_028704165.1 Candidatus Altimarinota bacterium | reverse complement strand
GTTCCGTAATAGATTTTTCCAATCTTGGCCCAGTGAATAGCAGCGAAACACATGGGACAAGGCTCGGTCGTAGAATAAATTTCACAGCCTGTAAGATCATATGTTCCAAGCTTTTGCGAAGCTGCACGAATAGCGTTGATCTCAGCATGACAGGTCGCGTCAGACCTCAGTACCGTATTGCGTGCTAGCGCAAACACTTGGCCTTCTTTTACAAGACAAGCCCCAAAAGGCCCACCTTGCAGATCAGTAAAATTTTTAGCTGCCTCGGCAATTGCGAGCTGCATGAAATTATTTTCCATATCAAAAAGTCTTAATAACTATTAAGATTTGTATCTCAGTACTTCACAAATTACAAGAAATAATTATAATGCAGTCACTTTTTTACCAACTTATGAAATACATCAATCATACATACAGTCCTCAGAAGAACCTACTGGCTCTGGAATTAGTTGAACCTTCCTGTGATCACGCTAAAAATACTGAGAAAATTAGGTCTCATATCAGAGATGAGCTCTCCTGGATTCTCGCAGGACCTAATCCCTATCCTGTACCAGAAATTACCTGTCGTATCAAAGGTCGTGAAGGTCTTGTGTTCTCGATCAGACCTGAAGAAATAGAAAAAGATCTCTCAAATCTAGATGAATTACTTGATCAGGTGAATTTCTAATTACAAGCTGTCCCCGGCATTGGAGTATCCGGTACGCCGTGCTGGATCCATTGTCCATCCTCGCAAATCCAAGTATCTTCCGGCGATAAGAATCGTAAAAATAAGAGAATTAAAAGGACCACGATTACAATTAAGATAATGGTCTTTTTAAGCATTTCTCATCTTTTAGTTAATAAGCTGCAATAAAAAAGTCTTGAGATATTTCCCTTCAGGAAAGGATAACTTTTCGGTATGGCAAGCTGCTTGGCCAAGACTATCCAGCACACGCAGATCTTTTCCTGCAGCGCCTGCCGCAAGTTTGAGTACATGCTTAAAATCGTCGGTTGTAACACGTCCGGAACAAGAGCTACTCAATAGAATTCCCCCTTTCTCAAGCAGACGTAAACATTGTTCGTTGAGTTTACTATAGGCTCTAAGCGCCTGTTCAAGCTGTTTGCCGGACTTGGCGAAGGCCGGTGGGTCACAAATGATAATATCGTATTGACCTTGCAATTCATTGAAATTCCGTAAGAAATCAAAAACATCCGCTGCCACAAATTCGTAGTCAGCATGCTCAGGATCAAGTTTATTCAAAGTAAATTGCTTCCTGGCAAGCTCCAGAGCTGACTTGGAAACATCCACGCTGGTAACTGACTTGGCACCTGCCAATGCGGCATACAAGCTAAATGCGCCGGTATAACTAAAGAGGTTTAGTATTTTCTTGTCTTTAGCAAAGTCAGCCAGTCTACGTCGTGCCGTTCTTTGGTCCAGAAAAAATCCTGTCTTTTGTCCATGCAAGACATCTGCCAAGAATTTGATGCCATGCTCTGTGAATTCAACCTCCTTTACGACTTTCCCAAGATGAACTATCACGGGAAAATCCTTTAAGCCTTCTTGCCTGCGTGCCTCAACATCAGAACGTTCTACGATTAATTCAGGTTTGAAAGTCTTTTTTAAAGCAGCAACAATTTCCTCGCGAAACGCTTCCATACCGGCAGTATGGATTTGGAAAACAAAAGTATCACGATAACGATCAATAATTAACCCCGGCAGAGAATCAGCGTCAGCGTGAACCAAGCGGTAGGCGTCCGTTGCAGCCGGTAGGATTTCTTGTTTGAGAGTATCCAGTTCAGAGAATCTCCTGGCAAAGAATTTTGCATCAAATTGGGCTTCTGGCTCGCGAGTTATGAGTCTAACACTGATTGAATTTAAGGGATTAAAAGTACCAATCCCGAGAAACTCATTTTGAGCAGAATGCACTTGCACCAGAGTTCCACTTTGATAGTTATATCTAGACTCCAAGGCTTGCGAAAAAATCCAAGGATGACCAGCCCTAACAGGCACCTCTCTTTTTGTCTTCAATTTTACAATCGGTAGTTTCGACATTTAACCTCTCTTGAGCAAATAAGCGATATACACCATATACATAATTACAAATAAGACACCCTGCCAGCGATCGATCCTATGTTTCTTGCCAGTAAACATCGCCATAAAAAGTAAAAAGGCAGCTATCACCGCGACCAATACATCCAAACTGGCATCAGGATTGAATGGCAACTGCAGCATAGTGGCAGTTAGACCAAGTACCCAGAAAACATTGAAGATATTTGAGCCTACCACATTACCAATCGCAATGTCGTTGTGACCACGCAAAGCTGCCACCACACAGGTAGCAAGTTCGGGCAAGGAAGTACCGACAGCTACGATCGTTAGTCCGATCAAGGCTTCTGACATACCAGCCAATTTAGCTAGGATCACGGCATTATCAACTAGCACCTTACCTCCAACAAACAAAAGTACCAGCCCAATGAAAGTAAAAGTAATAGAAATGGGATAGGAATAAGTCTTGATCTTTTCGGATTCTCCGGAGGTCTTGGCAATACCAAAAATATAGATCATAAAAATTGCAAAGAAACTGATCAATGACAAACCATCCGTACGCGTGATAGCATTAAAGGAAGCCCCATCAAAAATAGCGTCATTACCCATAATAAAAACCATAATTACAGCAAGTAGAGCAAACGGGATTTCTTTCCAAACAGTACTTCCTTTGACTGTCAAAGGAACAATGATCGCCGAAATACCCAAAATGAGTAAAATATTCGCAATATTACTACCAATCACATTACCAATTGCGATATCAGCACTACCCTTGAGCGCTGAGAACATATTCACGATCAACTCCGGAGCAGAGGTACCAAAAGCCACCACCGTCAGACCAATCACGAGCGGAGAGATACCCATCTTGCTAGCCAGTGACGCTGAACCGCGCACCAAAGCTTCTGCCCCCAAGATCAAAACTACCAAACCGATGATGAGTAAAAAGATGGCCAAGTACATATTGCGAAGTTTTAATTCAGCCAAAAGTATCCTCTATTTCGCTGTGTTCTGCAAATTATTCTTGTTTTAGCACAATTCCATTTCTAATAAATTTCTTGCCTTCCGTGTTTTCTTAGGCATACTAGCTTTAGCTAAAAGCTATATTTTGAAAAATATAAAAGTTATCGCTTTCGATGTTGATGGCACAATCCTGAATACAGATGAAATTTACTTCAACATTCTCAAAAAACAACTCCTGGAAGAAGGGGTCTGTCTCAGCAAGAAATTCTACGGTAAATATGGTTTGGATGATTCTTTATACAGCTTAAATTTAGACCCAATTCTGACAAAATCAGTAAAGCAAAAAGTCACGCATGATTATTATCATAATGATCAACTCGCAAACATTAAACTTAAGACTGGTGTTTTTGAGACAATCCAAACGCTCTCTCGGGACTACCAGTTAGCGATTGCTTCAGGTGAGAAACTTGGTCGGATTAAAAAATACTTAACTTATTTTAATTTAGAGCATTACATAGATTTCATCGCACATGGAGAGCTGGTAGAAGGTCGCAAAGACAACCCTGAATACTTCCTTAGGATCGCTAATTACTATGGAGTCACTCCACAAGAATGCCTGATGATTGGAGACAGTGTCACTGATCTTAAAGCAACTGAAGTAGGGTTTCAGACATTAATAATCCCTACTGAATTTACTCAACATGCTACATGGAGTAACGATGTAATATTCCTAAATTCTGCGGATGAAATTCCAAGATATCTTAAGGATAAGATAGTTAAATCTTAAAATCCGCCGGCGTTCTATAAACCGGTCGCCCATTCCGATTGCCGATTCGGAGTGGTTTTTATAGTCTGAATGGTTCTTAAGCCTATTTGTTATCTAATTTTTTCTCTTAATCTTTTTATGATTCTCAAAGTAATCTCTTAAACTCTTTGCAAATCTGATTTTATAGGTCCTACTGTCTGAAGTGTAGAAATACAAGCTAACTTTTCCTTCAGGAAGAAGAGAGGTTCCTTTTTTAAAGTCGATTTCTTTTATAAGAAAACTAGCTTTTTCTCCGATCTTAATAAGTTTCGGTGGATTGTCAGAAATAGGGTTATTGAAATCAGGTAGCATTACAAAATTCCTACTTCTTGATAAAGCTTTTGAGACTTTCCAAACTAAACCTTCAATCCTTATAGGGTTTGCTGATTTGTTGAATATATCTACTTTAAAGAACCCTTCATTGTTCTTTGTATGAATGTCTACCATATCAACCAAGGAAGCTTCAGCATAGTATCTCAATTTCCCTGCTTTTAATGCTAACCACAGAGCAACAACCGTTGCTCCTATTGTTCCAATTGCTGTAAGCCAGCTAGGTAGTATCGTAGTTAATAGATTGCTAGCATTTATTAAATCACCTGATCCCATATGTATTTAAAATATTATTTATCTCATTAAAATGGCTCACTTGTTATCCACGCTAAAAACATAAACAAAAGAATCGTCGTTAAGATATAAAAAATGATGGTAAATCCATCTGTTTTATTTTTATCTCTAAAGGGATGACTGACACCATAAGCAGAATAAAGAATTATTGCTCTAATAATCCAGATGACATAAAAATATCCTAGTGACCATTGTGCAGCTATAGCTAAAAAATCAATCCCGCTTTTACTGCCTTCATAAGTAATAAGAAGGCACAGTATTATCAATACGCCCCAGAATACGCTACACAAAGCTTTCAGTACACGATACCATTTTTTATCATGTAATTCTTTAACTGTGATTGTATTCATATCTGATTTTGTTAAAGCTTCTTATTTTATGGTCGGGGTGGCGGGATTTGAACCCACGACCTCACGCCCCCCAGACGTGCACTCTAGCCAAACTGAGCTACACCCCGACAACTGGCCTCATTTAATCTTACTTTAGTTTAAAACTCAAGCTATTTCTAAACCAGTAATTCTTACTTTCCAAATCCCATCTTCCATGCTACACTCCCAGCTAGTTCAAGCATCAACAAAATTAATATACAAATTAACCCCAAAATCCTATGAAAAGTCTAAACACACTTGACTGGGTCGCTCTCGTGCTTGTGATCGTTGGCGGTCTAAACTGGGGACTAGTCGGACTCTTTCAGTTTGACTTAGTCGCCGCTCTCTTTGGAACAATTCCCATGCTTTCCAAGATCGTCTATGTCTTGGTAGGACTAGCTGCTGTTTATCTGTTATTGATCGCAACAAAACTAGGCAAGAAATAGTTTATTGCTAAATTTGAGAAAGGCCCTGCTTTGTGCGGGGTCTTTTTTTTATCCTTCGCTACACTTTGTTTAGCTCAGGACAATGTTCAGAGTCCAGATCGTATAAGTCAAATAACTCGCAAATCCGATCCACAGCAGGTATGGAAGTAACAAGAAGCTGGCCCACTTAGAGAAACGCCAGTTCAAGACAAAAAGCGCTACCAAGGTTGCTTCCAAAAGCAGCATTTCAAGCAAGGCGGCTCCGATCAAATGTAAAGTAAAAAACAGCAGACTCCACAAAACATTCAAGATTGCATTCGCAAGAAACAAGCCAATGGCCCAATGCCATCTTTGATCCTTCGTGTTTTTTTTGAAAAGCTTCAGAAAGCTCCAGCGCATTTTATGATCCGCATTCCAAACAAGCAATGCGGAAATTGTTGTCAAGATAAAGATCAGATTCCAAGCAACAGGAAAAGCCCATTTGGGAGGAGTGAGCTCAGGTTGAACCAGTGTAGTGTCATACCAAGACATACCTACGGAAGTAAAGTAACTACCAAGCACCGCGACCAAGATCGTAATCAAAGGAATGATCACGTAGTTGGTTTTGATTTTCATTTTTGTTTGATTAATGACAGCCCAAATTCTAGTACAAAACTAGGGTTTAGGGTAGAGTAGCGGCGCAAAATTTTGCGCCGCTACTTATAGCTTCTCCACCCTATTCCTCCCAGCTTGTTTGGCCTTTTTGAAAGCCTTGTCAGCCTTTTCTTTGACGGACCAGATCGAAGTATCTTCGCTGGTCGCCAGAGTTAATCCTATACTCAAAGTACCAACCGGCTGAGATTGTTTTTTGTGTTTGAGCACATAAGCTGCAATAGACGATCTAGTATGCCCTGCTTTGAATCCACCTTGCTCATCAATTTCAGTATAAAAAGATTGTATGGCCCTCTCATGCTTGGCTCTCAAGTCCTCCATGAGCTGCAAAGATTGTGCTGCATCAAGACCAGCAAGCACAATGGCAAACTCTTCACCACCAATGCGTACCAGTTCAGCCCCCGGTAACTCTTTTAAATAATCCTGCCAGACTGCAGCCGAGTATTGTAAAACAATATCTCCAAAAAAATGCCCAAAGGTTTCGTTCACCGCTTTGAAGTTATCGAGATCTAGCATCGCGATCGAGAAAGGTTTTCCTTGCTCGCGACATTCTTCAAAGAGCCTTGCGGATTCGTGTGTAAAAAAATGCCTATTGTGAACACCGGTCAAAGGATCTTTGTAGGCTTCTGTCGTATTTTCAATGAGTTCTTTCAAGAGCTTACGACGTGGATCGAGTTCTTTTAGTTCTGCTAATTTAACTTGAATCTCGGCCTCAGGGCTTTTTGCTTTTCTCAGTTCTCGCAGCTCAGCAAGTTGTCTTTTGTATTCATCGTACCATGGACTTCTTTCAAGTTCGTGAAAAGTTTCTTTTATTTCTTCTTGACGAGCTCCCTTGGTATAAACACTTGAGACAAGCTTTCTAAGCTTGGCACGTTGAGTATTACGTAGCTTGGCACTTCGTTGTCGTACAAATTCATTCTGTGTAGGAGTCAAGGGATCTTTCTCTTTACGTTCACTCGGTAAGTCCTGTGTGGCAGCATCTCTCATCTCCACCTTCACTTTATTCCTAGCGCTTTGTTTTTGTGCTTCCTCGATCAAATTCGCTTCATCCATAATTTTCTTCAGCTCATCAGTTAACCTTTTGTTAAGTTCATACTCATCAAGTTCATTATCTTCTCCTGGGAAATTGCTATAATCCATCAACAAAGCTCCTGCTGTCACTCCTCCCACTTCGATCTGACTTAGTTTCTTGGGACGCTCGCTTGCCTTGTTTTCCCAAACCCAACTCTGCAAGGCTACGGAAGGCATTTTATTAACAGCTGCTTGGGCCAAATTCAAAAAATCCGCGATCACATTAAGCTCATCTGGCTCAACCAGTGGAGATAGCAGTTCATGCAATGCGTAGAAACTTTCCTTAAGTCCTGAACTATTTTTTGTGTCGAGTGCTTTTATGAATTCTTCTATCGCAGCTTTGGCTCCATAAATTCGTGCAAAAGTCCATGGATCATTTTGGAAAATATCTTTCAACTGTTGTTTTTTTTCTTCATCAAGTACGGCCCGCTTATCCAACTCTTGTAATGCAGATTGCAAGACTTCACGAATAGTTGCAATAAACCCTTCCGCCTGAACAGCGACATACTGCAAGAGGTCTTCCCGGTTAAAGGCATCTTTGGAGTGAACATTAAAAACAAAAAATAATTCTTCTCCTCCCATCCTGGAAGCAACATTGGAATAGGTCTGAAAAAGGCCTTTCGCAACTTCCTGCAAAACAAAGTCTCCAAATTTCTGTCCCAAGACATCGTTGTATGCTTTGAAATGATCAAGGTCGATCGCCACCGCCACGAAAAAATCCCCTTTTTCCTTGGTTTCCTGTAAAGATTTAATCCCGAGCTTCATAGCTCCGCTCCTATTCAAAAGCTTGGTCAGAGCATCCAGTTCTTGCATTTCGAGAAGTGGTTGCAAGAGCTTATCCCCAACTTCGTGTTCTGCAAGATAGCGTCCAGCCTGCTCGTCTAAGAAAGTAGCTGTTTCCGCTTGTCTCTGCTTCAAAAAGGCTTCCTGCTCAGTATTTAGCACCAAACTATGCTCATATCCTTGAGTTTCCAAATTGTTTGTTTCTGTGACTAGCCCGAGAGCCATTTTGATGTTTATTTTATCCCCTCATTATAGCATAAATAAGCCAAGAATGGAAGACCGCGAACTGGCTAGATTGTTGTATTGTTCTATTGTTAAAGACGTTTTAACAATGTAACAAGGTAATAATCCAACAATTTTCTTTTTTTGTGCTACTATCCCCTTAGTCCCTAGCTTATCAATTCATATTCAATCACCGCGGCCCTGCCTGCCGGCAGGCAGGCACAAGGGCCGCTCCTGATTTAAAGCTTTAACACCATTTCAAGTGCTCGACTTCCGCCAAGTAGCCAGTTTCATTCCGCAAATCATGCAGGAGCTGCAGGATTCAGGCACACAGCAGTATGAATCTTTGCAAGTTGCCTTAGAAACATTAAAGAAAAGTTCTTCCCAAAGCCAAGAGCTGAAAAATCGTTATTTAAGAGATGCACAGAAGGTCACTTGGTTGGTGGGATTACCACTTGAGAATCCCGACCAAGTTTATGCTTTGCCGAAAATCAAAAAAGAGTATCAAGTAGCTGCCACTGATGGTTCCGGATTCGAACTTTCACGACACGATTTGGCGCCCGGTTATTTAATTAACATCGGTCGCGTCTTTTTAGCTTACACCAAGGATTCACGGGCTGAACTTGATAACGTGGTTAGCACACATTTCGCCGAAGAGGATCTTTTTACAGGAGAAAAAGCTCGCAAGACTCGGGTCAAGAGCGCCCATATCAACCTGATCCGCGACCAAAAAGAATTGGGCGAGCTGGCTAGTTTGGCAAGCAGTAAGCAAGTTGATTTGGCACTGGTTGACGGCTCACTGATTCGTTGGACCTTAGAAAGTGTGGAAGACGATTTTAAAAAGAATTACCTCAAGGAGTATCTGAAAGTCTTAGTTAGTTTCGAAAAAGCAGGACTAGCTCTAGCTTCCTATATCAGTCTGAGTAATAGCACCGAAGCTACTAATTTTTTACGCATTGCGATCTGTCCTTATGATCCTATGAATTGTGACACATGTCCCGATCTTCCTTGTAATAAAGTTGATGGGGTTTTGGATCGTTCTGTTTTTGCAGAAAAATTAAAACCCGGAGAACGCAGTGTCCTCTTTGAAAGTCGTTCCAAAATTTTGAAGGAATATGGTCAGCAGACTATTTATTTCTTTTACCTTCATGTCGGTTCGGAAATTGCGCGGGTCGAGGTTCCCAAATATGTAGCGGATGAAAAGAAGCTTCTAGACCAAGTACACGGTCTCCTTTACGATCAAGCGCAAAAAGGCCAAGGCTATCCGGTCAGCCTAATGGAAGCACATGAGCAAGCGGTTGTTACTATGCACGACAAGGAACTTTTCTTAACGATGCTCGAACAGGAACTAGTGAGACAAGGACGTAAAGTGAAACGTACAGAGAAGAGCCTGAGTAAGAAGAGAAGAATTGTTTGATTGTTATGGCTTCGCCATTGTTATATTGTTAACAATGTCCCTGCAATCCGCCTAGGCGGACCAAAGGAATCCCAGAAGGACAAATCTCTAATCGACCAGAAATATTTTGGAATTGAGGATTAGTGATTCATTTGGCATTTGAGTTTTGTCATTTGGCATTCTATGATAGAGACACCTAATCGAAGCCTGTGTCCCAGCTTCTCATCGACCACATCACGGACTTTCTGGACTATGCCGAGATTGGGAAAAATCAATCTCCGAAAACGATTGAAAATTATCAACATTATTTGAATCGTTTCATTGAGTTCGCGGGAAATATTGATCCAGCCGATATCAAGTTGGAACTCGTCAATAAGTATCGTGTGCACCTCAATCGTCTCACGGACAAACACGGCAATAGACTTGGTAAAAAGACTCAGTTTTATCATCTGATTGCGCTGCGTGCCTTTTTGAAGTATTTGATCAAACTTGATGTAAAGACCCTAGCACCGGAGAAAATTGAAATTGGAAAGTTACCGGGGAGAAGTGTGGAAGCTTTGGATGATGAAGAATTGCAAAGATTTTTCAAAACTGTCGACAACAGCAATGTCCAAGGGAAACGTGACATGGCGATCCTGGAAACTTTGTACTCGACCGGCCTACGTGTCTCCGAACTTGCCAACCTGACTCGCGATCAGGTCAATCTCGAGCGACGCGAATTCATGGTGCGCGGTAAAGGTCGCAAGCCACGTATTGTTTTCTTGTCCGAGGAAGCGGCCGAACGCATTCAAAGTTATCTTATGACTCGTGCAGATAACTGGCCTTATCTTTTTATTAATTACAGGCCGGGCAAAACAGCTGATGAAGTGAGTGGCACAGGTCGCAAATTATCCACCGTCAGTATTCAATCCTTAGTTCGCAAGTACGCGCAGAAAGCAGGCATCGTGAAAAAAGTCACACCACACGTTCTCAGGCATTCCTTCGCCACCAATCTCCTCATCCACGGTGCTGATATCCGCGCCGTCCAAGAACTCCTCGGGCATTCCAGCATTACGACTACTCAAATCTATACGCATCTGACGAACGATAGATTGAGAGAAGTGCATAAGAAGTTTCATCGGTAGAATAACTAAATAGTTAGGGAAATTGTTACATTGTTTTTTTTGTTTTATGCCTTCTGTTCTCAAGTGCCAGTGTGAGTCAAAGAGGATTTGAAGATTACTTTGGTCCGCCTAGGCGGATTGGGATTTTGTCATTTGGATTTGATTAGTAATTAGCCTTCGGCCCTGAGGGTGCTCAGGCCCTGAACGGGATCAATTAGACATTAGAAATTTGTTAAGCCCCTTGCATTCCCATCAAAATCTGCTAAACTCCCCTTAGTTCGATAAAGCCCCGAGGGCTCTTTAAGTTACTAAGATAACAACTGACATTTGACCTGTGACATTTGACCAAGATACAAAGATTTAAGTTCTAATTATCAACAATCAAGCATTCAGCCATTTTGACCATTTCAGCCAGTAATGCAGCAGATACAATCCTACTGAATCACAGTTTCCCCCATTCAAAATTCATAATTCATCATTCAAAATTCATATGTCATTTCTCACCAAAGCTACAAATTACTTCAAGGACTGTCTAAGTGAACTTAGAAAAGTCACTTGGCCCACTCGTCGTCAGATGGTAGAACTTTCTACGATCGTGATTGTGATTACTTTGATCGTGACTGCTTATCTTACCGGACTGGACTGGGTTTTCGCAGT
>JAQVLK010000008.1 GCA_028704165.1 Candidatus Altimarinota bacterium | reverse complement strand
GTATTGATTAACACTTCTTCATACTCCATCGCCTACCTAGCTGAAGTAGTCGGACCGGCAGGTACTTATACGCCGGCATTGACAGTTCAAGCTACTTCACCTGCTGGTGATCCCGTCTCCGTCGCGCCCACTATCACTATCCTCGAACCCACCATCACCCTCACCAATCTCCCCGCCCGCGAGAACAGGGTATACAAAAATAATGATACGTGGACTTTTGGGATGGAGGTGACGAATGCCAGCCAAGTGAGTTTTTCAGGAGATGGATTTACACACGGTTATGAAAACAACACAGTCACCGTCACCATTGCTTGTGACGGATTAGCATCCTGTCTGGACGGTGAAAAAACTTTGATGATCACGGCCGGAGACAAGACTCAAGAAGTAAAATTTGATGTAGATAACCAAGCTCCAACCGGAACTCTGGAGCAGACCTTATCTGGACCACAAAGCGATTACGTCACTTCCGTGAGCGGTAGTGCCACTAATGAACGTGGAGGGCAGGCGGTGTTTTCCTTACAGTAAAAGGGCTGAGAGAGATAGCGTTTAGCGCAGGGGGATACTTCGCGCGGGCACTAAGGCCACGCGACTTGTTAGAGATATATTAAACCAGTCGCACCCCTTACTTGAAGGGTGACATTTTGTGGCGGAAGCGAAGGATGGGTGCGCGGAGATTCTCAATCATTTAGCCAGTCTAACTATTTCCGTACTTAAGCACTTATTTACTTGGTCACTTAAGTACTGTTTCCTCGACCATTTTATTGAGTGCAAGTGAAAGTGCTAGTCACTAGCTCCCCCCTAAACCCTCTACCCTAGTCCCTCTTCACTGTTTCTGTAAATTTCCCAAATACCTTAAAAATTATGTCACTATCCACTAGGCACTAATCACTTTTTTTCTACTCCTCGTAATTTTCGAAGTCCATACGGATGGCACGAGCGATGATTTTCATGGCTTCTTCACGCAGGATACCTCTCCATGGTCCAAATGAACTAGGATTGTATCCGCTGACGAGCTCAGCGTCGTGGGCTGTTTTGATAAAGCTATCAAACTCAGTGCCGGCAACGTCACTAAACTGTGAACCACCGCTAGCAATGCTGATGCCTTTAGTATTAACAAGCAATTTTACAAACTCAGCGCGTGTTACAGGAACCCAAGGACGGAACAAGTTTCCGCTACCTGAGGCGATACCAAGTGTGTAAGCAGTACAGACATATTCTTTGACCCAGTGATCTTCAGTTGGTAAATCCACGAACGGTAGACTGGCACAGGTCTGTTTTTGGAGACCAAAACCATCCACAATCATCTTAAGTGCTTCAGCACGAGTGATATTGTTTTTTGGTTGGAAAGTTCCATCCGGATAACCGTCGATAGCATCATAATGATCACCGATTTCGACATACTTGTAGAAAGGGTGAGCAGGATTGACATCGTAGTAGATTGACTGACGGCTGTCGTGAACTGGTACATAATAGTTGCGGATTTCAACTAAGTCTTCGAAACCATCTCCGTCGCTATCTGCCTTATTAGGGTCTGTTACATAGTCGTCGTTTCCTCTGGTTTGTTCTTCAATGTCTGGGATGCCATCCCCATCACTGTCTTTTTCTTCAGAAGTTTCGACAACGGTAATGCTTACGGTGTCTGAATCTTCATCTCCATTGACATCGATTACCGTAAATTCAACTTTATATTCTCCGGCATCTTCAAATTCAATATTTCCTGTTTTTAATTCGTCAGATTCTTCGATATCTGAATCATCAAAGTCCCAGAAATATTCATATGGATCTTCTCCACCGCTTACTTTTCCTTCAAATTTAATAGTTTCTCCTTCTTCGATTTCAGTATTCTTGCTGGGTTTGGTGATCTCAGCTTTCAGTTGTCCTGAATCTGGTCCCAAACAAGGATCACAGACTCCACCACAATCAATATCTTCCTCATCTTGGTTCAGAATATTATCCGAACAAGTCTCTTCTTCACCGAGTCCGATAGTGATGTTCTCAACACTAGCTAAGATGTCACCGGTTTCTCTTTGAGAGAGATAAGCATTGACATTACAATCATCAGTGCGTATCAACTCTGGGTCAAAATAAAGCGAGATATCGGTTGTGCTGGAATCTTTGAGTGCAGTAAATGTGATTGTGGCAAGAGGCTCGAATTCTTCAGTGGAGATAGTTAAGCCCAGAGGCTCTACAGCTCCAAATTCAATTCTCCCGGTATCACTATAGACTGCATTGGTTGAGACAATGCTAAAAAGTTCAGACGGTAAAATTTGAGTACCGATTTTAGCACTTAGTTTGTCTACGACTTCCAAAGAAGTTGTATCATAGTCCAAGTAGATATCAGTACCGTAAACATCCTCCCCAAAAGTATTGAGCTGGATTTCTACATCAAAAGTATCTCCTGCAGAAACACTCGATTCTTCACTTGCTAGGCGTAGTTGTGCCGATCGTGTGTAGGAGCCGATGACATCATTGAAAGAAGCTTTG
Source organism: Candidatus Altimarinota bacterium (assembly GCA_028704165.1). GTDB lineage: Bacteria > Patescibacteriota > Gracilibacteria > RBG-16-42-10 > JAQVLK01 > JAQVLK01. Next base: position 39,420 of record JAQVLK010000008.1, on the reverse strand, counting down.
AAAAAAGCTCCATAAATTCCATAGAAGGTCATGGCACTGGTCAAGATGATTCCCAAGATCAGGTAACCCAGATTCCCTTTGCTGAATTTAAACTTGAACTTCGGAAGTTTAAGTTTTTTCCAGAAGGGAGTTTTTTCGACCTTGAGCTCAGGCTTCTGTGATAAGTCTATCGGCTCAGGAGGTCTAATTAGCTGTTTTTCAAGATCTTCTTGGGATGTCATGTAATTTCTGTTTGTGTGTTGAGAAAGAGGGGAGGGAGTCTTTTTTAGAACTGAACTCCCTCCGGCATTTTTAGTTTTTATTTCTGACGAGTGTCATTCTGTGAACAAGCATAATTGCGATTGTGGAAAGTAGCGCCAGTAACAGTCCGGAAGTAGCTCCTGTAACCGGCAAGCTGGCAGCAGTGACGGTCAGCAAAGCCGAAGCAGTGTAGCCATTGTAACTTGCAGTAACATAAGCTGTGCCGGCTGCAACACCGGTAACTTGTGGACCACTAACAGTAGCGATAGTGGTATTGCTTGAAGTCCAAGTTGAAACAGCACTGGCATCCATGTAAGTTGCCAAGGTGCCATCGTAGTAAGTTGCTAAACAAGTAGCGCTAGCTTCTACTGGAATCACACTTGGAGTACATATGACACTGAGGCTGCTTGGTACCGGAGGAGGAAGATCATCATCGTCGCCATCCCCATCATCGATGTCATCCAATTCCTCAAACAAGACACTCAAGTCTACGACCAATTCAAAACTATCTGTATCACTTTCATCATTCGAGGCTGTAGTGGTAACCGTGTTGTTCAATATTTTACCAACGTGTAACAATGCGATAGCATCGATATCTACACCGGGAGCATCACCGTCAGCATCACTCTGGTCAGTGATCTTGATACAACGAGCATATTCGAGATTGGTGTCGTCCAAATCAAAGTCTGCAGTATCGGATTCTTCATTATCAGCTTCTTCGTAGCTTGAAGTACAAGTCTCACTGAAGGAAACTACGTATTCTTCATCATCCATATCTTCATCTACATCTGGGTCGTCGATCTCGTAAACACGTAAGTCATCTCCGCTACCGTTCACGAGGTAAATTCCTGCAGGAAGTTCAATCTCGATCTCGCCGTCTTCTCCCAGTGAAACCCAAGTTCCGTCAGGTTCTCCCAGAGCTTCATCTTCATCGTCATAGTCATTACCTGAAGTATCGATGTCTTCTTCATAGATATCATCGCCGTAGCGAACGTCTTCATCCCAATCAAATGAATCTAGATCCAAATCATCAGGTAGTGTCAAAGTGTAGGTTACTTGGACTTCGTCATCAGCTGCAATACTGATATCAGCGATATCCAGAGTGCCATCATCAAGATCGGTCTCATCGCTATCCATATCACTGGCACTGGCAGCAGTGCTAGGATCGATCTCTAAAGTATCAAGCATTTCAGTCTTGATATCTTCCAAATCATCGGAATCCAATTCATCAAAGAATTCATCAATCTCGTCGCCAATGGTGTCTTCGAGATCCAAAGAGACACTGGAAGTGTTGTTGTTAGTAATATCGATAGTGTAATCAATCTCAAGTTCATCATCGTCTTCGTACTCATAAATAGTGTCATCTGCTTCCTTTTGCAGTGTGACATCGATGGCGCTGGTGACAGAGAAAGTCAGATCATAACAATCATTAAGGGTATCAATGGTTGTACTACCAGTACCGCTCAAACGAGTGGCGTCTGTGTCAGTAGTGGTATCTTCACCTTGAGTGAAGTCAAATCTCATCGTAGTACTTGAAGTTACAGCCTTTCCTTCTACATAAAAAGAAGCGAAAATGTCATTGGTACCACTGGTTTGATATGTTTCGCCGGTACTTGCACCCCAAGATACATTAATCTGACTACCGGATCCGGTGGCAGTTACAGTGTTGGTGCTATAAGCTCCGACTGCAGTGAAAGCGTTGGTCCAAGTAGAGACATTGGCGCTGGTCACAGCACTGCCACTACCGTTCGTGACTCCTAAATAAGTAGAATCATAAAGGATCTCAACATCAGCAGCGGTAATATACTCTGTATTAGTATCAAGCAAGACGAAGATCTCGTCTGCCTCTCCTACTGACAAAGTAGCTGTGTTGTCACTACCACTTAGAGTGGTGGCAGTTGATAACTCAAAGTAGGACACCAGACTGGCTTTGACATCCAGGACCGGAGCATCCTTTACGAATAGGACTAGACCTGTCATTGCTACCAGCAAGGTAACAAGTCCTAAAGCGTATTTTTTTGTTTTTACGTTTTTCATGTTTTTTATTTAGTTTATATTTTAAAGGTTTTTGTTACTTGTTTGCTAAATCACCTTGCTTGCCTGCATTGGAGATTAAGGTTGAGAAATCCTCGGCACCGATCTCCCCATTGCCATCAAGATCCGGGATATAATTGTAATCTGCTTGGCTACGTTTTACGCCCCAATAAAGGTATATTTCGCCGATATCAACAGAGTTTACCAAGTCATCAAATGTTCCGATTGCTACTTGGTTGCGGTTTCCTGCAATATCGCCAGCCAACAAGTAGGGGAAGGTGATTTGGTTTTCACCTGCAACTAGGTTGACGTCAAGGGCCTTAGAGAGATGCTGGCTCGTCTTAACTACAGCAATATAATTTCCAAGTTCGAAATTTGTAAGAGAAAGAATAGCTTCTCCGTTAGGATTAGTTGTAAACTTCGTAGTATAAACAGGATTAAGAGTAAGATCCTTATAAAGGCCAATCCAAACCTCTGTACTGTTAGTACCACGATCTGTGGCAGGATTATTGTCACGATCTTGGAGTGGAATAGAGAGCAGGATTAAAACATCGGCTGTTTCTTCTCCTTCGCAAGGCTCACAGACTCCGCCACAATCCACGCCAGTCTCATTCTGATTCTGAATACCATCAAAACAAGTTTCCTCAGTTGGACTAGTTCCCAGAACTTCAAAAGTTCCGGAGACAGAATCAGTAGCTAATTCATCATCTATAGCGAGGATTAAATAAGTTTTCTTGCCGGCTGTTGAAGTTGAGAAAGGGATAACTCCTGTATATATCTTCTCATTTGCGATGCCTACTGATTCTGATTCAGGAATCACGCTAGAGCAAGGTAATGTCTGAGGATTAACTGTCACTCCTTGGTTGCAACTTGGAAGACTGGTTTTAAGTCCTTCTGATTCAAAGTATTCTGCGAGCTCTGCCAAAGAACTTATTTTTGGTATGTTCTGGAGTTCTTGATCCAGGATGTACATTGCAGCAACAGTCTTCAGATTATTGTCGATATCACTGGCATTTAGCTTGACAGAGGATAGAAGAGGCTCTCTTACACGAGGAGTTTTGGTTACCATTTCTGCCTGATGACTCACGATGCTAGGAGGACTGTTTCCTACGGGAGGAGTGCTGCCTTCGGAGACTTCAAAAGTTCCGAAAACGGTGGCGGCATTCTCAAGGCTATCTGAAACTACGATCAAATAAGTTTTCTTTCCTGCTGAGCTGGTTTCAAAATTTGTTTCACCGAGATATTTTAGATTTCCTAACGAAGTATCAACTTCGGCTCCAGAGATTGAGTCTTGACATGGTAAATTGACTCCGATTGCACAATCTTTCAGTTCATCAACACCATTCTCTTCCATAAAATTGGCAATATCTGCTACTTTATCGATTTGAGGTAGCTTGTCATATACCTCATCAAAAAGATAAAGAGTTGCAGTATTTTCTAAATCTGAATTCTCATCATAAGCAGTCAATTGTGTTTTGGCCGTGTTTGTATCGGCAAAGGATAATTGAACGATTTCAAAACTGTGATCCGCGATCTGAGGTGCCTTAGCCTCAGTAGTTTCGCCTACTACTTCAAACTTACCGAAACTATAGGCAGTAGCCCCCTGTCGGTCTTTGACGACGGCTAAGAAAGACTTTTCACCTACTGAATTCGCAATGAAAGAGCTAGTCTCTTTATAAACAACACTTTTACCGTCTACTTCGCTCTTTCCCAAGATAAGTAACTTGCATGGTAGATTTGCGTTTTTATGACAACTGTAGTCTTTGAGACTTGTATCCATCGTATTTGCCGTTTCAATAGCTTCTTCTTCAGATTTGAAGCTCTCATCGAAAAGATAAAAACTGGCTTGGTCCGCTAGATCACTAGTGCCATCAGCATCCATAGCTTCGACAGAAACTATTACGGTACTTTCCACACCAGTCTTGAATTCACTCTGGTTAAGAGGATAAGTTTTTGAAATGCTGGGGGGGGTGTTGGCAGGAGTTGCTTCTGCAACCATAAACTTGCCAATTGCGTAAGTAACCGCTCCTTGTAAATCATTCACTACCGCAAGATAACTTAAGGTACCTTGCTTATTTGCTAAAAATTCTGTAGCTGTCTCATAATTTCCTGATCTATCAGGACCGCTTAAGCTGATCTGACAAGGAAGTCCGTTGAGTGACTCACAGGTGTTAAAACCATTGACGGAATTAACATATGCATAAGCTGATTCGCTGTCGGTCATTTCTTTGTCCAGCAAATAAACAACAGCTTGCTCTGCTAAATCTGAAATTCCATCTTGATCATTGGCGGAAATATTTAGACCAAGAACTGAAACTTTATCGAAAACAAAGTTCTCAGGAGTAATTTTTAGCTCATTAATCTCTGGAACATTATTCTTTGTTTCTTCTGCTACGCCGTCTTGTTCTCCAACACTTGAGAGACCGGTTAATTTAGATTCAAACCAATCCGGATTACTGTAAAGAGAAAACAAAAATGCCAAAGCACTCATAGCTAAAACTATCAGCGTAATTTCTTTCTTTGAAATTTTGTTTGTATTTACTTTCTTGAATAACATATTAATTTGCATTTACGGTTAGGGTCTGAACTTTCCCCAAAAGATCTTGTCCTTGGCTCATAACATCAGTGTCAGAATGTGATTCAACTTTTTTGTCATAAACATAGCTAACAGTGCTTTCACCAGCCTGCAATGCTTTGAAAGTCAAAGTTGCATAAGTACCAGTACCGGTAAAGAAATTGTCTCTACTGGCGGCACTGATCTTGGCTTCGCCTTCTTTGTTATCAACAACCTTGAAAGGATAGATTTCAAAAATTTCGCCTTTACTGGCGCGTTCCAAGCTCAACATTTCCTCGTCGTAAATGAGCAAAGCATCTACTGCATCGATGGCGACTTCTGAATTCAGTACCATATCAACAGTAACTTCTTCACCGACATTTAAGCTTACTTCTTCTTGACTAAAGCCGAAACTAGCTCCGCTCTGAGTCGTGCAAGCACCTAAGAAGGTGGCTATGAGAAGCGCTGAAAATAACGTTTTCTTAGACATGGCAGTTTGTTTTTAGGATTTGTTTTAGGACTAAATTTATAGATTTATCATAACATTATAGCAGAAAACGTGGTCTAATACAAGAGTTTTCTGCTTCTTTTCCCAAGATCTGATCATGGATCAACGCATTTTTTCCCCGATAAAATCACCAAGAATTAGCAAGATATAAAGCAAGGAACTATTAGCTAATAGCCCCAACGGGGCCACGCCGAAGGTGTTACTTTGTGACTTTGTGGCTAGAAGCTAAGGGGGGGCAAGAGGAAACACGATATGTCCAAGTCTTAGTTCCTTAGCAACATAGCTACTTATTTTTACGGGGATTTTTCAACTGATCCCTGATCATCGAAAAAGGAGTTTGGGGAAGGCAGTGACTAGGGTGGAGTGTTTAGGGCAGAAGAACTAGTGACGAGTGACTAGCACTTTCACTTGCACTCAAGTTAATAGTTGGAATGCTTATATTGTTCAATTGTTATATTGTTGAATGAGGGAAACAGTACTTAAGTGACCAAGTAAATAAGTGCTTAAGTACGGATTGTATTTACTGTATTACTGATCCGCCTTGGCGGAACTGTATCACTGACTGTACTGGTTGAAATGCTTATCCGCCTCAGGCGGGAGTTCCAAAAAAAAAGAGCCGACCATCTGGTCAGCTCTTTTTATAATATGAAAGATCTATTCTACCATTCGCCGTTTTTACCTGCATTGGAGATCAGAGTAGAGAAGTCTTCGGCACCAACTTCTGTATTGGCATCCAAGTCAGCTATTCTGCTGTAATCAGCTTCTCCCAGTTTGGTACCCCAGTAAAGGTAAAGATCACCGATATCAACCGAGTTTACCAAGTCATCAAATGTTCCTTGAGCAACCGGATGTGCGTTACCGGCGATGTCTCCACCCAAGAGGTAATCAAAACTCACTGTATTGCTGCCCGTCACTAGCTTAACTGCTCTGGCTTTTGCGAGATGTTGGTCAGTTTTGACAGTGATCGTATTTGCTCCCAACGGTACATTCTGGAAGCTGACACTGGCACGTCCTTCGGCATCTGTTTGGAAGCTGGTTACTCTGGGAGCTATTTCGATTACTTGGCTTTCCAGCTTGAGCCAGACTGTCGCTGTATTTGTGCCACGATCTGTATTCGGATTGTTATCACGATCCTGAAGAGGAATGGTAAGTTCCAATGTTACGTCTCCGTACTGTACCACAGGTGGAATTTCTTCCGCCAAGACGGTAACTCTGACGGATTCTTCGGTATCGGTGTTTGTTCTTTCACGAACATCGTATTCATTGCCATTTTCCAGAGTGACGTGCTCGTCCGCATAGATATCAAAGTAATAAACACCTTCCTGATTGAATTTGAGATAATTAATGAAAGAAACAGGAGTATCTGCTAATTCTGAACCCTCGGTATAATAGCAATTGCCATCAACAATGACCGTTCCATCTACGACATCACAAGGAGGAGGAACGTTTCCTGTTCTGTTGCTAATGACATATTTAACATTATTAACAGGATCTGCGGGATTTTCTCCGGTATCTGTATCGTTTAAAACTGCTCTGAAGCCCAAAACAGAACCTTCTTTGATAATGGGAGTTCTGCTTGGGCGTTGTTCGTCCCCATCGTAGAAACCATCAAAATCAACTGGTTCCGGTTGGTATAGGCTACTTCTGATGATAACCGGTTTGTCGTAGTATTCCACGAGTTCTTCTTCACCCGTTATGATAGTTTTTACTTCAGCTTGGGTGTGTGTATCGGTCCATCTGTATTCTCCGCCAATGGTCTCGCGGGTATAAACAGTGAAGTAATAATCAGTCAATTCTTGGTTTAGAGTAACCGTGCGGGAATATGTATAAGGAGTACCATGTGGATTCGGATCTGTGAAAGACTCGTCCGTGTCAGCGAAGAAATAACAAGTGTTATTGATAATAATATTATTATCGGAATCTACGGGACAAATGGCTGAGTCCGGTAGTTCATTTGGATCATCAATCCAGTCACCAACACCAACAACAAATTGAGTGAGATCAACTTCATTATTTTCTTCGTCTGTCATGGTAGCTTCGAAAGTCAAAGTAGCCGGAGTGCTCAATCTTTGAGAACCGTTGTACTCATTGCCGTTTTGCAGCAAGACTTTCGGATCAATATTAACAATTGCGTTATCTGGACCTGATCCTTCGTTGACAGAGACAGTGTCTTTACATTCACCATGTTGCCCATCGGAATTCTCAATATCGAGAGTTACTATAAATGTTGCGGAATGATCATAAGTATATGAACCTTGCGGTCTGTCTTCCGGATCGCCTTCTCCTTCATAAATAGTGCTATTATCTCCCATATTCAAAGTGAAACCAATGATCTCATCATCGGGATCTCCGGCGTTTGTTTGGATATCAAAATCAGTTACGGTATGAGGGACATATCCTTGATCAGGAGAAACAGTGATACTACAAGTCGGTGAAGTGTTTCCTCCGGCACCGGTGTTGATCTCCAAGGCTTCGTCTCGATTGTGGGTACTGGCCCAGCGGTATTTGTCTTCATCATTTGGGGCATTCTCATCGATGGTTTCTCTCGTGAAGACCGTAACATAATATTGACTGTTTGCCTGTCCCAAAGTAACTTCTTCATAAAAGGTATAAGGAGTTTGTTTGGGAATAGGATTGTCAAAGGTCTCTTCTGAGAGAGCCATCAAATAGCAAGTTTCCGTGATGGGCTGAGAGGTATCACAAATATCTTCTATATCATTGCCATCTTCAATCCATTCATTAACCATAATGGCAAATTGTGTCAGTGAGACATCATCTCTCTCCAAGTCTGAAATCCGAGATTCCAAAACTACGGTAGCTGGAGCAGGAAGTTCATCGTTAGGATCAACTTCTTCCAGCTCTTCTACATGTAGGTAGTCTTCTTTTGTGCCGAGATAGACGGTATTCTCAAAAGTTACTTGATCATTTTCTGTATTAGCAGGGAGAACGGTGATAGGATCAGATTCACAAATATCAGTTTGCTCATCGTAATTTACTACTAATCTGGCAACATAAGTTCCTGGATTAGTGTAAGTATGATTCTGGGTTTCTAGTAAATCTCTCTGGTAACTGTAGGTCGGCAAAGAGTCACTAGTATTTACATAAATTTCCCAACTTTCAATTACATACTCGTGCATATATTGATGTCTTAGGTCAAAAGTAACATCCAGAGGTGCTTCTCCACTATATTGAGAGTATGGGCTTAAACTAATGCTACATGCTTCTTCTGGGACAGGATCTACTGTACTTACACGAATAGTCTCAGTACAAACACCTGGATTACTTTCGTCTGTCCAGACCACTAAAGTAACTATATGTGTGCCAAGCTCGGTGTATGTATAGACACCACCGGGAGCGGTATAGACACCACCATTAATTGTTCCCAAATCTCCCTCTCCAGTATACACTTCACCGTCTTCGTCAAACCGGATACCATAATTGGTTGGACTTCCTGTCGTAGTGACAGTGAATTTATTAATAATGAGAGGAGAGTTACCTGCATCAGGAGTAGCAGTAATCGTACAAGTAGGAGTGTTTGGTAATACTCCACCGGGAAGGGAAGCTTTGAAATAATCTCCAATACTTGTGCTATTGAAGATTGTAAAAATCAAAGCCAAGATCAGCACTGAGCTGAGGCTGGTGATCCATTTTTTGAAATTGGATTTAGTTTTTAGATTTTCCATGGGATTTTATTTAGTTTTTTATATTATTATTTAATTTCCAAAGTAAGATCGCTGACCTTGCCAAGCACGTCCTGTCCCTGACTCATCAAGTCACTATCTAGAGTTGAACCAGCTTCGTAATTGAAAGTGAGAGTTGTCTTGCCAGACTTCAAAGCTTTGAAATTCAGTGTCGCATAAACACCATCTCCATTGAAAAAATCGCTGGTGCTGGCTGCACTGACTTTGGCTTCGCCGTTATCATTATCACTTACGATTAATGGATACACTTCAAAAATTTCACCTTGATCGATCTGCTCAAGTTCCAGCATCTCTGGGTCAAAATTGATGATAGTATCTACACTATCGACTTCATTTTTACCTGTATCCAAAACTACCTGAACAAGTAAATTATCAGCTACGGAAATCGTGTCTTGCTCTGTTTTGAGGCTAAGACTGCCGGAACTGCCTCCGACACAAGAGCTCAAGCTGATGCTAAGCATAAGCATTGATAAATAGATTTTGCTAGACATGGTTTTGGTTTTTTATTTATTCAATCATAATATTATATCACAAACGAGGTTTTGGTACAAGGACAAGTGACAGAGAACAGACGACGAAGGCAAACAAAATACAATTGATACATTGTTAAATGGTTTTCTTGTTAAGAAACAAGGGAACAATAGAGCAATGTAACAATCTAACAATCTAACAATTCCCCCAGCCATTCAGCCATTTTCCTGCTTGTCTCTTGTCTGTGCTTTCTGTACACTTGGAAGGCTTTAAGTAAAAGAATGCTGCTAGCTAATAAAGTGATCGGTCACGCCAAACAAGTCGAGACACTTCTGACAGATTATACTACTGGGAATCTCTCCCATGCCTATTTATTACATGGTCCGGCTCAAGTGGGAAAGTTTACTTTGGCTAAACATTTTGCCAATTTATTGCAATGTGAAAATGACTTCTGTGGGGTCTGTCCTGTGTGCAAACAATTTGTAAAAGAACAGCATCTAGATACAGTTTTTATGCATGACATAGATGGTTCCTTAATCAAAATTGAGGAAATTCGAGAACTGATCAATCATTTGGCCAATACCGTTCAGAGCACTTATAAACTCTGTTTGATAGAACGTGTCGAACGCATGACTCGTGAAGCTGCTAATTCCTTTCTCAAGATTCTGGAAGAACCTAGCTCTAATACGATATTTTTATTAACGACGGATTCGGTGAGACTGCTCTTGCCGACCATTACTTCACGTTGCAGATTACTGCGATTTTCGCTGGTGAACGATGATCAAATCGTACAAGGCTTACCACAATTGGGATTGGAAATCAGAAATGAGAACAAAGAAGTCTTAAAATTTGGCAGTGGTCGTCCGGGTAAAATTATTAACCTTTTACGAGATCCAAGTCTTTTTGAGCAGGAGAAAAAGTTTTATCTCGATCTGCAAAGTCTTTTCTCGAAAGAAGACTTGGTGGCACGTTTTCATTATGTAGAAGAGCTTGCCAAGGATCCTGCGCAGATTGAAATTTTTCTTTCACAGTTGTTACTGCTTTGGAGAGAGACTTTGAGAAATACCGATCATGATTTGCATAGCAATAAAACTCAGCATCTCTTGCAGAACATTCGTAAGGTTGAAGAGATTCGTGGCTATCTCAAACAAAGTGTAAATCCCAGGTTGGCACTTGAAAATTTAGTGCTGGAAGGCTAGAAATAAAGGTGTAGATAAAAGTTAGTTTAAATCTTTACTAATTAATAATTTTTTCATGAAAATAGCTGTACTTGAAATATATCCCACCGAGGCTAAGTTCCTGGTGGAAGTTCCGGAAGACATCAAGCTCAAGAAAGGGGATTACGCTATTATAAATTACCCGGATGTGGGGGAGGAAGCTGGTCGTGTGCTAGCCCTAGTTGAGAGAGAAAATATTCCCAGCGCCGAACTTTCTTTGGTACATGGGCTTAGTGATTTTTTGCGACAGGTGACGCCACATGACATGCAGCTGATCGAAGCAAATCAGAAAAAAATCCCGGATGCTATCAAGTCCTGTGAAGAGAAAATCAGAGAGCATGAGCTTGATATGAAGCTGATTGCTATCAATTTTAGCTTCAATGGGAAGGGCATTCTGATTATTTTTACAGCCGAGAACAGAGTTGATTTTCGCAATTTGGTACGTGATTTGGCTCGTACTTTCCAAAAGCAAGTACGTCTAAAACAAATCGGTCCACGTGATAGATCCCAGTTGGTTGGTGGTTATGGACGTTGCGGGAGATCCGCTTGTTGTGCTTCATGGTTGCCGGAGCTCAAGAGTATTACGATGGATATGGTACGTACCCAAAATATGACCAGCAAAGGAGCTTCCAAAATATCAGGTCTCTGCGGTAAATTGCTATGTTGTCTGCGTTATGAAGTTGAGATTTACAAGGAATTGGCCAAGGACCTACCGGGTTATGGCTCGATCGTTAAAGTCGGTAAAAAAGAAGGGCGAGTGATTGGTTGGGATATTTTGAATCAGAAACTCAAGGTGCAATATGCCGGTGATGAATTTGATTTGGTAGATTTGAGTAAGGTTAAGGTCATCAAGACTGTCAAAGAAAAACAATACGAGAAAAGCCCAGAAGATGTTGCCGGTATCGAAGGATAGTTAAACTGATCGCAGATGCTTTTTTATGTCATATTATCTTTACTTGCGCTTGCTGGAATTCTAATTATTTTCGTAAGGCATTTTCAGCAGGTTGGATTCCAGCCCAAGCATTTCACGCAAATGTTGAAAGACCAGTTTGCTAACTGGAAGCAATCCAGAGCCTTAAGAAAAGTATCCGCTCATAAAAAGCGAGTGGAAAATAAAACCAAAGGTTTTTTTGAAGATCAGACCGAGCTTATTCGAGACGAACTCTGGCAACAAAAGAGTACCGAAGATATTTGTTTGATGATTGAAGATGCTCTCAATCAAAAACAAACAAAGAGAGCTTTAGATTTCTTGAGTTTCTTAGCAGAAAAATATCACGAACGAGAAGTGCAGGAGTATCTTTACAGTTTGTTTGTCATGGCTCATGAGCAGAGAGGGGATACCGAATCCGCCTTGGATTACTGCAATAAATTGCTTGAGATGTCTCCGGGAGATACGGCTTGTATGCTAAAAATTGCCGAGTTTCATGCCAGGAGGGGTGAAGACAGACAATCAGAAGAAATCCTACAGCGTTTAATTCAGATGGACCAAGGTAATTTGGAGGCACTTGATCTGCTAGCAGGAATTTATGCCAAAACTTTCCGTATGCGTGAAGCTGAGGAATTAAAACGTAAAGTGATCGCACTCCGAATGACGAAGAAAACTTGAAAATGAAATATTTCTCTGTTAAGCTCCTTCCTGTCTTTTCGCTGTAATTTAACATCACGCCGACGTAGCTCAGCTGGTAGAGCAACCGCCTTGTAAGCGGTCGGTCATCGGTTCGAATCCGATCGTCGGCTCCAGACTACGCCCTACGTGGCTTCGTCTGGCTGCGCCACTCCTCTATAAATAGTAAGTTGTTGGGCATAGCCCAATGAAGCTAGGAGCGAAGCGACAGCGTAATTGGGTAGGTACCGAAGCGGTCAAACGGGGCAGACTGTAAATCTGCTGGCTTATGCCTTCGGGGGTTCGAATCCCTCCCTGCCCACCACGTCGCTCGCGAGCGACGTGGCCCACCATTCGCCCGCCGTAGGCGGGCTCATGGCAAGCCATTTCTATCTCAAGAGTTCTAGGCTCGCCCTGAGCAAGCGTAGTGCAGCGAAGGGCCCACGTAGCTCAGTTGGTAGAGCACGTCCATGGTAAGGACGGGGTCAGCGGTTCAAATCCGCTCGTGGGCTCCATGTGCTTTCTAAAACAAAGTGCTTATTCGAAGTAAGTGTTCTTGAAGAATTAGAGTCTCGCCTTGCCGAAGCTTTAGCGTAGGCAGGTCCGCTCGTGGGCTCCATTAGTCTTTGTTTATTAGCTCAAGGAAATGGTGCTTTTATGCAGCCGTGAGGGCTGCGTTCTGCGGTCACAAGGACCGCTCTTTTGGCACCCACAAGGGGTGCTTCTACGGGAATAATTTTTTGGCTTGTCTGATATCTTCTCTGATCTGTTTTTTTAAGTCATCTGCCGAATCAAATTTCCGAATCTCTCTCAAGAAAGTTCCAAGCGTAACTTGGACTTCTACTTCTTCCCATGTGCCTGAAAAACCTAGGAGATGTGCTTCGAGTATAGCTTCTGCCAAATCGAAAGTTGGACGTGGCCCATAGTTGAAAACGGCTGCGTATTCGTTCACATATCCGGCGTAGACACCGAACTCAAGCCCGCTTCCGGCTGGAAGGATAAAATTCAAAGTGGGAAACCCAAGCTTTTTGCCGACGCCGCGTCCGGGGACAACGCTTACTTTGAAGGTGAGGGGGAGTTTCATGAAATATCTTTTACACAGCTATCATAGCTGGTGCGAGTGTGAGAAGCCAGTGCATGTGCAAGAAGCTGGTAACTCACACTTTGACTTGCACTCACACTGGCACTGCATATTAAAGAAAGTGCAGCCTCGCTTTGAGACCACACTTTCCTGTGAGATTAAAACTTTTGAATCCTAGTAATAAGGATAGTAGCCGTAACCGTAGTAAGGATTGGCCGGAACCGGCATCAGACGAGGGACCTTGCTGGAATCATAGTAAGCATAACCTTGCTGATTACCTCCTTGCAGGTTGCTGCAATCTAGGTAAGTTCCGAGACCATCCAGTGTCGGTTGTTGTACGCAAACCTTGGTGTTGCCATAGTTTGGAGTAGCAGGAGCAGTGTAGGTAGGAGTTGTGCGGTAAGTACCGGTGCTGGTGTAACGGGTAGAACTGTTGTTGCTAGTAGGATAATAATCGTATTCATCACTGTAATAATCAATCATATCTTTGATATCAGACTTGCTCAAGATGTCTTCGAAATCCACTTCATCGTCATTACTGCAAACATAGATACCGATTTCCTCATCTTCATCACCACGATTGGCGGTAGGATAAAACTCACAATCCAGCAATTCAGTGTTTGAGAGATTGGTTTTACTGCCCAATTCGAGCTCTCCATCCTCAAAACTGACGCTCGCGAAAGCAGCTGGCATGGCCAGAGTAGCTGTGAGCAGAGCTACAAAACTGAGACTCACTAGTTTCTTCATAGTGTTAAGGGTTAGTTATGAAAGGAGATCAATTTAACACCTTGAGACTTGAAAGTAAATAGGTTTTGACTGTTCAGATGTGAGCTGGGAGACAAAAGTCTTGACAAATCAGATAATTTGGATTATATTAACGTTCAATTGTTTATTCCTTGTTCTTTGAGTATCAAAGTACTTGCAGAACAGGGAAGAATCTTCCCTGAAAATTTTAAAAGAGGCGACGACTATTCGAAGCGCACGGCTCGGACTTCCTTTTCATCCGGGTTCTCACCTTGCGCAACCTACCTCGGAATTTCCTACCAAGAATCTCCTGCACTTACCATGTGTGATCCTTCCTTACACAAATCAGGAGTACGATCTGGAAAAGGAGTCGTCGCCTCTTTTTCCTATACCAAAGTTTTTATCTAAGCTGTCTGTAAACGTCTCTATTGCCACCATCGTCAAGTTCGGGAGCAGGTATGACTATTACTTCAGGAAGTTTCTGGCCCTTGAGACTAGCCTCAAATGAACCATTGGGGAGGTAAATGCCATCTGTACACACAGCTCCATTGGCTGTAAATCTGGTGATAGTGACTTTTTTTGCTTCTTTTGGCAAATTATCTAAGTCGTCTGCGTTGTTGGTATTTAGAAATCCTTCTAAATTACGCAATAATTTATTTCGTAGATCCTTAAAATCACTTGGTTTTACTGGTCTCTTGGCGCATTTTCTCTCGACTGATACATACTCGCTGGAATCTGAAAAACCACCTCTGGCAGTAGTATTGTTTAGAGATTCCAAAAGTTCCCACACAAGGTAGGTGTTCAAGTCTGTAGGTTTCCAATCTTCTTGTCCAGCGATGGGACGTTCCAGCTCACGGTCTTCTGTTAAGATACTCAGAATAGCGCTGGCTCTCTCTCGGCCCCAGACTCCGATCTCACCCATGATGATATCCTGAATTGGGATAGGCTTTGTTTGATAATCTACAGAAACAGGCGTTATTACTGGCATAGAAATTTTGAGTTAATTAAAGGAAGGAATATTTACACAGCGGATGTGAGCTTGTCAAATCCGTATTTTCTAGACTGGATTTGCTAAATAAAAAACTTGCAAGAGCTTGTTAAGATTGCAAAATGTCTATTTTTGAGTTACAATTAGCGGATTATTAGATAATAATACAATGAATCCAAATAGCTTAGTTTATACGGAAGATATGGAAAAAGTACCTCTTGATGAATTTACGGTCATGCTGAATAAATTTCCCGAAGAGTCGTTTATTGGTAAAGATCAGGAACAGATCAACCAGTTTAAGATGTTTGAACTGAGAAAACTCTTTGAAGCAGAGCTAGCTATGGCAGAATACAAATGGATTCCACAAGCTGTAGAAGCGTTTGTTCGCTCTCGACAGTCTGATTTTACAATTGCCTTTGGAGATATCAACGGAATTCATCTTGATAGCAAGCATGGCGATATAGAGATTCTTGTTTCAGCAGAAACGAAAGGTGCGTTTCGGATAGAGTTAAAAAACTTGGCAAACTTTTCTGTAGAATTGATGCTTGACCAGCTGGATAAGGAGAATGAGCTTCCAGCCCTAAATTATTCTGAAGCTATGCAAACAGCAGTAGCTGAATTATCTGACGATGCTAAGTATCGCTGGAATCTAATAACTCGTGCTGCCAGACATGCGACAAACGGTGGAAACAGTAAAATTCGTGTAGCACCAGTAGCCAATAATTTGGGTATATTTGGTTCGCTTAATGGGGTTGGTATTTACCTTGATAGCATGGACAAAAGAAAATTTTCAGCTCTCAAGGTTACAAACCAAGACCTTCCCTTCACTGAGAGAGAAAAGAAACTTTTGGATCTAGCTATAGGAACAGCAGATTTTGGAGAATTTTACGATGATTACGGGCAGATAGTTAGTTCATTTTATAATATCAAGAATGAAATTCTAAAATATCTCAAAATCTCAAATAAGAAAGATACCACGGCCGAGATACTCAAGGAATTAATCAGATATCGTTTAAGAAAAACATTTACTCCAGAATCGGACTACCACAAAGGCAAAAGAATACAAGAACTCTTAGACAATTTAGTTAGAATTGAGGGAGCAGCTACTGAGATAAAAGACGACGTAACTCGCGAGATTTTTAAGGCTAAGGCGCATTATCAGCAAAAGAGACCTTTTGAATACAATGATGAAGAAAGTAGTGAGAATATACAAAGTATGAAAAAACATTTAGCAGAACAAATACGTGTTTTGCAGGAGATTGAAGAATTTTTTCGTACAAATACAGACTTTGTGCAAAAAACACTTCCCAACCCGGAAGAGTTTAAAGCAAGAGAGTTGAAGAAAGGCACACCAGAATACCTTGCTGAAATGAATACAGAAAATTTCAAAAGAGCTAAAGATAAATTCGATGAACTCCTTAAGAAACCAGCTCTAAGCAACAAAGGGAAAAAGCTTCTAGAGGAAGGAATTTAGCTACTGTGGCGATAGTTATAAGTCTTCTTTAGATTATCGTACGTATTCTTAGATATCTTTAAGAAAGCCACTTAAGCGTGTTTGCCCTTCGACTCATTCCATTCGCTCAGGACACTCGACTCGTCTGGTCATTGTAAGTAACAATGCGCAAAAAGTGGTCGTAGACCATGAGCGAGCTCTGAGCGTAGCTCATGCGAGTCGAATGGTGGAGCTAGAGGGACTTGAACCCTCGACCTCTTGCATGCCATGCAAGCGCTCTAGCCAGCTGAGCTATAGCCCCGAATTGTAGATTACTGTTTGGAACAATAGCTCTTTTTTGCAAGCGCTCCCCGCCCGAACGTACCGTTCGGTACGGGCGGGTAGCCAGCTGAGCTATAGCCCCAAATAATCGCTTCGCTCAAGCAACGGGACTAGCCCCCTTAAACTAAAGCGAAATTGCGGTCATTAATATAGTTAACTTTCTTTCATCTGGCAAGGCGCTTGACCTAGGTGATACACTTGTGATACACTGAGTTCGCTTAGTAATCAATTTTAAAATGCCAACTACCAAGAAAAGATTAAACGTAACGCTTACTCCTATTTTGGAAAATGTGCTGGTCTTGCTTGCCGAAAGAGACAATGTGCCGTTAGCAACTAAGGCTTCCGAGCTTATTCAAAATGCAGTGGAGATCGAAGAAGATGATGTCTTGAATTTGGTGGCTTTACAAAGAGATAACAAAGCAGCTAAGTTTGTTTCGCATGCTAAAGCTTGGTCATGACTTATATAATTCAATATCATCAAGATGTAATTGAGATTGATATTCCCAAGCTGAGCTCTGCGAATAAGACAAGAATTCGTAAGAGTATTGAGGATAAGCTGGAATCTAATCCGGAAACTTTTGGAAAACCACTGAGGCGTTCGTTAAAAGGCTATCGTAAGTTACGAGTTGGTGATTATAGGGTTGTTTTTAGAATAGAAGGAAAAAATGTTAAAATTCTGGCGATCAAACATAGATCTGTGGTCTATAAAAAGAATAATAAAATTAAATTATAAATTATGTCTTATTCACGCGATGAGATAGTTTCTTTTATGAATGATTATCTGGAGGTAGACAGTGTCCAGGACGTCTGCCCGAACGGCTTACAAGTGCAGGGCAATGAGCGGATTTCAAAGATCGTGACAGCTGTTAGTGCTAATTTGGAAGTCTTCGAATACGCTAAGAAAGTTGCTGCCGAGCTGGTGCTGGTGCATCATGGACTACTTTGGAATGACGAACATCTGACGGTGACCGGCAACTTGGCCGAGCGCTTAGGCTTCTTGCTTGAGAATAAAATTAATCTAGTGGCCTATCACTTGCCACTCGATATGCATACGGTAGTTGGAAATAACATTTTAACAGTGAAGAAATTAGGCTTAACTAAGATCAAACCCTTTGGTGAATATCATGGACAAAAGATCGGTTTTCAGGGAGAGCTAAAGGAAATTTCACTTAGTGACTTGCAGAAAAAGTTAGAAAAACTTTTTGGAACTAAAGCGGAGTTAATTTCCGGCAATAAAAAGAAAGTTAAGAAAATTGCAGTAGTAAGCGGTGGTGGTATGTTTGCTCTCGATGAAGCTGCCCGTGAAGTTGATGTTTTGATACGCGGCGAAATTCACGAACCGACTCCGGCTTTTTGTCGCGAGACGGGACTTGCTTACATCGGGCTGGGACACTATAAATCTGAGACCTTGGGGGTACAGGAACTCGGGAAATTACTAAAGAGCAAGTTCAAAGGACTTCAAGTAGAGTTCTTTGCGGAAGAGAATCCTTACTGAAAAACAGTGCTTAAGTTCCGCCTTCGGCGGATCAGTAAGTAAGTGAATAAGTATGAATATGAATAAGATTTTATTCTTAGTGCACTCTCACTGACAGTTTTCTAAGTAATTATTTCTTACCTGGTTTGTAACGTTTGGATTTTTGTTGCTGATGCATTTTTTTGATGTCTAAGGGATAATGCACGGCTAAATTCAAGATACTTTGAATAAGGAAAATTAAGAAAAAGACAGCATAGACTAGCCACCATAACCTCATGGAAAGCAAAATAGCGCCTTCGTAACGGAAGAAGCTGAGGAGGTAGGCAATGATAGCGAAAGTGTAGAGACGGGAGCTCATTTTCTTTAAATATGGACGTAGAGCTTTGGGCAGAGGTGAAAATTGCAGGGTGACTGAGAGAGCAATCCCCAAGACCAATAAGATCGTTGAGAAAAAAAGCACAGGGTAAAGCAAGGCAAAATCCGAGCCGGGACTTTTGGCGAACCAGTAGGAACTTTCGGAAAAACGTGAGATGTCCATAAGAGAGTAATTTAAAACTTACGGGAGGGATTATAGCGGAAAATGGTGATAAGTGGAAAGTGATTAGTGACTAGCGCTTAGTGCTACACACTTACCACTATTCACTAGCCACTCTTTTCGCTCACTCACCTTTTACAAAACCCTCAATCTTGCTATGCTTTCAAAGCTAATTAGCTAACTAGCCATTTGTGATCTCCTATCTACACGGCATAGTCTTAGAACGAGAATTAAATTCCATCACTTTGAATGTGAATGGTGTTGGTTACTTGGTAAAAGTTTCTGCTGCCACGGCAGGGGAATTGGCCAATGGGGAAGAGGCTCGGCTTTTTATTCATACTCAGGTTTCTGAAAGTGATATTTCTCTCTATGGTTTCTTGGAAAAAGAAGAACTAGCTTTTTTTAAACAACTTATCTCTGTTTCTGGAGTTGGTCCCAAGACAGCACTGGGGATTCTGGCTTCACCGGCCGAAGTTGTGAAGCAGGCGATTTTCTCGGAAGATGCCGTAAGTCTTGCGAAGTTCCCGGGTATCGGCAAGAAAACGGCCGAGCGCATTATCGTAGAGCTCAAAGCGAAAGTTAGTTTAAACGGAGACGCTAAAACTTTGACCAACAAAGTTATCAATGACGAAGCACTCGAAGCTTTGTTGTCTCTTGGTTATGCCAAATATGAAGCCGTGAAGATGTTGGAACAGGTGCCAGAGGATGTAAAAGATGTCGGAGAACGCATAAGAATGGCTCTAACAAGCTAATTAGCTAGTTAGCTGATTATAAAACCATGATCGAATCCTACTCCACTATGCTACGCAGGATAAAAATATAACTATGATAGAGAAAGACTCAAATCGTCTCATCAGCTCCAAACTTAAAAATGAATCGGAAGCTTCCGATGAAAATTCTTTGCGCCCGCGTAAAATAGAGGAATTTATCGGACAAACCAAGAATAAGGACAACCTCAAGATCTTTATCGAAGCGGCTAGAAAGCGCAAAGAGCCACTCGAACATATTTTGCTCTACGGTCCTCCCGGACTTGGCAAGACCACGCTTTCTTGCATTATTGCCAACGAGATGGGAGTTAGTATTCGTACGACCTCCGGGCCCGCGATCGAGCGTGCCGGTGACTTGGCTAGTTTACTAACCAATCTCAAGCCCAACGACGTCCTCTTCATTGATGAAATTCATCGTTTAAAAAGCACCGTCGAGGAAGTGCTTTACTCTGCGATGGAGGACTTCAAACTTGATATTATCCTCGGTAAAGGACCTTCTGCCCGTTCCATGCGTCTCTCAATCGCGCCCTTTACTTTGATTGGAGCGACTACCAAGGTAGGCAATGTCTCTTCTCCTTTGCGTGATCGTTTTGGGAGTGTGACTCGTCTTGATTTTTACACTATAGATGAAATTGCTGCGATCATCGAACGTTCAGCCAAGATTTTGAAAGTTCAGATTGACGCAGGAGGGCTACGAGAACTCGCCAGTCGGGCACGTTTTACCCCTCGTATCGCCAATCGTTTACTCAAGCGCGTACGTGACTTCGCCGAAGTTTCTTTTGATGGTGTGATTACCGAGGAAGTAGCCAAGGAGGCTTTGAGTAAAATGCACGTTGATGAAAAAGGTCTAGACAAGACAGACTATGAACTGCTAAAACTTTTGATTGAGAAATTTGAGGGGGGACCGGTCGGTCTAAGTACGCTAGCGGCCGCGCTCTCCGAGGAAACGCAAACTATCGAAGATGTTTATGAACCTTTTTTGATTCAGCAAGGACTTTTGACACGTACCGCGCGCGGCCGCGTCGCTACCCGTGCTGCTTATGAGCATTTGGGGGTGCCTTGGAGTGAGGAGAGACAGGGGAGTTTACTGTAAGATTAAGGAAAGGCTAAGAGGTCTTCTTTTGGAGCCCCTTTTGTGTTATAATAGAGGGATTTATTAGCACAAAATGGCAGATTTGGAACAAACTGGAAAACTTGACCCGTTGGAGGAAAGACAGCTTTGGCCAGAGCGTTTTGCCAGCGAAAGGGTGGATGAGATTATTAATGCTGAGTACGAGCTGGGTACGGAGGGAAATCCGATTGAAAAGCCGCAAAATGTGGAACAATGCTATGTATATTTAAGTAAATTATTGTCCCAAAAGGATTCGGAAATTCGCCTAAATCAAAAGGAACAAGAGTTTTTCGCAAAGTATCTGAGGAGTATCTTGAAAATTGATACACGAGATCTAGATAATCTCAGAAACTATATCGAGACAGCTCAGAAAATACGTGAACAATTTTTGCCTGAAGATTGGGATTATGTACTGGAGAGCGCGCTGGCTAGTTTTCTTCAAGAACTTTTTCGTAAGTTATGGAAAGAAGATGTGACAAAGTTAGCTAAAGCTGATTTGGAATGTTTATTGTTAGTGCTTGATTTGTACGTTGAACAAAAGGCAGAAAATCTCAAGTACGGAATCTTCTCCGACTCTCTTCAGGATGAAAACTTGGAGAGAGAAAAACATAAGCAAGTGAATCTAAGTAAATCTTTGGAAGACTGGCCCGGTTTGCGTAAAGTTGAGGTCGCAAATCTGACTGAAATTTTTGGCGATAGTTTACAAGGTAGATACATGAAGCATAACTATCAAGGAAAGAACTTTATTATAGCTTTTGGGAAGGGAGAAGCAGTTTTGATCGAAGATCATGACAGTAAATTTTATAGCCAAAAGCGTTATGGTGATTTTGTAACAAGCCTTTCTGAAAAATCAGGTAAAACTTTACACATCAAAGGACAAAAAAGCCTTGAGCAAATTTTACAAAGAGAGGGATATCAAGATGATGCTTTTGTCCATTTCTTGAGGGGTATCTCAAGACAACTTGTTTCGCAAAAAGTTGGTGAAAAGGAGGCTGTGACGAAATTTGACGATATTCTGCAAAACCTGATCCAAAAAGGTTTCCCTGAGATTAAGAAAACTAATCTTGAGCTTCAGCACCCTCAAAAATAGAATCCAGATAACGTCCAGCGCAAAGATTTAGATTGAGGAGATCGATGTTTTTGATGCCTTTTTCTCTTAGGTATGCCGATAAATCCTCTGCAACCTTTCTCAATTTCTCTTGCGTACAATTTGTATTAATTCCGCTAAGAATTTCTTTTACTTCTGCTCGAAGCTCTGGCGGTATTGTACCGTTTAGAGCTTTTTCTAGAGATTCTAGCTCTCTTTCAATGCTCATAAAATAAATTATGGCGCTTAAACTAGCATAATATTCTATTTTTGGCAAGACTAATACACCTTCTCTAGATAGCACTTTTCACAAAGGATGTTCTTGTAACCCCAATCTTCCGGATAATAAGTGGTTGTTTCCTGCTTGCAACAAGTACAATTGAGCTGCCTGGGATTGAGAGGCACCATATGCGCAAAACGTTCGCGGTTACGTTCTTCGGGATAGTAAATTGGCAGGGGAAGCTTATGTTTGCGGTAAAACTCAAGCTCGTGCTTCACGAACTTATAAGGTCTACCGGTCTTGGCACAGTTGTAAACCTGATTGATGAACTTTTCACTGATATCCTCCGCTAGATCCGGCAAAGTTTTGGCAGCTTGTCCTTGGACTTCACTTGTAGGTGGCTCTTCCCAAAAACCACCCAGCTTCGTGATCGATTCAGGAGTTTCTGTGTAATAAAAGGCCGCCAAAGATAGATTAAATCCGTTGTAAGCGAATTTGTAAGGAAAGAATTTACCCCATTCGCCATTCTTCTTCATGTGCTCGATCAACTTCGATACCAGCTCTTCATACTCAGCGTTGGTATATTGCTTGTTTAGAATGCAGTACTCTTTGCGCTTCAATCCGACACAGCCAAATAAATGTTTTGAATTGAAACATTGATCGATGTAGTAACCCTCGCTGCAATCGACCGAATAGTAAGCAAAATTTACCTTGTGTAGATCTGTACATTGGCAAATTCCGTAACAAAGTTCACCACGCAGAAGTCCGCTAGTATCATAACAATCCTTGTCTTCTAGTCCTCTCATTACGTTTAGACAATCTTCAGCTTTCTCTAAGAAATAACAATTTTGGCAATTCTTGCAGCTATCCAAATAATTACCGCTGGAATTTTCAATTTTGTTATTGAAACCTATCTGATGATAAGCATCTTCTCTTAAATGTTGCTCAAACTCTTCTTTAAACTTAGCTAAAGACGCTCTCGAATTGAGCTTAAAAGTGTTTATCATCTTTTCATATTCCTCTTTGGAATAAGCTTTATTTCTAATGTGATATTGCTTATTTCTTAAATTCCAGCACATAAAACAATTCGTGCAGCCTCGGCAGTCGTAAAGAAAATATGAATCGGTGCAATTTCTAGAATTCAAAGAAAACTTCAAATTGTATCCTTGAAAACAATAAGTGCACTCATAAGATTGCGTCATATCAAAACAGTAAGTCTGATCCAGGCAATTTTTTGAACCGATTGTTCTATAAATGTAAGAAACATCTTCACAATCTGCCATAGAACGACTCATGTAAGCATTCTTGGTATCCCAAACGTCATCAGCGTACTCACTATTCTCAGCATTTTTGCTCAAGCGATGAAAATGGGGAGTCTGGCATTGCAGCTCGTAAAGTTGTTCCAAGAAAGGTCTCTGCCAATCGATCTCTTGCTCGGGAGCTTGCCACTGGTCGCTAAACCAGTGATCACGATGATAAACCGGAAAACGAGCATTTGCCGGGAAAGTCGAAATGATATCCTCACCGGAAAAGTCACATTTTCTTTTTTGCAAAATCCCAAAAGGCCAGAAAGCCAGTCTCTGCTTGCGGCGGCAGTCGGGACAGATAGTAGGTTCCGGAACTTGCAGCTTAGTTAGAAACTTTTGATCAAGTTCTGTTAGTGCGAAATCTTGTTGGCAGTGGTGACAGAGCATAAATTTTGAATGGTGAATTATGAATTTTGAATAAGGAATAATTTTCATCTTTAGCATATGACAACTATTTAGAGTAAGCAAAATAAACTATGTAATCTATTACAGAACTTTCAGGGAAGCGCAATACTTTTCTCAGGTTTTGGGACGAACTAGGCTTTCTGCCAGATTTTATCAAACATATTGAAGTAACTTTTCACAATAATGGGATCACGGATAATGACACCTTTTTTACCCAATTCCGGATCCAAAGACCAAATATTAATCTCATTTCCAAAGAGATAAGTTACGTAACTATTATCAGGATCCTGTTTAGCAAATTTAATACTTCTGAATTCCTCCTGACATCTTGGCAATAAAAAATTAGTAAACTCTCCCCGTTCAGTTAGGACACCGAAACCTTTTTTACCTTTATTACAACGCTGTCTGATGAAATTCATTTCTATCTCTTGTCCAAAAATATCTAGGAGTCTTTCAATTGATCCGTAGCACAACAGATTCTCCCAATTATCACTCAAGATGCTTAAATATTTTTCATTGATCTTATCCTGGTCTGTAATGATCTCGATCGGATCTTCTGTTTGGCTGAATAAATCTAAACAACTCAGCTCTCTTAGCTCTAATTCAGCTTTTCTGAGTTTGCGTTGTGCTTTACCAATTTTTTCCGCAACTTTTGCGAGCGGAACAGAACTAATTGTTTTACGCCATTTGTGGTTTGAAACTTGAATTAATCCTTGAGAAAGTAAGCTTTCGTAAGAGCGGTAAGTAGAAGTGCGAGATAAGCCTGATTCTCTTTGAACATCATTTATTGTTTGATCTTCCTTTCTATTGGCTGCTACGAGAAAGATTGCCTCCGATTCGGAGAGACCGATTTGTTGCAAAAGCTGTAAAATACGTTGTTTGAGCTGCATAAAGAGATAATAGGTCTTGAATTATAACACTTTTCTGTAAAAAATCAACAGAGCGTAGCTGAGCGCTTTTCTCTCCGTCCAAACCTTGTCTATGCTTGATCCAACAAGTTAACAATATAACAATGTTCTTTACTCCATCAACGAAGCCTCTTTTCCGGGCGGCGTAATCTTCTTAATTTCTCCTGGAAATACTTGCAAAAAGACTTCGCAAGTCCAAGAGACTTGCATCTTCTTTACATGACCGCCGATCACTTGCAAGGTCTGGTCGGCGACACCGGCGTGAGCATGGATCATCACTTCGCCGTCCTTTTTCGTAACATTCCCGATCAGATTTACAATTTCTCTGTGTCCCTTTAGCTCCTGGTCATGATAAATGCCTTTTTCAATCTCATAACAGCAAAGTGAGCAGTTGTCCGTAGCGCCGATGCCATAAAAGAAAGCGGCTCCGATCTTTTTCTCAGTGCAGAAGGATTTGATTTGCTCGAGCACGTCTTCGCCTTTATCAATGCGCAGGACGTATTGTGAATTGTGATCTTTGATGAGTTTCATAAATAGGGATTAGGGGCTAGGGTTTAGTAATTAGGGTAATTAGAAATTTAAAACTGGCTGCGCCCTTCGGGCTTACTGGCTGGAGAAAATGGTTGGGAACAGGGGCTAGGGTTTAGGGTGGGCCATTCTGGTAACTCACACTGGCACTTGGACTTAAGCAAATGGGCAGAATGGTTCAAATGGCTTGATAACAATCTAACAAGGTAACAATCTAACAACTCTCAGCTTTTTGAACCTTAAATCTCAGATCCTTCACTCTTTCCTCTTCAAATCTCTCTTTTAATTGGTCCAAAAGTGCGAGTTTACCCATTTGTATTTCTTGTGCGACAGCGTTTGAGCTGACGCCAATTGTCAGAACCATGTCTTTGAGAGTCAGGGCCTGAGCTTCTTTCTCAAACTGCTCTTTCAAAATCTGATTCACAAAATCCACGACCTGAGCCGCTTTGGCGGTATCACTCAAGTTATACTTGTTAAAATACTGCGGTACGATCTCAGAAAGTTTTATGAACAAGAAGGCAGTGATTAGTTGTTAGTGACAAGTGACTAGTATAGCAAACTTGTCTAATCACTTATCACTAGTCACTATCCACTGATTCTTATTCCTCAGGTATCTCAGCTTTAGGAGGCTCTGCTTGTTTTGTGGCCTTCGGGGCTGCTACCGGTGGGGGAGTAATGGTTACCGGTGCTGCAGGAGTAGGAGCTGTTGGTGTTGGTGAAGGAGGAGAGGCAGCCGTTTTACTGGCAATCTCGGCGCCGACTTCCTTATAAATAGCTAGTGTCTGCTCAGCCATTTTTTGCCAGGTAAATTGCTTGGCACGCTCAAGACCTTTTTGTTCTAGACTGGTCCTTAGTGCTTCATCAGTGACAATCTTGTACATATTTTCGGCAATTTGTTCCATACTGTTTGGATCAAAGAAGATAGCGTTATCTTGGCCGGCAACTTCCGGCATGCTGGAGCTATTGGCAAGTAAGGTAGCTGTACCGCAGGCCATGGATTCCAGGATTGGTAGGCCAAATCCTTCATAGAGACTAGGGAAAGTGAAGGCGGTAGCAGCGGAGTAAAGAGCGGGCAAGTCTAGATCATCGATATATCCGGGAGTCACAATGTGTGCTTTGAGACCGAAATCTTGAATAGTTTTCAAAACCTCACTGTTTTGATCCTGATTACCGCCGGCGATCACTAATTGGTAGTCGAGGCCGTGGCTGTTCTTAAAAAGATTAAAAGCTTTGACCAACATGACCAGATTCTTGTGCTTTCTCCAAGCTCCCACATAGAGGAAGAAAGGCTTAGTGATACCATATTTCTGTTTGACTGCGCTGAGGGCTGCTGCGTCTTGGATAGGCTTGAATTCTGATCCAACACCTTCGTAAATTACTTTAATCTTTTCAATCTTGGCACCTAGATATTGCACGGTATCTTCCTTGGTATTGGCTGAAACTGTAATGATGCGCTTGGCCTTCTGGACGATATTTTTGATCGTCATCTGGTAACCGAACTTCTTCACAAAATTACTACGTTCTTCATCAGGAAACTTAGTCAGAGTCAGATCGTGCAAAGTCACGATACTGGGTTTCTTGTAAAGGATAGGGGCATTGAAATGGGTAAAGTGTACCAAATCTAGTTCTTCAGTATTGAGGGCTTTGGTAAAACTGGTCTGTTCGGCCAATGAATAATGTTTCGCTTTGACGCGACGTTTACTCACTCTGGCGTTGGGTGCCATGTACTGTGAATATTCCTCATCATTAAAAAACAGAATGTACTCATTCTCGGTATCGAGTTTGGTGATATGGTCAATCAATTCTTTGACGTATCTACCAATACCAGTGAATTTGGGCGAGTACATACGGGTATCGATGCCTATTCTCATTAGAATAAAATTATAAATTTTAAATGTTGAATTTTGAATTATTCAACATCGCTAAATCTAGCAGATGCCACGGATTTTGGCAAAAGATAGAGTGTCTTGAAATTACAATCCCAACTCAGCCTTAATCTTACGAGCATAAGAATTGAGTAACCTACGAGCCTCTTCAGCCTGATCAATTGCAAACTTAAGTCTATCTACTTCCTTACTAAATTCATCGAATATCTGCGCCATAATCTTTCCTGACGAAGTTATAGATTTCCCGTTGGCATCTTTAGCATACTGCATACAGGAGGAAGCGATCATGACCAGATTGTCGATTTCTTCGCTATGACTACCATCTTGCTCTAGGGCTGTACTTCTGACTTCTAGTTTTACACCTGGATGTTTATCGCCAAGTACATCAAGGAGAGATCCACTGGCCCAGCGTCTAGCGTATCCTCTGAGGCCGTAATTATCTTCGGCGTTTCCTCCTCTTAAAACGGCTGCTGCTCTCAAGATTGGAGCTAGGTATCCTTCAATTTGAGTGCTTGAGATATCTAAGTCCTTTGGAACACCAACGTTGAGATGCAAGGATGAAAGAGGTACTCCTTCTTTGGCCTGCATAGACCACATCCTATCTGGATTCATATAACCGTGTCTGGGGTCTGTGATGATTTCTATAAGTTTATTTTGTGCGGCAGCACTAGTGGATGGATGACTCAATATTTCATTGCAACAAGTGTCTCCTCCCTGTGGTAGCACATTGAATAATTCAGCAAAATGATCGGTTGCGATCTCTGCGCCAACACTTCCACCTACTTGTTCCCATTCAAGTCCTGCGGTACTTAGTTCAGGTCTCCTTTCATTCTCAGTCTCTTCTACGAGCTTATGTATGGTTTCTTTTATATCATCTCTGGAATACCCTAGGTACATCAAGATGGTGGACATTGATAAAAACAACAGGAGATTTGGTGATTCTGCGTATTCTTGGAGAATTTCATGATTGGGAGCATCAGGAAAAGGATAGATTAGCTCGACCACATTCATTGAGTGGCGATTCTTTTCTCTCATGAGAAATTTAACGATTTCATCTCCTCCTCGTACGTGCTTGAAGGCGCTAGCAATAAAAGCTTTTTCAGCTAGTTCGGGCAATCTTCCAGCGCTCGGCATCCTTCTCATCTCGGGAGGTAGATCTTTGATGGCAGGAATTAGTTTAGCTTGGTCAACTTCTTCTCCTCTCACCATACTTGCCAATACCTCCAGCCTTACTCCCTTGCTTAACTCTTCTCCATACTCTTTGTCAATTAGAGTAGTAATCAGTTCTTCTAATTTAGTCTTTATTCTAGGATTACTGATATGAGCGACTACGGTATTTCTAAATACAAAAAGACCGGTGAGATCATATTGATCCAAGCTTTTAAAAATATTATTTCTGATAGTAGCGATTCCCCAACTTCTAATACTTTTATCAAACCAGGCAATTGCGATAGGATCTAAAAGTTCAAATCCTTCATGAACTTTCCAGTCCTGAATGGAGGAATCTGGTTCACTCAGGATATCTATTATCATCTGTTGTGGATTTTTACGCAATCTCTCTTCCGAATAATCATTGGTTACATGTCTTAAATTAAGATCCAAATTCTTCAAATAATACTCGGTCGCAGCTCTGTAATTTTCGTTTTTACTCTTGGTGAAAATATGACAGATTTCTCTGCCAGGGATAATTTGTATTAAACGTTGAAAGTTTGGATGATTTGGATCATTTTTTAGGTTCTTGAAAGCAGTGATTAGGATTCTAAAGAGAGAACCTTGTTCATTAGCTTTCTTTGACTTGCCTACAGCTTCAAAGATCCAAGGTTCATCTTCTTTGAGACGTTTCAAGATATGGCCTTCTATAAATTCAGCAGCTTTTTCAAATTCGGTGTGTTGAAACCTAGCCCAGACGTAAAATGCTACTTCTAGGGGGGGATTGTGCCGGAAGAATTTACCCTTAATCCATTTTTCAATATCCGCTACTTCATTAGAATTCAGATAAACCGCCTCATCTACTTCACAGAAATATTCAGCAATAATGGCAAGATTTGATCCAATGCTGGGCCCATCCATGAAATGATCAGCCAGAATATATTTCTCAAGATCTGGCATTTGCAGTAGTCTGGCAAGTTTATCTTTTGTCATTCGTTTGTCCTCCGGAACTTTTCTCTCAATTAATTTGTCTCTATAAATACCATCGTGATCCACAAAATCGGGATCTGACATGATAAAATAAGCACCATCATAAAATGGTTCCTGGGAGTATCTTTCGATAGGTCCTTGTGCTAAACCATGCGAAACTGTCTCCAGGATTGGATTGCGACTATGTTCTTTGAGGCTGCGAAATTTAGCATCACCGAAGTTTTTTTCTAAGATCGACATTTTCTTGGGACCAAAACAAGACATGTCGATGACATGAGGACGGAGATGGTATTCGTAATCTCTGTTGATACTGTCAAGAAGAGGGTTTCTCATCTGTCCCGATTCTCTATAGCAAAAAGCCAGATAGCCATTGGCCATATTTCCTATTTGCTCAGGAGTTCTCGAGTATTTCAGCATCGTGTCTGTCAAAAAACGGAATTGAACACTGTTTCCTTCATCAAAACAGGGGCTCTCCTCGATACCCAACTCTCTGATTTTTGCTCTGACTTGTTTGATTACATTTGCTGTGATATCGGATAACAGTACTCTGGTGAGCATGCTGGGATCTCTGTCCGGTACCTCTGAACCCATAATCGGCCAGTTGTCGATCTCGTCTTCTTTGCGCATATTTGCCCAAGCAAGCTCTTTGAGTTCATCAGCATTATTCATGAAATTGATTTAGCATAAAAGGGGAGAATTCTACTTTGACAAACTGAATTCGTCAAGATAAGATACCCTCCTGTAATAAATTAACTATTCACAAATGAGTCAATTCGAAAATGGTTCTATTAAAAGTCTTGGTAAGAAGAGAAAGGAAGTGCTTGATGTGATGCGAGGACTTGGAGATTACAAAACACTGGTCGATTTAAAGAACGTATTGGAGGCTTTTGACGATGACAAGTTAGATATTCTCGAGGAATTTCTTAAAGGTGGTGGTTGGAGTGATGAAATAAGCAAGGAAAATCTGGAGACATTGAAAAATGAGATTGCGAGGAAGAGATCTACGTTATCAACTTTGTTAGTAAAAGCAGCAAAGGAAGAAGTTAATCCGAATGAATATTTAGGAACACCTTTGACAGGAGCTGAAACTATTGAAAGACAGGAAAAGCCTGAATCCAAACCTGAACCGGTAGTTGTAGCAGGTCCTTCTCATAGACAAAGACGCACTCCACGTTCACCGTCTAGAGTACAGGTAGCAAGATATGCAGATAGACCTAGCGAGGGGAGAAGATTTTAAGTGCGAAGTATATTAAAGAGCAGATGCCACGGATTTTGGCAAAAGATTTGCTGTTTCTTGGCTTAAGAACTACCGATTTAAATATATTTCACATTTTCCTGTTTGGGAGCTTTTCTTCGAATCAAGGAATACAATAAAGCTGTTCTAGAGGTTCTTCTTAACTCTTGAGCCTCGAAGATTTCGATGCGATCTCCTTTACTTACGGCAACACGAGTATCGAGCCATGTAGCTGGAAATGTTTTCCAAGGATGATCTTCAATAACCCCTTCTAAGATTTCGTTGGGATCTGCTATGTGCCGGTAATGTCCACGCAAATTCAAAGCTCCTCGGAAATCTTGGCGAGCACAATCTTGGATAAGTTCTACAACCTGCTTCCTCACGAAGATGTGCGAAAAATTATCCGGATACTTGGCAACTGCTGAGGGGAATGCTCGCAGGTTTTGATTTGCCAATTTTCTAATAAAATCCTGATCAGAGGCAAAAAACTTCATCCAGGATATATTTTTGAATAAGTCAGAATTTGTTTCGGCAAAATCTCCCAAAATCGCTTTTACTTTTTCGATGCCAAAATTCTCAGAAAAGAGACTGGCCCAATGATTGAATTGCTCAAGAGAAATGTGTGCTTGCTGTTTTATAAGAAGATTTGCTGCTTCTTCCGCATTTTCGGAATCAAATTCAATAATTATCGGTAGCCATAGGGATATTTTATCAAGAGCACTTTTTGAAGATTCTCGTAAAATGTCCGCTAGAAAATTTTTAGCATGATCTCGTCCCAGAATTTCATAGGCTGCAGCTAACCAATTTGCGATATTCTCCGCAAAAATAGCACAAACTTTCGGGTCTTTCGATTGTATACAAGCCAAAAGAAATCTAATGTTACTATCTTCGGAAATCTGCATTTCTCGAAAAAGCCGGAGTGCTTCAGTAGTATTGCTTAGCTTTTCTGCTAAGGATTTTTCGAAACTTTCAACCTGATTTTTTATAAAAGGCACAGTCCCAAGCTCAATCTGGCGTGGCCAAGATTCTGTATTGTTTTTCATAAAATGCAAAAAACTTAAAATTGGCGAGTATTATAATGAAATACTCATTAGAAGTCAATGTGTTACTTCAAATGCTTCATCCTCCACTTACTGATCTCCGCATGATTGCCGGACAGTAATACGTCCGGGACCTTCATCCCGCGGAAGTCGGCAGGGCGAGTGTAGTGTGGATATTCCTTTTTACCTCCGAGTGCCGGCATAAAGGAGTCTTCTTCCGCGGATTCGTCTTTGCCCAAAAATCCCGGAAGCATACGTGAAATGGCGTTCACTAAGATCATGGCCGGGATCTCTCCGCCAGTTAGGACATAATCTCCGATTGAAATTTCCTCATCTACCAAAGAGTCTCTCACGCGCTGATCAATCCCTTCATAATGCCCACAAAGTAGGATTAAATCTTCCTTTTTAGCATAACGCATGGCAGTTTTTTGCGTGAACTTCTTTCCTTGCGGAGTGAGAAAGATCACTTTGGCTTTGGGAAACTTCTTTTGTAAATCCTCAATACAAGCAAAGAGCGGTTCCGGCATCAGTAACATGCCGGCGCCACCACCAAAAGGACGATCGTCAGCCTGCCTTCGCTCTTTCTGAGCTTCGGCAAGGCAAGCCTGCTTACGATCTTTTGGAGCTTCGGCAAGGCAAGCCTGCTTGTGAGGTCCTTTGCAATAGTCGCGTAGATTAACTAGGTTTACTTGAACTAAACCCTTCTTGATCCCGCGTAAAAAAATGTTCTCCTCAAAGACTGAAGAGAACATTTCTGGAAATAAAGTAATGATGTGAAAAGTCATAGATCTTTTCCCAAAAGAAACTTATTCGCCCTTGGCGTATTGTTTGTGATGGATAGTGTAAGGTAGAAGTCCCATTAATCTGGATTTCTTGATGGCATTAGTGACCATCTTTTGATGTCTGACACAGGTGCCGGTATAACGGCGAGGCAGAATACGTGCGAAAGATGAGAGATAGGTTGAGAGCAATCTCAAGTCTTTGTAATCAGCATGGCTGCATTGTTTGACGCACATCATGCAACGCTTCTGCTTCTTGGCCTGATTTAAGATATTACGTTTTTTGATAGTAGGATTTGCCATCTTGCTTGCTGGTTAAAATTACTTTTTATCTTCTTCTCCTGGTAGTCCACCAGAATCGAGATCGAGATCCATTTCGGATCCAAAATCTTCAGTCGAGCTATCTAACTCTTTATCAAATTCAACGCCACCTGTTGGTCCTTCTGCACTAGTACCGTTCTTGCGCATCAAAATGTTTAACTCGCTTACTACAACCTCGGTCTTATAACGTTTGCCACCTTCTGGAGAATCCCAGTTGCGGGTGTGTAGGCGACCTTCTACATAGATAGCACAACCTTTGGTCAGGTTCTCGTGACAGATCTCAGCTAGTCTTCCCCAAGCTACAAGATCATGAAATTCAGTAGATTCTTGTTTTTGACCTTCGCTGGTAGTCCAGTAACGATTGGTAGCAATTGAGAAAGTTGCTACAGGGTGACCATTGGCGGTCTGACGTAACTCTGGATCACGAGTAAGATGTCCGATCAGAATTACTTTGTTTACGCTTCGCATGTGTCTTTTGGATTAATGTTAAATTACTTAATTATGAGAGTCTCGAAGCGGAGCGGAGATCCGCCTCTGGCGGATTAGAGATCTTTATTGAGTAGCTCATCCAATTTACGATCGAGTTCTGCCAATCTGTCCTCGGCATTTTCCTCTTCCTTGGGAGCTTCTTTGACAACAGCTTTCTTGGCAGGTTTGGCCTCTTCCTTAGGAGCTTCTTCTACAACCGGAGTAACTTTTTTGACAGGGGCCTTTTCTTCAATTTTGGGAGCTACTTTCACGGGTTTTTCTACGACTGGGGTTCGTACTTCCGGAGCAGTCTTGGCAGGAGCTTCGGGTCGGCCTTTCTTGTCAGGATTCTTTTCAAATTTATCTTCTCTCTTTTTGAAAAGACTGTCGATATCAGAAAGATCTCTAAGCTCAATGTGTAGGCCAAGTCTTTCCTTGTCCTCATTCAAGACAAGCGGCTTATAATCAGTAGGAGTAGCAGAAATTAAAAATCTAAGTAAAATAGTGTTCAATCTCAAACTCTTATTGAGATCTGACAATTTGTTGCCTGGGAGGATAAAATTTAAGACAAAATAGTAGCCGGCATCATATCCCCTCATAGGGAAAGCTAGATTTCTGCTACCCCAAAGATCTTCGTGCGTGACTTCTCCATCGCGCTCCGTAATCAATGTTTTGACAGCTTCAATCTCTCCCTTGGTCTTCTGGTCGCCCAGATCGTTGGGGAGGATCACCATGATCTCGTAAGCAGTTTTGCCTGCTTCATTAATAACTCTCTTGTTTGCCATATTTCTGTGGGGGTTATCCGCGACTTATAATTAGTGAAGTCGGGAGAAATATATTCCGAATTTGCGGGAAGAGTCTAGCAGGGGAGAGTGCTGCTGTCAATCTTTACTCAGCTTGCTCAGGGAAAAGACTACTAAGTATCTGCTCTACAGTTTCATTGCCTTCTAAGTCGTGGGGTTCAATATGAACACCATCTTCTCGTTCAATCTGGAGATGAAAAGCGGTTCCATAATAGGCCATAGGAACACCATTTCTAATTGAACTAGCGATAATTATCTTTCTTATGCCACCACGGTTAACAGCAATTTCGTGTGGAGTAGTGACTTCAGAAACTTTGAGATTAGGATTTTCGAGAGGCATGGTAGATATGGTTAAAACCGGGCAGGAAGTTAACAAAGACGGGGAGTATTGTCAAATACTACGATACGGGGCTGCTCTTAATATCCTTCTGCTTTGGCAGCACTACTTCGGATGCCGTAATCTATTAGTCTTTTTAATGTTTCCTCATTCTCAGGAAGTATTTCTAATTTCACAGTAACTTGATCTTGGTAACCTATTTGGAGGAGGTAACGAAATCTGCGGCGATCCTCTCTTGAACCAGAATTGTTCTCTACTATCCTGATACTGTGAACCTTATCACTTGCTGAATCGTAGATTTGCTGAGAGAAGGGTATTTTAATTGTCACTGGTATTTTTTTGATTAGTTTAATGGGAGCGATTGTATGATACCTGACATTCTTTTGCAAGCTGGAAAGGCGGCTTTTTCCGGAATTTTGACAATAGTCTCCCTCCCGGGGCACGTCGCTCGCGAGCGAGCGTGCCGGGGACACCCATTGCCCTGAACTAACGATAGCAAACAAAGATGGTTCGACTCCGCTTCGCTACCCTCACCACAAGCACGGTACTAGTAATGCTTACAATAGTCATTAATGTATTGACACTTGTCCTGAGAGAGTGAAACGAATTGAAGGATTAAGAAAAGATTAAGATGTGATGGGACCAATACGAATAGGGATGGGACCATTACGAACCTGCCTGCCGGTAGGCAGGTCTACGAATTTTTGATCCAAATGGAGATGAAAATACTGGCTTGAAATGGCTCGGAATGATTAGTGTGAAGATGGTTTATTCGTGCAGAATTTTTGCAAACAGAATCTTAACAAGCTATAGTGCTTTCCAATTTTAAGATATACCAAATGGAAACACTTCCTGCCATCACAGCAGCAATCGATTCTTATAAGAGACTTTCCCAAGAAGAGGAAAGAGAATTGATTCAAAAAGTCCAAAAAGGAGATGTTGTGGTGCTTGATAAGTTGGTTAAAAATAATTTGCGTATCATTGCTTCTCTGGCTCGTAAATATTCGAGGGCTAACGAAACACTTTTTAAGGATTTGTTTAATGAAGGAGTAATGGGCTTTATCAAAGCTATTCGGAAATTCGATCTCACTAAAAATAACCGGCTCATAACTTATGCCTCTTGGTGGATTAGGCAGGCTATCTTAAATTCCGATTCCTTACAAACTACTTGGTGCAAGAAACTTAATTATAAGGAGAGGACCTTGCAGCGCTTGACTGAGGAATTCAAAAGAGTTAACAGAGATTATCCTAATGCCCAGGAGCTCTATGCTGAATGTGAGAAACTAGATCTTTTTGATGATAGTGTGACTATAGCGAATCTTGAGGAGTGGCTTGCTTACTATAGGACAAACAAGATAGTTTCCTTGGATGAACCAGTGGGGGAAGACAGTGATTCTGTACTGGGGGATTTTGTAGCTGATAAAGGTTGGGATGAAGTTCTAAAAAGATTGGAACATAGTTCTGAAATGGAGATTGTGCTGGCAGAGATGCAGAGACTAACTGATTTACAGAAAACTTTGCTCGAAAAGAAATATCTTGAAGATAAGGAATTGACAGATATTGCAGCGGAACTAGACATTTCCAGGGAAACAGTCATACAAACTCTAGGAGTTGCCGAGAAACATCTAAGAAACTTGCTCAAGCAGACATGCTTAGCTGATAAATTCTAGTCTGCTTGAAATTTATCCGTCAGCGGGTATATTAGACGTACTGAATTTGAAAACCTTACGGTATGCAAAACCCGCACAATTTCACAGTTCCACAGTTAATAGAAATGTCCAAAGAGCTAAGACGTGACATCGTGAAGATGGTGCATGCAGCCGGTTCCGGACATCCCGGAGGCTCGCTCTCAGCCGTCGAGCTGATGGCTGTTCTTTATTTTTCGGTGATGCATTACGATCCCAAAGATGTTAGTAATCCCGAGCGTGACTACTTTATCCTTTCCAAAGGTCACGTTACTCCTATCTATTATTCCGCTTTGGCCGAAGCCGGCTTTTTTGACAAGGAAATCCTCTGGACCTTTCGCAACCTTGGCTCTCCACTGCAAGGACATCCCGGTAAGGGCAAAGTTCCTGGTATCGAAGTAGGTGCCGGGTCATTGGGGCAGGGACTTTCAATAGCCAGCGGAGTTGCTCTTGCGACCAAAGTCAATCACAAAGAAAATAAGGTCTTTTGTTTATTGGGAGACGGAGAATTACAAGAGGGGCAGATCTGGGGGGCTATCATGACAGCTGCGCATTACAAATTGGATAATCTAATTGCTCTAGTCGATTACAATAACTTGCAAATTGACGGTACTTGTGAAGAAGTCATGGGTATAGCACCGCTCAAAGAAAAGTGGGAAGCTTTCAACTGGCATGTTGTGGAATGTGATGGTCACGACATTGAAGATGTTTTGCGTGCTTATGCCAAAGCTACTTCCTTTGTCGGTAAACCGTCTGTGATCATCGCCAAAACTCACAAAGGAAAAGGTATCTCCTATATGGAGGACGTGGCCGGCTGGCATGGCAAGGCACCCAGTGATGAAGAACTTAAGCTCGCTCTGGAGGAACTGGCTTAATTAGCTAGTTAGCTAACTAGCTTTAATAAATTTTATGTACATCACCAATCTCGAAAATCCGGAAATGCAACTGATGCGCCAGGGCTGGGCTGATGCCTTGATCGAACTTGGTAGCAAGGATCCAGACGTGGTCGTGTTGGACGCTGATCTTTCCAAGTCCACGCTGACTTCACAGTTTCGCGAAAAACATCCGGGACAATTCTTTAACGTTGGTATTTCGGAACAAGACATGGTGAATACGGCTGCCGGTATGAGTCTGCTTGGTAAAATTCCTTTCATCACCTCCTATTGTGTCTTCCTTTCCGGACGTGCTTGGGATCAGATCCGTAACACGGTTTGTTATTCAAATCTAAACGTTAAATTTGGCGGCGCACATGCCGGTATCTCGGTCGGACCTGATGGTGCGACTCATCAATCGCTCGAAGACATCGCAACAACTCGCGTGCTGCCAAATATGACAGTACTGGCGCCGGCTGATTATTGGCAGACCAAGAAAGCAATCGAAGCTGCTTATAAACTTAAAGGTCCGGTCTTTGTGCGTTTTGGACGTGAAAAAGTGCCAACGGTAACATCCGAAGATACTCTTTTTGAAGTTGGCAAGGCCAATTTAGTCAGGGACGGAAAAGACTTGGCAATCATCGCTTGTGGCCCGATGCTTTATCAGTCTATGCTGGCAGCCGCAGAACTTGAGAAAGAGGGAATTAGCGTACGTGTTCTTGATTTACATACTATCAAACCTTTGGACAAGGAAGCTGTTTTGAAAGCTGCCAAAGAGTGTGGTGCTATCGTCACAGCTGAAGAACATTCTGTGCTCGGAGGCATGGGTAGTGCAGTTGCTGAATTTTTAGTGCAAGAACATCCGGTACCGATGGAGATGGTTGGGGTGCAGGGAACTTTTGGAGAGTCCGGTAAGCCGGAAGAGCTGATGGAAAAATACGGCATGTTAGCGAAAGATATTGTGGAGAAAGGAAGAAAGGTCTTGAAGAGAAAATAAAAGTTTACTTATATATCCGTAAAGACGCATGGCAATGCGTCTCAACTAACAATTACATCATGAAACCACTTGCTTCCGCCATGACTCGTCTCGGAACAGAGAAAGCCTTTGCTGTTTCTCACATGGCCAATGAATTGCTTCGTACCGGACAACTCGACAAGGTTGTTTCCCTAGCTGTGGGAGAGCCTGATTTTGATACACCGATGCATATTCGTGAAGCTGCGATCGAAGGTTTGAAGAAGGGAGAGACTCACTATAGTCCTACGATCGGACGTCGTGATGCACGCGAAATCGTGGCTGATTATGTGAATAAAAATCGTGGTATCAACGTTGATCCGGATGACATTATTATTACTCCCGGTGGTAAGCCCATTATGGCTTTTGCGATCCAAGCAATTGTTGATCCCGGTGATGAGGTGATTCTTTTCAATCCTGGCTATCCAATCTACGAATCAATGGTTGATTACCTCGGTGCCAAGAAAGTTTGGGTAAACTTGAATGAAGAAAACGACTTTGTCTTCGATATCAAGGAATTGGAAGCGGCTATTACTGACAAGACCAAGATGATCGTACTGAATTCACCTCAGAATCCGACCGGAGGCGTGATCGATAAGAAAACCATGGATAAACTGGTTGAGCTCGTATTGAAGCATGATTTGTACGTGCTGACTGATGAGATCTACTGGCGCATTGTTTACGAAGGAGAATTTATTAGTCCGATTTCATATCCGGGCATGCTGGAACGTACTATCCTGCTGGATGGTTGGTCCAAAACATATGCTATGACAGGTTGGAGATTGGGCTATGCTGTAATTGCTAATAAAGACATTCGTCACTATTTCGATTATCTGATGACCAATTATGTTAGCAATACTTGTATGTTTGCCCAGATCGGAGCTATGGCAGCGTTGACTGGACCTCAGGACGAGGCAGAGTCTATGGTCAAGGAGTTCAAAGAACGTCGTGACTTGATTCATGCTGAGATTAACAAAATTGAAGGCGTTTCTGCCCGCTTACCAAAGGGGGCTTTCTACATCATGATGAATATCAAAAACTTCGGTATTCCAGCGGTGGAATTTGGTGAGAGAATGCTCAAAGAACAAGGAGTAGCCGGCACAGCCGGTACCTACTTTGGCTCCAATGGTGAGGGCTACATCCGTTTCTCCTATGCTGCTTCGAAGGAGAAGATCAAGGATGGTATGGAGAGGGTCGAAAGATTCGTTAAATCTTTGTAATCATCTTGAGACACTGAGCTTGCTTGCACTGAGCTAATGCGAAGTGTCGAAGGGTGGAGAAGTTTGTGAAGTCACTGTAATCAGAATTCTCAATCAATCTATTTAAGAGATTAATAAATCAAGATCAGCTTGATTTACTTCCTTATCTGGGTTTTTAGTCATACAATAAAGTAAAATATCTCATGGTCAATTTATGTGATAAAACGTACAGACGGAAATTTGCTAAAATGTTGTAGTAAAATGTTAAGATTGCAGCAATTAGGGTTACCTTTTGGTTGGCATAGCAAGGTAGAGTGGTTAGCGAAAACTAAGCTAAAACCACCATGTCACGACCGACTAACGCTCTCCTAATCACTATGAAACAAAA
>JAQVLK010000111.1 GCA_028704165.1 Candidatus Altimarinota bacterium | reverse complement strand
TTATATAAAAAAGTTATAATAATATATATATAAATGAAATCGAATAATATAGGTTACCAAACAATCAATACTAAACCATGTCATGCTGACTTCTACCAATCGACGAGCAAATATCAAAAACTTGATTTAGAATCAAAAAAAACAGATATTTTAGATGTGGTTAGTTTTGCTCCATTTTTAATGTGGAATGAACATGAATCTAAATATTTCGAAAATGTTGGTGCGATTAATTCGTTGGCGATAAATGATAATAATGTATATGACATACAACAAACATGTAATGATGATAATAATTATGCTGAACTCATGAAAGAAGCATTTTTTTCCGCTGAAAATATGGATATTATTCAAAATATGATTATAAAAACCGTTTTTTATCAGTCTGGAAAAAAGTTAAGAATAAATAAAATTAAATCAGAAACATTGTTCCAAGTGATGAATCATATGTGGACTAATTTCTGTAGATTTTTACCATATGATTTGAAAGAACAAATTAGAGAATTAGATCGTAAAGTTACTCAATATCTTGTTCCTAAATTATTAAATGAGGCGGAATTCTATTTTAATTATTTAAGAGATTCTGATAGAACTAATTTACCCCAACTTGCAAGACCAATTATGATTAGTCGAGGAAGAAAGCAACAATTGCCAAGTTTTTATAGATAAAATTATATTAAAGTTTATATTGAATCTTTAATATATATTAGAATACGAGTGTAAGATCTTAATTTTCAGCGTAAATGAATATTGTACCACAAGTTTGTAATGTTTTTTTAGCAGTGACTTCTGTGTCATATAATATAGGATGTTTTTCATTTTGAATCAAATTGGCTCTTCTTGGTGCATAAACTAAAATTTCTGGTGACGTGCCATTAATTATTACACCATCAACACGTGGATATTTAAATATATAGGTTAGGTGTCCAAGAATAATGTTATTTACCATATTCATACCATCCCATTTTTCAAGAGCAACTGCTGATCTGATATAATATTTTTTAGTTCCATTGATATCATTTGCATAAACATTTAAATCTATTGTTGGTGGATAATCAATTTCGACACCATTGATATGATTATAATGTCTTGATGATTGCGCTAATTCTGTGAATCCAAATGGTGTTAATTGTGGATTTGATATATTTATTGGTAAACCAACAGATCTTCTTGGCACATAGAATACTATTGGTCCTCTTGCATCTAATATTTGTGTGCTCTTGGGAACAAATACGCCATGTTCCATGTAAAATTGAATTTGGTTATTGGCATCTTGTAAAGAGTATACTTGTCCTTCAACTTGGACTTGAGGAAGTTTATAAGTGATATAAGGTATTGAAGTAATTACTTGTGGATTGGTGGGAAGATTAAATGGATTATTTGTTATCATGCCAAATACTGGATTTGTTGAAACAATAATTGGTCTAAATGAAAATATCGAAAATAGACGTCGTAATAAAACACCTTCATCACTGAGATACATAATATCAGGATTATCAATATTTGAAATTCTACATTTGTCAATATATGCAATAAAATCAACAACACTCGCATCATAATATTTACCATTTCTAAGATTGTATACATTATTCCATAACTGAACTTGTACTTCAGCTCTATTTTTAAGATCTTTCATTGGTGAAGAATTATCACAAACAGTATCAGCTGGATCAACAATCATAGCATAGAAAAGTTCATAATCTGGCTTTGTGATGATTCTTTCTTTGTTGTATCTTGAATTCATGATACCTGCAATATTC
Organism: Candidatus Altimarinota bacterium; assembly: GCA_028704165.1. Taxonomy (GTDB): domain Bacteria; phylum Patescibacteriota; class Gracilibacteria; order RBG-16-42-10; family JAQVLK01; genus JAQVLK01. Next base: position 1,023 of record JAQVLK010000111.1, on the reverse strand, counting down.
GCATATAACATACGTTCCTCAATTGCTGGTATTTTTGGGAAGAAAAGTGCAGCAACGACGGGATGAACATATTTATTAATATCATGTTTGTTAGGATCAAACAAACCATTCATAGCTTCTTCAGCCATGTCAGTATATGTCATGGTTTGGATGACGATATATGAATGTATTCCCTTAAACATTTGATAGATCTTTAACATATCTTGAAGATATGAGTAATCATCCGAATTCGCTGGTTTTATCGGATCAGTAGATTCTGTTATTGGGTAGCCAAATACACGACTAAGAGTTGTGTTTGGATATACAATGTTTTGAGCCGGATTATAGTGGAATAATCTTGTTTCAAATATTCTCCTGATTTCATCAAATTCATCATCTGTCAGATTATAACGTTTCTTATATTTGAGAGCTCTTTTCATGAATTTACTAAGAGATAATGAATGAAAATCATTTTTATATTTTCTTTCAAATGCATCCATGAAAACATTTGCGGTTTTTGCAATTTTTTGACGTCTGTCTGTGTAATATTCCATAATAGAATCCACAATACCATCATCAGAATATTTAGATCTAAGTTTATTAATGATGTCTGGTGTTAAGTTGACAGTACCAGATTTCAACAGATTTTGTACTTCTTTAATAGCTGTTTCATTATGTAATTCAGATATTTCTGTAGTTCTTGCTTGTTTCTCTGACATAACAATATTATATATATAATTATAACAAATTTTTTTTCGATTTAAATTCTTTTTCTTATATTGTTTTTGGATTAATTTTTAATTATTATACTTTATAGTTGGCAGTATTATATTTAAAATCGTAATCTCAATAATTTACTATAATGTTTTATTAAATTATGTCTCATTACTTATATACATATTATGAAATATAATTAAAATACATCATTTATATGATCTCTATTATATATATATGTCAATAATATATATAATAAAATTGAATATATAATTATATTAACATAAAAAGAAAAGATAAGTAATCATATATTAATGTCAGAGTTGATAT
>JAQVLK010000110.1 GCA_028704165.1 Candidatus Altimarinota bacterium | reverse complement strand
AATCTCTATCTCGTTAAGCTCTATGCGATAACCGCGGCTTTTTATCATATCATCCCTGCGCCCCAGGAAATGGACGTTCCCTTCTTCATCTTTTTTCACCATATCGCCCGTATGATATACCTTTTCATTCAGGTGCGGCATGATCACAAAAGGCCTGAACGCGGCTTCTGTCTTTTCAGGATCATTAAAATAACCGCAGGATACCTGGGGACCCCGCAAAATCAACTCTCCTATTTCTCCGGTAGGAACCTCTTTACCTTCAACATCAACCACGTAACTCTCGGTATTCTCAAATGGGATGCCGATAGGCAATGGTCTGTTAACATCTATTAGTGCAGGATCTACCTGATAGTAAGCGCAATAAATCGTCGCTTCCGTAGGTCCGTAAAGGTTATAAAGCTTGGCCTGGGGGAGGTAGTCATGCAGCTGTTTCATGAATATCGGTGGGCAAACAGCAGCGCCGCTGGCAAAAGTCTTAATGCTGGAAAGATCATACTCCTGGAACAATTGAGGCTGACTGAGCATCAAGCCTATATTGGTAGGAACGGTAGACACGAAAGTGATCTTTTCATTCCGCATACAAGCAAAGACTTTATTAATCACCGGATACGGATCGGTGATCACCATAGTGGCTCCGGAAACAACGGTATTAAAAATATCCAAGCCGGACACATCAAAAGTAAAAGGGGTCAAATTCAATAGACGTTCTTCGCAAGATATCTCTAATTTATACTGGCACCAGCGGATAAAGGTCATAATGTTCCCGTGAGATATCATCACTCCCTTCGGCTTCCCTGTCGATCCTGAAGTATGCATGATATACGCCAAATCACTATCTATTACACCGTGCTGCTGCCGTGCAAAAGTGTCCTGGCCCAGACGCACTTTTTCAAAAGGGATAATATTTAAACGCGTGTCCGCAAAAGGCTGCCCGGGATCATCCATCAAGACAACATCCTTCAACGAGGCAGGAATATCCGTAGCCCGCATTATCTTTCTGCATGTCAGAGCGTCGGTAAAAATTATCCTTATCTGACAATCCGAAATTATCTGAAACATCCTCTCTAAAGGAAAAGCATGGTCTATCGGCACATAGCATCCCCCCGCTTTCATTATGCCGAAATCAACACACACATATTCGTTAGAGCGCCTCAGGATGATCCCTACACGTCCGCCTTTGGGAATGCCTGATCCCACCAGGAAATTCGCCACTTTATTCGCCAAGCAGTTAAACTGCCCGAAACTCATCCTGTCTTTGCCGCAGACTAAAGCCTCCTTGTCCGCGTACTTTTGAGCCGAGAGCTCCAAGCAATCAAATATCAATTGCATTGTTTTGCCTCCTTAAAACATAGCGATGATCTGTTTTTTTGCCGGCTTTTATCGCGCCAAATCTATCATGCACATCATTATACATGTGGTAGCTTCAAGTGTAAACTGTAGAGTTATTGAGGTTACCGTGTACCCGGATTCATCCATTCTTATCAGATTCAGCTCTTTCTAAAAGATCTCCCGGGATCAATAATGTGGGATCGGCAAGAGTATTTTTTTTACAGAAAGCTTCAATATCCGATTCATTCTCAATGTTTTCCACCTCGGCCTGACAACCCCCAAACCACCAAGCCATTTCGGAATAAGTGCTAAAAGCGGAAGCCTTCAAAACCTTGTTTTTGGACAGCAGAAGCAAATCAATTAAAGCATCCTGTATCCCACACTTAGACCCTCTATCTCCCGGCTGCGTCCTTTTAGGATAAAAAATTACCCGCTGCCCGTACCTTTTAACCAGATCATGCAAAACTGCCGCCGAATCACTCACCACAAAAAAGTTGCTTTCCTTTTCCTTGTCCAGCTTCGCATACACGCTTTCCATCTTAAACAAAATCTCTGCCCGTAACTTATTATCCGGCTCGGGCCATGACCTGATATTCACTGAAATAGTGCGGCTGTCGAACTTCCTCGCAAACTCTTCAACCTGCTGCCTTATGTATTTGATAGGCACCAGCCTGCGCATATGCGCCAAAAAATCATTGCGAATAGACAGAGGAATGCGCCCATACGCAAAATCAATACCGTTTTCTCCGGGCCGCAACAAACCGGTCCCATCTTTTCCCCTTAGCTCTCCGGGGAAAACGAGAAGCTTCCAGGTATCCACAACAAAATACCGGTCATTCTGCGCAACATATCTTTTCAAATCGACCCCGGCCAATAAAGCCGGGTCAATAGTTATGAATTTATTCTCGAATAAGTCTGAAAACCGGCAATTGCAACCTTTCGTCTGCCACCAAAACAATTCAAGTGTCCTGGAGGATCTCTCCGCCAGGCGCATACAGGATAAAAGGCATTTTATCCTGTTACAAAGCCCCAAGTTATTTGCCGACACTACGAACTTATTATGCGGAAACTCCTTGATTCTTATACGCAACAGGGAGGCTAAATCTATCTTTAGACCAACAGGTTTAGTTTTCGACATACAAAACCTCATTAAATAATTGAATTCTCCCGGCCTGTTCGCGGAACCTGCTTATCGCCAGGCACTATAAACAAACCCGAATAATACCGCCCCTGAAAAAACTATCGTTAGATAAAGCATAAACGCTTCCTTTGTCAATGTCTGGGTAAGCGCCACTAACGTCGAAAACTTGGTTCCCGGCCCGGATATAAAAAAAGCAAGGATCGCTCCTTTATCCATACCAGAGTCCCTTAACACCTGCAGCACAGGGATCACCGCCCCTCCGCAGACATAAAGAGGTATACCCCCCAACGTGGCGCTCAGGATAGAAATAATACGATTGTGCCCCAAAACGTTG
>JAQVLK010000109.1 GCA_028704165.1 Candidatus Altimarinota bacterium | reverse complement strand
TTTTGCCGGGCGAATGTTACACAGGATTTTTGTCAGCAGAAACTCCCAAGGCCTGGGAAAAAGTTTTGGGTTTTTATAAGCTAATTAGTAAGAAACAACTCATCCTACTTTTATCCTTTGCGGAAAAACAGGGAGTACTTGGCACTCTCAAGAAGAGCTTTTATCGCACTTTGCGCTGGCAACTTTATTTTGGAGCTGAAATCCCTGATGCTCAGCACGATAAGCTGCAGATGTTGAATGAAGCACGTAATCTTGAGAACCAAAACAAGCAACTTGCAAATCAAGATCTTGAGAAGATCTGGCAAGCATTAGGCGACAAAACAGAGGAAAGCACTGCGGTTATGATTGAATATTTACGTAAGGATTTAGAAAAGAGTATTGATCATTCCGCAGCAATCCCGGAACTCATGAGCCTGTTTTGTGATAAATCTCTCAAAGATGTGCAAAAAATGCATGTCTTGGAAGCACTGCTTTGTGAGAGAACTTTTTCCAATCCGGTCGAAAAAAATACCTACAAGACTCGCGATTACCTCGCAGTCATGGAACTTTTTAACGCCTGTCCCCTCGACCGTACCTTGATCATGACTTACTTCTACGAGCACAAGGACTCTTTCGAAGAACTCAAAGCATATCTCTCAGCAGAGCTAGAAGCTTTTCAAGATGAAAAGGAAAGTCTCTACGCTCTACCCTACTTCAGATTTCAAAAAAACTACCGCGCGTGGTTTATGGGGAGTAGGCAAGGGGAAAGGGAAAAGAGGACAGAATAAAATTGTTATATTGTTAAGTGGTTACATTGTTAAAAACCTCCAACAATACAACAATAAAACAAGGTAACAATAGTTTTTATTCCTTCCCCATCTCATACACCAAGATGCGGGCAAGGTTCTTTTCGGGTACTTTGGGTTCTTCGTGAATTGGTTTCCAGCCTTTGATCTGGAAAGCGTAAGAAATCACTTTGCTACCTTTTTTGAGCTCTGTGGCCCATTTGGGAGCTAATTTTTTCAGAGGATCTGGTAATAAATAGCAGAAAATCACATCGACGTCGGACAAATCTACCTTACGAGAATCTCTGAAATGAATTTTGGCCTTACCACGAGAGAAGAAGTTTCTGAGTCTAGCCAAGAAATAGGCAAAAAAGAAGAGTTCATAGCCGACAGCTGTGACTTCTGCTCTTTTGCTAGCGGTAATTAGCATGCGAGCATCTCCACAACCGGGATCCATGACCTTCATGCCTTTTTTTAGCTTAGCTAACGCAATCATCTTGTCCACCGCGGCCTGAGGAGTAGGCACAAAAGGTGCACCGTAGATAAATCCGATTAACATAGGTGTAATCAATAAAACAGCAAGGATTACAGCAATAATCTGTCCCAGACCAAGCTGAAGGGCTCCGATTTCGATCATTTTTTTGGTTTAAACGGGTACATGATAGCTTAAATAGGGTTGAGGGACTAGGGATATTTTCGGAACTCGGAGTTCGGCACTCGGAAGACTTCCTCATCCCGAGTTCTTAAGTCCCCAGTTCCGAAATAGCCCATTGCTTTCCCAAGCCAAAAATGATATAATTATCTGATAAATTCTAGATTATTCGTGGCATTCGGATAAATTCGTAGATTCGCATCGTATTGTCGAGAAAAAACAATCAACTAAGCAACAAAACCAAAAATGCCAGATAAGGATTCTATCGCATCCATCAACCGTGAATTAGAGGAAAAAGAGGTCATCGCACAGGCCAAGCAAATGGGCATGCCTTATATCGATATTGCGAACACTCCTATCAATATTGACCTGCTACGCATTGTCAGTGAAGAAGATGCTCGCGCTGCCATGTTAATGCCTTTTTTCCGTGTGGGTAAGAAACTTAGACTGGCAGTCTGGGATCCGGAGACCCAAACAGTCAAAGATGTACTAAAGAACCTGCGTAACGAGGGCTACCTCTTGAATCTCAGCCTAGCTTCCAAGAATGGATTGGAGGAAAGTTTTGCTCAGTACAAGACAGACTTGATCAAGAAAGAAAGCAAAGTCTACGACAATCAATTTGTCGAAGATAATCTTTCGGCTTACGAAGAAGAAATTAAGAATCTGAATAAACTCAAGGAGAAGCTCGAAACCAGCAATGCGGCCGACTCACTAAATTCTCTCTTTGTTGGTGCGGTCAAGACCGGTGCTTCGGATCTCCACTTTGAGCCATATGAACAAGCAGCCAAGGTACGTTTTCGTATTGATGGTGTGATGCAGGATATTTTTGAATTACAGAAAAAGGTCATGGAAGGGATTATTGTACAGATCAAACAAAAAGCTCGTCTCAAATTGAACGTCTCAGATGAACCGCAAGATGGTCGACTATCTTTTTTGATCAACGATCGTAAGATTGATGTCCGTGTCTCGAGTATTCCAACTGTTTACGGTGAAAGTATCGTGATGCGTCTCCTCGACAGTGGCAAGCGTTCACTGCAGTTAAAGGAGTTAGGCTTCGAAGGACGTTCTCTGGAGATTATCAAAGAGGCCTCACATCATCCTAATGGAATTATTCTTTCTACCGGACCGACCGGAAGTGGTAAAACAACCACGCTTTATTCTTTGCTGGGAATTTTAAATAGCCCGGAACGTAAAATTATCACTCTCGAAGATCCGGTCGAATATCATGTCGCAGGTATTAGTCAGAGTCAGATCGATCCTTCACGTAAGTACACCTTTGCCAAGGGGCTCCGAGCCATCCTTCGTCAGGACCCGGATGTTGTGATGGTAGGAGAAATTCGTGATCTGGAAACAGCTGAAATTGCTGCACAAGCAGCGATGACAGGTCATATCGTACTTTCCACTCT
>JAQVLK010000108.1 GCA_028704165.1 Candidatus Altimarinota bacterium | reverse complement strand
GGCAATGATGGACCTGCACAAAAGGCTCGATAAGGTCAAAGCGGAGAACGCCAGACTCAAGAGCGATAGCGGAAATACTTTAAAAAACGTGAATGTATAAAATTTAAACACAATCGAACGCCCATGTATAGAAAATATACAAATTTACTTGACAACGCGGAAAACCTTTGAGAAAATAGGGGCCAGGTGAGCTTATGATCAAACCCAAGAAAAAGAAGAAAACCACTAGCGAACCACCCAAATACAAAAAGAATAAAGGCGGCCGTCCCAGGAAGCGCACAGACGATGAAATAGCCGCAATTCAAAAAGAAATCTGCAATCGAATAACCACCAGCTCCAAATCCCTACGCCAGATTTGCCAGGACATGATCAAAGACGTCGATAAGATGCCGCATTACCGGGACGTTCTGCAAATGCTGGCCGATAACGAGGAGTTTTCCCACCAATACGCACAGGCGAAACTAAAACAAGCCGACCTTCTATTCGACGAAATTATTGAAATCTCCGATGATTCCTCCCTTGACCTGGCCTTTACCGAAGAAGGCAAGCCATTCATTGACCATGAGCACGTAAATCGATCCCGTTTAAGAGTTGATTCCCGCAAATTCTACATCGCCAAGGTTTTACCGAAAAAATACTCCGAGAAGCATGAAGTAACCGGAAAGGACGGCGGGCCGGTCGAGTTTCTGTTTAAGGTCATTTACGACGACGCGCAGCAAAAGAGCGAGGATTGATGGAGATTACACGAATACCCGTTGAGGTCCACTTACCACGGCCACACGCAAAGCAGGCTTCTTTTATCGAATCTCCTGCAAAGCGCAAGGTTGTGCGTGCCGGGCGACGTGGAGGGAAGACAGTCGGCGTCGGCGTTTATGCCGTCCAAAGATTCCTGGCTGGCCATCGGGTGCTGTATGCGGCACCTACCAGCGAGCAGATTCAAAGATTTTGGGTCACGGTTACACGGGCCCTGTCGGTAGCTGTCGAAAAGAAAGCCCTCTATCAAAACAAAACCGAGCATATTATCGAGCGGGTAGGGACCGAGCAGCGGATCAGGGCGAAGACCGCCTGGAACGCCGATAGCCTGCGCGGGGATTACGCCGATGAATTGCTCCTGGATGAATGGCAGTTGATGAACGAGGATGCCTGGGGTGTTGTTGGTGCTCCGATGCTTTTGGACAACAACGGGAACGCGACGTTCATTTATACGCCGCCGTCGCTCCGCTCCAGGAGCACCTCAAAAGCCGACGATCCGCAGCACGCGGCCAAATTATTCAAAAAAGCGCAGCTATTGGCAAAAAAGGACCCTCTACGTTGGGCTACATTCCATTTTTCCAGCATGGACAACCCCTACATAAGCCGGGCCGCGCTCGATGAGATCACTTCCGACATGACCGACCTGGCCTATCGAATGGAGATTCTGGCTGAGGATATTGACCAGGCCCCCGGCGCATTGTGGACCCGAGACAACATCGAAAAGAACAGAGTTGTGGCAGCGCCGGAGATGGCCAAGATTGTGGTTGCCGTTGACCCGACGACATCGGCAGACGGCGGAGGAGATGCCGCCGGTATCATCGTGGCTGGTTCCCTGGGTGATGAAGGTTATGTTCTGGAGGATGCGACGCTGAACGGTTCACCGCTCCAATGGGCGGAAATGGCCATTCGCCAATATTACAAGCACAACGCAAACCTGATCGTGGCCGAGAAAAACCAAGGCGGGGAGATGGTGGCTATGACCATACATCAGGCGTCCGCCACAATGCCCGATGGAACGGTCCTAGGCGGCAAGAACATTCCAGTAAAGCTCGTTCATGCTTCCCGAGGAAAGATCGTCAGGGCGGAGCCAATATCCGCGAAATACGAGAAGGGCAAGGTCCACCATGTCGGCGCATTTCCGCAGCTTGAAGATGAGTTGTGCCTTTGGCTGCCGGGCGACAAATCACCGAACCGGCTCGATGCCCTCGTATGGGCAATGACGGACCTGATCACTGAAAACGTATTCACGGGCGTAAGCAAAAAGGATTTCCCGGATGAAGATTAAGCGCATCGACCCTACTCCAGAGGATTACATGGTTCGCAGAGCCCGCGAGGACGATGCCAGAGTTACCGGCAAGCCTTTGGTGGAGAAGCCGATTTACTTTGAGAACGTCGAAACCGGGCAAAAGTATTTCTGGTTGTATGGCTGCATCGGCTGGCCGAACATCATCAGCAATAAGCCCAAGGCCGTCAATCGCCCAGGATATGTCGCCGTTGTGGGCGTCATCAAGAGCGCAAAGCGGGAACCGGAAGACGCCGTTTATCAGATTATGGCCGAAGCAGAAGGGCACAGTGTCCAATTTCTGATTCGCGAAATGCTTCGCCTGCGGGAAGATTGGGGGTTCGGCCTGCACCCGGAGCTGCTTCATGCCTGGTATGGCGATCCGGACCGGTTTATCATGGAAACCGCCATCGTCAATGAACGGCTGGTGAAGTTCGGCGGAGAGCGCAAGTCGCTGCTGTTTATTCCGCCCGAGGGGTTTTACGACCCGCTGGCGTTCGATCTATACGTCCGGGCCATGACCGAAGCGTTGAGCTCACAAAATCAGCGCTTGTATTACGGCGGAAACGACATTCTGAAGAACAGGGTAGGGGAATATTCCGAGAAGGACCCGGTTATCGTCGGCATGGGGGGGCTGGTTCATGCGCTGGTGCTGCATAAACCCTGGATGGACCAAGTTGAAAGAAACGTATTCCGAGTGGAGGAGGCGATATGAAGGTCACGGTAACGCGGCTTGAGTCTATTGGCCGGCAGAGGTTTAAGGTCAAGATCGCGGAGACGGGAGTAAGT
>JAQVLK010000107.1 GCA_028704165.1 Candidatus Altimarinota bacterium | reverse complement strand
AAAGGCAGCATTTGCAGCGAGGTAACCATATGCTGATTGCGGTCATCGGTGCCGTCGCCGGGAAAATGCTTGGCGCAAGCCGCCATGCCGCCGGCTTGCATGCCCTGCACCAGCGCCTTGAGCAGCGGCGTCGCGCGCGCAGGATCATCGCCAATCGCGCGCTGATTGACCACCCAACTGTTCATGTTCCGGTTCAAATCCACCACCGGCGAAAACGACCATTGCGCGCCGACACTCAAACCTTCGCGCGCAATCATGGCCCCATATTCGCGCGCCAATTTGACATCATTGGCGGCGCCCAAAGCCATCAAATCCGGCAACCGCGTCAAACCGCTTATTTTCGCGCCGACCCCATGCTCAAAATCGCCGCAAAAGAGAAGCGGTGTGCGCGAAACTTCATTAAACTTACGCATGCCCGCGCGCATTTTGACGGTGTCATCCGAATCGGCCTGAATAATTTCCGTGCCGACAAAGATACTGCCAACCGGATAATGCCGCATCCAGCTCTTGAGATCGGAGGCATTGTAGCGATGGGCAAAAGAATGAAGCCCGGCTAACGAAACCGGATAGCGATAGCGCCACTTGAGACCGGGCTCCTCTGCCAAGAGCCTGTCGCGCTCGCAAACAAGTTGCCCGATTTTCTGATCCTGGGTCATCTGTGCAAATGTATGGTTGACCCAGTTTGCCTGCGATATATTCAGCTTTTGTCTGATCATTATGGATCCCTAATCAAAAAATGGCATTTTTTAATCGCTTAAGTTTTTTATAAACGATTCGGTGCCGTCCTGCACGATATAAAACTATCGGCTTGCAGCCGGGCGCCACCCAACCTTCCGGCGCTCGCATCCTGGCGACACAATCTTCCGGCACACTGAATTCAACTTGCAGATCAGCCGTATTTTGTTTCCAAGCAACCTGAATGGAGCCGTTCGGCGTCGGCACACGACCGCGCGCCCAACCGATGTCCGCCGGAACGGGATAAATTTCAAAGAGCCGGAAGGCCGGTTTTAATGGCTTGACGCCCAACACTTCCGCCGGCAATTCGTATAACTGCGGGCAACAAAATGATTGACAATAACTTTCCGCAAATTTGTGCGTGTTTTGGTCGCTTTGAAATGTTTCCCAGCATGTTTGATTGCCAATGCCGGCCATGCCCTGCCATTCCTCGCGCAACGCTTTCAGGATCAAATCATGTCGGCGACATTTTGCTAACGCCCGAAAAATATAATAATAAAAGGCCGGCGACGGCCGGTGAATCGGCTGATCGGATTCCCATGCCTGCGCCACAATTGATGCCCATCGCTCCGGCGGCGCGATATCAAGCAAAATAGCGAGCGCATTGACATGTTGACTAACCGATCGGCTGGGCATGCCATTGCTGACCGCATCAACATACAAACCGCGCGTCTGATCCCAAAAAACCCGGTGTATCGCGCGTTTAATATGCTCGGCCTGCCGCGCCCATAATGCCTGATACCGAATGGCGCCTGTATGTTTTGCCAGCCAGGTCGCATCTAATAACCCGCGCAGATAAAACATGTTCAAGCCGGCGTTGATCCCTTGCAAACAAGTAAAATTATGCCCATTACCTTCGATGGGCGGATAAATCCAATCTATAAATGTAAAGCGCGGCACGTTTTCCAACAAACCATTTTTATTCAAGTATCCTCGATACCATCGCAAAACACCTTGAAGCACAGGCATCATCGCTTTGACAAACCGCAAATCTCCCGTGAATAAATAATATTCCTTTAAGGCCGTGATCCAGATGGCGCAGAATTCCGTAATTACCTGATCGGCGCTCCATGGATATGCGCTCATCAACTCGCCGCAATGATTCTGGGACTGGGCAATCTGGCGTAGCATATTGCGCGGCAGCCGATCATCGCCAAAGGCATAATATGTAAACAAATTAATTTCGTCGCTGACATAGTTCTGCTGTTCGCGCCACGGATTGTCAACAATCCCGTCGTGCATGCAACACTCCATCGAGTTGAGTCCCATGCGCCACAAATGGGTTAAGAATTTGTCCGAACATTCAAAATCACCTTCAGGCCGCAAATCAGCCGTGGTACGCAAGCCGCCGACCTCCAAGCGGCGAATTTTAGAGGAATAAGGATAGACCACCACTTGCAGATAGCGGAAGCCGCGCCAATTAAAACTGCTCGACCAGGTTTGCCGACCGGATTTGGTCGTGTAGCGATCCGCCTGCAATGGCCACCCGGACTTTGATTTATCCGCCGGCAAAATCCGCCCGTCTGCCGATCGTTCGCTGCTGCTGATGTTGATTACAACCCCTTCCGGCGCATCAACACTTAAATGATAATATGCGCTGATTTCCTTGCCCATATCATAAAGAAAATAGACCGGCCGGTCGGTTGGCAAATCTGCGAGACGCCTAACCGGCGCTCGATCAAGCTCACCCAAAATTCCGTTAATGGAATTTTGGCATGCCTGCAAATCATAGCGCTCGTTCGGGATGTCCAACGACCCCATTTCAACCAGGTGTTCTGCCCGGACATATTCCAGCCGTTCGATGGGGATATCGCGCGCGCGCATTTCCATCCAGGGATAATGCGGAGGAACACCGATCACTACTACCGGCTGCCACTTGTCATCCTCGATAAAATCCGGCAAACTCCAGCCGCATGTTTCCCGCCGGGCGTCATAGTTCTCGCAAAAACCCTGATGTCCGTTAATGCGGCGCGAATTGGTTTTCCAACAGTAGGCGCGCGATGATGTCCATGAGGCGTCCGTGCCAACTGATAAAGAATTTCCTGATTCAAGCTTGATTGCCGCCTGCAGAAAAACTCCCTCGCGCCCAATGATGTAAGCGCCTGTGCCAACTCCATAATGATGGACCAGCGCGCCAAAAGCATTGCGTCCTTTG
>JAQVLK010000106.1 GCA_028704165.1 Candidatus Altimarinota bacterium | reverse complement strand
CGTGGGGTACACGCAGCACGGAAGGTCAACGACAAAACCGGGCACCCTGTCGGGGGGTGTGAAACTCGGAAGTCATAGAAATGTTATATTTCGTTTCTTAACTAATCTGACTGGGTCCAGAAAGGGGGCATTCTAATCTTACTTTCAAAGGGGTTTTGATTTTAGTATTTCGGGCGATCATAAAAAATCCCTTCTGCAATTCGCCGGATCATTCCGTGCGTTTCGATCATTTTTTCTTCTTGAAGGCGTGCATGATATTGTAGAGCTTTTCCAGTTGTGAGCTGTCAAGATCCTTTATAGATGTGACGCCGAATTTATCATATATGTAGTCATCAACATCCTTTTTTGACCAACCAAGCTCATTTTTGGCAATTCCAAAAACGGCGCCGTAGCGATCCTTGCGAAAGGCATCCTCATCCTTCTTCGGAAACTGTTTGGATCTGGCAAGCCTTCCCCTCCATTGTTCAAGGTAGGTCACGGCCTTGTCATAATTGCCTTCCCCGATCTTCCTATAATATGCAACCTTGAATTTCTTTTTTAACGAGCCGAGGATTGCGGCCTGTGTCTTGGAGTGTTTCTTTACGGTTCTTTCCCGATGAGCAATTTGATTTGCAAGGTCAAGGATTTTTGCTGCCTGTTCCTCGGTCAGGTCACCTGGTTGATATGTATATTTATAATATATTTTTTTTGCGGGCTGGTTGTAGTTAAAATCCCCATGGACCACCCCGCCTATTACCGTTACGTTCTTTGAAGAATTGACAGAAATTGTATCTTTAGTCTCAGGATCATCCTTTTTCAGAATATCATCCACTGTTACCCCTCCTATCTCGGATAGCTTAACAAGTACCTCAATCCTCGGCATTTCTTTTCCGGCCAGATACCCGGCTAAGCTTCCTAAGCTGATTCCGAGCAGATCTGCAAGATCCTGCTGGCGCATTTCATAATTAGTCAGCAAATGTTGTAGAAAAAGTGCAATTCTTTCCTTAAGTTCCATATAACTCGCAATATATCGTAAATTTGCCCTTGACAGACGTTTACGATATCTCGTAAACTCCTCTTATGATAGAAAATTCAATATTCCTGAACAAAAAAAATATCGATAGGGCCTCCTATGTCAGAGCATTACTGAACCTCCACAAAATCAAAGGCGTTGATATTGCTAAAGAAGCCGGGGTCACATTCCAGATGGTTTCCCGCGTTCTTAGGGGCACGGGCACCAGTACAAAGGTAGAACGTGTAATTGCCCGCAAGCTCAATGTGGAATATGAGGAGCTTTGGGGCAGAAAACCAAGGCGAAAAGCCGCATAAAGGAGGAAAATATGGTTCCAGACGTTCAACAAATAGCCTCGAAAATTATAATTTTGCCGGGAAGACAACCGATCATGCTGGATCGGGATGTAGCTGACATTCTGGACACGACAACAGACCATATTAATACAGTGATGAAACGGAATATTAAACGGTTCCCGGATGATTTCTGTTTCCGGCTGACTCAGGAGGAAAAGGATAAGGTGACGACAAATTGTCGTCACCTCGAACAGAAAAAATACTCCCCGGTTTTGCCCTACGGATATACTCTGGAGGGATGCAATATGCTCGCCATGCTCCTTCACTCGGACGCCGCAATTTCTCGGTCTATCTTCATTATCCGGGCCTTTACCTACCTTGAGCGAAACGGATTCATTAATCACAGGGATGCCCCTCCGTCTCCTCTTCTGCCGAACGGCTGGCAGATGCACTGTATGATTAAGATTCACGGAACAGAGGGTGCCGCGAAAATCCTCCGGGACCAATGGGGAATACACCCCGATGGGTTTAAAAACAATATCTCTCCCTTCGAAGCATCGGTCATCAGAAAGGATAATCCCAATAAACTTCACCGGGACCAGTGCATCTTGGAGCTCGCTGATCGTGGCGTATCTCCTGAACTCATTGCATCCTTGTCGGGCATTACCAGGACACACATCCATGGGATCATTAAATCCATGGGATTGGTCCGCGAACAGGAAAACAAAAAAGCATTTCCCCGGAGCAAACATGAATAAAGCCACGGGCAAGCTCAATTCGTACCAGAAAAAGCTGTACGGGGTTAAAAAGTGGCCGGAATTGTATATGGCTCTGGCTGTGAAAGGGAACGCGAATGAAATAATCTCCGCCCTATGTGAAGAAGACAACGAATTTGCCGACTGGTGGATTGAGGCCAGTACGAATTTTTGGAACGCAGTATTTTCTACACCCTGGTTGGAAGAAACGATGCACGATACTGCCGAAAAGGAATTCCGGCTGGAGGAGTTTAACCTTCGGAAGAAAATATACAACCAGGGGTTTGCCACAGTAGAAGACTGCATGGAATTATACGGAGCTTCACGAGAAGAGATAGAACGAGCGGTACAGGAAAACCCCCATCTCTTTAGAGGCAGAGTCCTTTCCGGCATGGTGCAGTGATGAAGGCAAATATCCCCATAGGAGGCACTATTGACGGCAGATGAGCTAATACTATCCGTCCTTGGAGGTTTAATAGGTCTGATCATCTCGTTGCCCGTTGTAGTTCTTCTTACCCTCAAGAAGGAGGGCTATCCCGTCCGCGAATACATCAACAAAAGACTTCATTCCGCCCGAAAACGTTTCATTTATAGAGCGTTCTATTATCACAAATCCCCCACTAAGGCACACACCAGGAAGGGCAGATGAACCACAGAATATATCCGGCAATTATCAAACACAGTTTGATTGTATCAAAACCAGCAGGAGCATGCAATGTCAAATAGAAACAAAAAATTGCACACGGTCTTATCCGGTCAGGGCAACCTCTTTGACACCGAGATATCAGAAGGCGCCCTCGATCTGAGCCTGATATTCAGGGACTCCCTTACGAAAGCCCTCTCGGCCTGCAAAGATTCCAGGTACCAGGTGGCCGCCAAGATCT
>JAQVLK010000039.1 GCA_028704165.1 Candidatus Altimarinota bacterium | reverse complement strand
TTCTTGCAATTTTTTTGTAGCCATTTCAAAAACATACGCTTTTTTACAAGCTGGCTTGACCCCAAATAAAAGCCCTGCACCTGTAAAATAATAATCGTTAAGCCTTTTCGTACCATCAGCTAATTTTTCAGCACTTTCTATATCATAAGAAAGTTCGAAACTCATTGACAATTTGTCTTTTTCGAACAAATCTTTTGCTTCTTCCCACGCATCGAAATACTGATATTTGTAAAAAATACAAGCAATTTCAATTTGTTTCTGTTTATTTATAACAGCATCAACTATGTGACCGAGAATTATAGGGTCTTGAACGAATTCAAGAGTTTTTGGGTCACGTCGAACTGAATGATTTTTGTTAATTTGTGTTCCGATTAACGTTGAAACAGCGGCTTCAGTTGCTTTTTTTCCTAGTCTAATTTTATTACCATTAGGAACTTCTATTTCCGCTAATACACTCTTAAAAATAGAAAGAGCAGGATGTGGCATATCAATACCACGTGATTTAGCTATATCATAAAGTTCCTGTGTATCTGCCGCAATAACTTGTGATGTAAATTTATAACTTTGTCTATTCATTTTCTAATTCCTCGGTTGCTTGATTCTTGACCCATTTATCGCCGTCTTTGTGATACTTACCTTTAACAATGTGCCAAGCTGCTTGTCTTGCTTTGGTTTCATCTTTAGTTTCTTCATATACAGCATTGAAAGTTCTAATCCAAAGATTTCTTGCACCAACTGGTAAATTTTTAAGTTGGGATGGATAATTTTCTTTTGTATATGGTGCTTCTAAATATTCTCCACTTTCTTCATCTTCGACTTCGGCCTTTGCACTCTTCTTTTTCTTAGGTACTTCTTGTGGTGTAGGTGGTCGAGATAAAGGTGTGTCACTTTTTGTATTTGAATCCTGGTTCAAAATAACTCTTGGGAAAAACAAATCCTCATCCCCATTATCCTGTTCTTGCTGTCTACGTTTCTTAGAAATTTCAAAATCAAATCCTTGAGGTAATGCTTCAAAAGAATCTTCAATAGCTAACTCACCTGTGTTTGTGTAATCCTTAATTAACTTTCTCATATCCTGTGTTAAAAAGGCTTTTACAACACCTGGAACTAAACGTATATCTGAACCCATCTGTTTAGGATGAAGAGAAGAATTTTTTTCCTGAACAATGTCAAATACTTCTTCCATTAACACATGAAAATCTGCAACACCATTTAAAATCTCTTCGACTAAAACCTTTGGGTTTAAAATAGCTTCTTGTCTATCACTTGAAAATCCCTGAAGCTCTACTAATCCTAATCCACAAAGCATATCGTTATTAACAGGTTTAACAATTGTTTCATTAAAAACATTTGTTAAATTCGGCATGATGTGTTCCAAATTTAAATCATATCTGCCCTTTAAAATCATATCGCCATCTGTAGTCTTATATTTTTGATTTCGTCTTGCCTGTTTTAAACCTTCCTTAACATCTTCTAATTGTTTTTGATAATCGCCCATCAAATTTTTTGCAAGTATCGTCGCATCTCCGGCTCTTAACGCTAAAATGTATGGAATCATTTCTTCAATAACATCGGCTTGTTTTGTAATTAAAGCCTTTTTAAGCATAGCGTTATAAAGAACACCTTTACCTACCAGATATTGCGTTGGATAACCAACATACCAAGCATTAAATGGTTTACGAATTAAAATTGTATGTTTATCTGTTGATTTAACAGGATTCTCATCACTACCAAGCCAATATTTTTTACCATTCAAAGTATCATCATCACCGCCAACAATCATTTGTCCACCATCAGAAAACCACATTCTTGATGGAAGAATTAAATCGTTAATTTTGCCCCAAATAATGTTCAACACAATAAAGGAAGAAGTCCATCTTTCTCTCATATATTGGGTTGTAAGTGCTTTTAATCCGCTAGGAATGTCTAAACTAATTTTAGCATTTAATTTATGGTTGGCCCAATCTTGTAATGCTTTGGTTAGATTGGAATTATCAGTAACAAAGTTCATATTTACCGAACCTGTACTAATCATAAATTCGATAATGGTTTTTACAATACCTGTATAATCATTATCTAATAGTTCTAAAATTTTTGTTTGACGAGCAGCAAAATCTGTTGGAACACTTATTCTAGTTCCAGAACCATTAATAAGACGACTGATTAATTGTTTAAAGTAGAGGTCTTGATTTACATTGTGAGGCATATTTTATTCCTTTTTTAATTTTAAAAACCTGCGACAAATGTTGATTGTTCACTTTGTTTATTCAAATTTGCAAATTCACAATTAAAACGTGCGATAGCAAAGCACTGAAAACTCTGCAACAAATGGTCTGTACTGGTTGTACCGTATCGTTTTGAAGTGCCTGTCATCACGCTGAAGTAATTAGCAAACTCTCTTAAAAACTTTTCAGAATGCGGTACTTCACATAAACCATGATATAAAATTTTTTCTAACTGTAAAACCGCCCAATCAATTGTTCTTTCAAATTTATAAATTGGTTTAGCATTATCGTCACATTTAATAGTTCCATCATCATTAGTTTCAAAACCAATCACCATTTTACTGTTGAACATTACACGAACAATTCTATCATGCGGTACACCTAAAATTTCAAGTTCGTCAGCAATTGAGCGACCTTCTCCTGCCGTACAATCTAAACTGATTATGCAATTATCTAATTTATCATAAAGCCATTTAAAAATCTTGGCCTGTTCTTGCGTTGTCAACATGAAGAGAGAAATATTATATCTCCACTTCATTAAATTATTATCACCAAAGAACAAGCATATTTCGGACGGCGAGCCAGTAGTTCCGATATCGCTACAAATCATTGACATCTCTGCTGGTTGTTTATCAACTACTAAAATCTTATCAAATTTATGAAATGTTTCTTTACCTACTTCAAATTGTTTAATCTTCTTTTTAGTTGTATAAGAATTTTCCTTAATACGAGCCATATCAAACATTGAGTTTGCACCTTCTATGGCGTTCCCTAAAACATTTAACAAATACATTGGAGAGGTTTCTCCGTCATATTCTTCTATAGCTCTCGCTTTAGCTTTTTCATCCCAATCTTCACGAACATATTGAGGCATATTGCAAATCCAATTTTTTTTCGATTCATCTCGCAAAATCTTACCTAAAACTGAACCTAAACGAATATCGGGGATTCCAGCTAACCTCTCTATGCATCCCTCGCTTGACATAGCATCAACCATCTTTTTTCGGCCTTCGTCACTTGCATAACTAATTTCGTCGTAAATATTTTTCTTTACATGGAGAGAATGAAATGCCGTTCCTGGGTCTGGACTTGAAATATTTTCGTTTCTTCCATAAAGAACATGACCCAAAATAGTATCAATTTCCATACCACCGCCAACGAAACGAACACATTCTTTTCCTTTACGGCGATACAAATCAAAAATAGGATGATGATTTGCTAAATTTGCATTTGGCGTACAAATCTTTTTTAAATGACCGAAATCAAACGAAGCTACGCAACTCTCATCACCTTCACCATATAAAAGAGTTAAAAAAGCATCAATAACTGCAAAAAAAGACTTTCCTAAATTTCTTGCTGCAACGTTAATAATATAACCAGCACCTATCTTTCTCTGGAAATTTTCTCGCTTTGATAATTTATCATCATCAGCATAAAGGGGGCTAAAATCTATCATTGCGAACTGATAATTACGTAATTTTACCAAAGAGCAATCTTGTTCTCTCCAAGTATGTGGAGCCTTTATATTTTCTGGAATCAAACATTCAATCATGCAAACGGGGTCATACCAACATTCCATGAACTGTATTTCGGATTCGTCTAGTTTTTTATAGAGCATGTTATCTCTTTAAATTGTTGTATCCAATCCAAATGATTATCGGCTCGGACATTACATTTTCTACATAGTGTTATTAAATTAGAATCATCATTATTAAATTTATTAAAGTCTATGTGATGAACATCTAAACTTTTATTAAACAAAATTAAATATTCATCGTTTGTAATTCCACATTTTTGACATTGGAATTTATCTCTTTGAAATATAGTTTTTCGTTTTGAAAAAAATTTAAATGGATATTTAATGGTGCTTCTTCCATTTTTCCAATTTGGATTATTTTCTCCACTATAATCTGGGTGTCTATTTAGTTTATTTGAACAATCTCTACAACGTAATCCATCTTTATATTTATTAATTTTTTTACCACAAACTATACAATATTTTTCCTCAACGTGTTTTAAAACTGTTTTATTAAAGCAAATTCTACAATATCCTGAAGAATTTCCCCAACACAATTGTTGGTTACATATTTTACAATACCTATCTATTTTCCGCACAATTCTCTACCTTGTTAAAAGTTGACTTTTTCTTTTTACAACCTTGGCAAATTGTTAGATGTTCGATATTCTTGACTTGCCCTATCTGCAATTGCGGTTTCATAATCGGAACCACCAATAGCTAAACGATATTCAGATTCATCACTTTTAACTCTTAAAATGCGCCAAGAGCCGTCAGGTCGGGTATACCCAAAATAAGTATATCCTGCTTCATTTTCATAAACATCGGCTATATCATATCCTGATAAATAGTTTTCAAGTAACATATTGTTCTCCTTCAAAATTATGGTGTAACCCAAGTAGGTAATGGTTTATATTCTGTTGTTGGCGGTGTAAAATTCGAGGTATTTTGTGCAACGCCTTTTAAAATTCTTAATTCGTCTATATAACCATTTAAAAAATTCGTACCATTATATGTTCCAATTGATAAAACTGCACCTATGTTTCCGACATCTTTAGTTCCAAACGAATAACCGCCATTTATTGTTAGTGGCTGTGAAACACCATCAACAAACATATAACAATTTGAACCATAACGAACAACTTCTATATGAGAAAATGTTCCTGTTGAAATAGAAATAGCAGACGTTGTATAATAATCTGCAATTACTGTTGAATTATATATAAATGTTAAACGCAAACGATTACTATTAGTAATATAAAATAACCATTGATTGTTCGCATCTTGATATTGACTTAAAAACTTTTGGTCTGTTAATAATGCTTGAAAATTAACAAAAAAACTTATTGTAAAATCTCCCGTTCCAAAATAAAAATCGTCAGAATCTGGAACTGTTACATAATCACTATCTCCATCTAATAATAAAGACGCGCTTCCAAAGACTTTTTGAGCAGTATCTAATTGAGCAGTTCCGTTAAATGTAACTGTTTGTCCAGTTTCTGCGGTATATGTATTTGCCTCATCATCACCGTCAAAATGAATTAATAGTTTTGTAAAAGAATCATAGGCAACTTTTAAAACTTGTCCAATCGTTCCAATGGCTAATCTTGATAAACTTAAATTTCTATTGACAAATAATAAATCTCCCTCATCTAAAGATAATGGTGAAGTAAGTTTTGTATCAACATATGTTTTTACAGCTTTTTGAGATGGAACTAATAAATCGCTTGTTCCCAAATTTGTATCAGTACTTAATTGAAAGTTTAATTTTTGTCCTATTTGATACCACTTTCCATCGGCCTTTTTAATTAATGTTATTGAATCTCCTGACACCAAAGATAAGTTTGCATCTCCGGCTAAAAAGATATTTGTTCCGTGAGTAATCGTTACGCTGTGCTCTGATATAATAATTATTATTTGTCCTTCATAACCCCCAATAAACCCTGTTATTGTTGTTGTGCCACCAGTTAACCAAATATCTTGACCTTGCGTGATATTTGGTGTCGCAGCATTATTAAGAGTTTTAATAGGGCTATTTTTACTATAAATATCAAATCCACTTATTGTTGACCCAATTGGGTTATAACCTATCGAGAGAACCTTATATAAATCTGTCAAAGTAACAACTGATGCTACTTGAAAAAAGCATCCCATAAAAATAATCGGATAAACTGTTGAATCGGCATTTATTGCAACTAATGGTGCTGTTCCTGCATACGTCACAGAATCTAAAATAACCGGGGCAATCTTTCTAAAATAAAACCCGTTCGTTGAATCGTCCGACCGTACGTTTCTGATTGTAAGACTACGAAGTAAATAGTTATGGCTGATATACACGCCATATCCGGCTGTTCCAACGGCAGATTCAAACCTAAAATTTTCAAGTCTAAGCCCTACCGAATTCCCTGTCGTTGTTGTATCGTTCCAATAAAACCCATACTTTCCACCGACCCACGCTTGGTATCCGTCAAACGTAACTTGTGATAAGTTGACGCCCGTTTCTACTTGAATATTGGCGTTAGCATCCGCCTCGCATTGAAGATATAAATCTGAAAAATGTACATGGTCGATATCAATGAGCGATTCTGCAACACGGTTTGGATTTAAAGAAATCAAAATAGGTTTATCTGCCGCAATGTTTACTCCCCTGATAGTCATTGTTTGGCGGCCTTTAATCTGCAACCCAACACTAGAATCTGTTGCGTCAACCCACTTCGTTCCGCTATATCCAATATTAACATTTTCCATTAAAAATTCTTCAACATCAGATAAAACAAGAGCTGTTTTAACGTACGTAGTATCTGCACTATGGATAGCTAAATCTCTAATGGAATTATATGCAACCTCATCTGACCCATCACTAAATACAATAGCTTCATCATTGGTGGTCGGCTCAAATTGGAGAATTGTCTGCTCACATCCGTCGCCAATTAGATGAACAGAAAATGTGGCTATTGTTAATGTTGAAGTAAATAAATATGTTCCTCTTGGAAAATAAACCACACCACCATTTACTTCAGCAGCATCTATTGCATCTTGAATTTTAACAGTGTCATCAGTTACGCCATCACCTAAAGCGCCATAATCTTTAACATTGAAAATATTTAAGGATGTTTCTTTTCCATCTAACGCTTCTTGAATATTATCAAGCGTCGATTTATTTGAATGGGTATGATTATTTGTATAAGCCGTTTTTGCCTGTGCAGCAGTTACAGCATTATCTCCACCAGTATCTAATCCTTGGTCAGTTCCTTGTGTGTGCTTTAAAGAAACAGCACTATCGTAGGCCGATTTTAAAACGGTTGTAAGTGCTTGTTGAATCTGTTCCAAAATTGATAAGTTTGTATGTGCATGTTTTTTAGAAACAGTGTCGTCAATATTTGAAGCAGAAGAAGTGGGTTTATTAGCAATAGATTCCCAGGAAACGTCGATGAAGTTCCCGTTATCTATCCAATCAGTTAAAAGACCAGTTGCAGAATCTACTGACCAAACATATAAATGCCCTGTATCAGTTGTAACCCTAGCATCACTAAGAGCATTTCCTGTCAATGGTAAATTTGCTTCTGAAGCCACCGCATCCCTAACACGCATTGCTGCATTATTAGGAACCAATGATGTGTTTGGAACTGGATTTATCTTTCTTTTATATTGGCCCATAAAATATATTTCCTTTTTATTACTTAATTCTGAAAACTTCCGCCGTGTCTTAAATGCGAAATTTGGTCTTGTATATCATCTAAATCATAATTTTCAATAACAACCGTTTGAATTGCGTCGTCGCCATTTGAATTAGATTTTATTTTTTCTATCCAAATACCCGATAAATTTGGTGTGTATGAAAAACTATAAAGTCCATCTCCTAAATTCTGTACATTTGGGGATGGTTGAAAATTTTGTCCATTAGGACGAATAATTGTTACTTGTAAATCATTTAAATTATCTGCATATCCTAAAGAACGATAATTTACTTTTCTAATTTTATTTTTAGTTAAATTCGCCATAAATATCCTTACATAAAATAACCGCCACCACGAATTTCTGTAGACAATCCGCTAACCTTTCCATCAATAACATCCAACTTTCCGGCATTAGAATCAACCACAACTTTAATAGCATCCTCTTTAGAAATGATGGTGTCTGTTTTTACATCGAGAGCATCTAATTTATCCGAATTATCGTCAACAACATCTTTAACATCGGAAATGTCTAAAAGTTCAACCAAGGTACTTCGAAAAACTTTATCACCATTTGAAACAGAAGAAATTTTTTCTTGCCAAGTACCAACGGCGTCAGGTGTATAAGAACCGACATAAACGCCGTCAGCCTGTTCTGTTAAAGTAATAGGGGCCAAAGTTGTTCCGTCTGGTTTTCTAACAACTAAAGTTAAATCTACAATTCCAACCGCAAAATCTAAAGCTACATAAACCACTTCTCGTAATGTATTGGTTTTCATATTTATCTCCCTAGTTTACAAAATACCCACCAGAAACTTTTTTGCCAACATTTAATAAATTTAAAATTGTTGTTAATCCACGAACTTCTGAAATTGAATGTGTGTGAACTTTTTCTGCAATTGTGTTTTTATCTAAAATCCTTTGCAACATCTTCGTGAAAGGATTGAATACTAATTTTTCACTAATCATTACTTACTCTTTTTGTCGTCGGTATTAAGAAAAATTCTGCCTTTATTTTCTAACGTAAATTTTATATGGTCAATGGAAACATTGTGAGCCTTTGCACAATCTTCAACGCTCATCTTACCTTCTTCAACCAATTGAATGAGATATTTATTTATATAAAAACGGCCCTGAAACCAAGAATGGTCTATTACTTCAAAATCTTTTACACGTTTGCGGAGTAACACTAATTTCACGTCGGGCTTGCCGCAACTTGCACACTCAAAAGGCACTGTTAACGTACATTCATCTCTATTTTCATTTACCCATTGATTGAAACGTTTTTTCAAAAGCTGAAAGGCTGTAAACTCATCTTCTTTTTTTTCTTTATCAATTCCAAGCTTTTCTTTTATCTGAAACACATGGTTTGTTAAATCATTTAAGCTTTTTATCAATTTATCATTCACATAACTTTTACCATCAGCCGTTGAACAATCATTGATTGTCTTTTTCAAACGATTAATTAAAATTTCATCCCAAACTAAAATAGATAATGTCGATAAATCGCTTTGCGTTTCAAATTCATGGGCCAATAAATACGCTTCAAAAAATCTTTTTGCCTGTTGTTTTTCAGCATCGTCTAAAAATTGACCATCTTCAATAAGTCTACGAAGTGTAACATTTTTGAGTGCTGCCTTCTCAAGAACGGTGTCGGAAGCATTTTTAAATGGAACTAATCTTTTTAATTTTGAAATTTCTCTTTTGACCGAATCTTCCATTTCAAATCCTATTTTTATAAGTTGTGTCGGTTAAACGTTTATCTAAATTATCATACCACCAAAGTGGTTGTAAATTACTATAATGAAAACATGTTTTTTGTTCTTCAGGTTTACTTAAATCAAAACTACAGCATGGTTTTATATGGTCAATGTGCCAACCTTTTAAACCGTAATTATCCCATGTCATGCCATCAGTAAACTGTGATTCTAAATGCTTCTTTAGAAAATCTACCGAACAACCAAGAAGTTCTAAAGTATGTCCAGATTTTGTGTTTCGTTTTAAAACCAATCTTATTCTATTTCTTAAATTTCCTTTTATTTTAAATTCTATATCGGTGTTTCGTTTATTAAATGTATAAATGTTTACTTGTTTTTGAATTTCTTTTTTATGAGTAGCTCTATAATTGATTAAATCTTTTTTAATTTTTTCTGGATGATTTAATCTATATTGTCTTGAATATTCTCGTTTTTTATCTTTATGCTTTAAATAATATTCACGGGTTTTTAATTTAATTTTTTCTTTATTTAAAAAATTGTTATTTTTAATTTCTTCTCTATGTTCTAAATAATATTGCCTATGCCGTTTTTGAATTTTTTCTTTATTATTTTCCCGATACTCTTTATCTTTTTTATTTTTATGTTCTTTATTTTTTTCTCGCCATTCTTTAGCTAATAAACTATGACATTTTTTACATTCTGGTCTTACACCACCCCTACATTGTGAGAATTCATAAAAATCACTTAATGGTTTCTCTTTACCGCATTTTGAGCATTTCTTTAAAATTTGCTCTTCCATTTTCAAACCTTACATTTATTGGTTAACCACACAAAAGAAAAAGAGTTGTCTAATTTTTTAGACAACCCATTTTATAAAACGACAAAATGCCCAACGGACATAGCTACGCCGTAGGGCTGATAATTAAAAACTTGGGTAAATCCACGCTTTCTTTCAGTCATCGGAGCAGACCTGATTACTCAAGTCTGCCATTTATCTAAGGGCGATACTTAGTTATTTTTTTGTATATTGGAAAATATATTAGGGAATTTCGCCCTTTCGCTTTAAAATCCACATTTTTTGTGGAGCTGGAAGAGGTCAAATTTTTATTTTAACCCCTAAAATGATAACTCTTTTCGAGCCTAAATCTAATTCAGGAAGTCAAAAAGAGAGCAATTTTAATTATTCTTTACCGCCATCGTTTATCCTCTGTGGACAACAGCGGAGAGTATTCTTATTTAAAGTATACCATATCCATATACTATTTGTCAAGTGGTCAAAAAATTATTTTCTAAATTATAAAAATCGCCAAATATTATATAAATACTTCCAAATAAACAAGTTATAAATAATCCTATTAGTAATAAAATTGTCAAAACTAACGACAATTTGATACAAAAATCTAATTTATCCATTTTTATCTCTTAGAATACCAATGGGTTATAACAAAACTCAAAAATGACAAAAATTTATTTTGAAATAGTTTACATTTCCACACAAATGTGTGGTTATTTCTCTCTTATCCCTATCATCGGCGGTTGTCCTGTGGCAAGAAGAGCCGTATTCACCACCGTAAGTGCGCCAGCCAAATCCCCATACCACCTACACCGAAGAGTTATTTTGGTTTTTGGGTCTATACACTCAATCCATACCCCTCTTTTATTCTGCTTAACTGAAAGCACGTGGGAAAGAGGGATTGCTTTATATTTTCTATTTATTTTGATTTTTTTCTCTAGCATTTTATTTGTCCTCTAAAATATTTGTTGTATTTCTAAAAATTTGAGATAGTTGTTCAGAAATATTAAATCTCTTTTCATTAATCTCAATTGACTTGCTAATATTTCCATCTGCATGTCGCTTAGTTGCTGCCATCCAATCACATAACATCTCAACTATATCCACCAAGTGCATCCCTGTTACTGGACTTAACATGCCTTGGTCGAAACAATTAATTGTGTTAAATTCAGGATGATGTTTATTATTAGCATAATGGTGGTCAAGGGCAATTTTCATTTCTTTTAAATATGTTTTGTATTCTTCTGACCCAAAGGTTGTTCCTTTTAATTTTGGAGTATATTCTATAAAAATTTCTCTTTCAGGAGATTCTAATTTTGAATTATCATGCTCCATTGCTCTTGTTAAAAGTAGTTGAGCAAATTTTACCAAAAGTTTAGAAACTTCCTGCTGATGTTTTCTTGTTTCTACTTCAAAAAATAATTCTTCATTTGTCATTTTCTTTACCTATCGCTTATAATTTTAGTAAATGCAAACTTTAATCTTCCCCAAAAATTAAGCCTCATAATTCTATTAATAAAAATACAGTCATTATAATGGAGTTCTTCTAATTCTGAAATTTTCTTACTCATTCTTTCAAATTGTTCAAATGGCAATCCTAAAATGTCTTGTGCTTTTTTAGAAATCCCAAGCAAAACTTCTTCTCCATTTTGATTAGTAAATCTACGACCATAACATATTTCTTTTTTAATTTCCAAATCTAATGGAAAATTTTGAAATCCATATTTATCTGCAAAAATAATTTCTGCCATATTACCTTTACACTCTACAACTTCAACATCTTTTACCAGTATCATTTCTTCTCCTTCTTTAAATCTACCCAAATTAAATGTAGACTATTATCTGGAAAAAGGATTACGGAATAAGATGTGGTTTGATTATTCCAGTAATCAATTATTATTCGAACACCTAAAT
>JAQVLK010000105.1 GCA_028704165.1 Candidatus Altimarinota bacterium | reverse complement strand
CCGGCACTGTACTGCGGCTTTTCAAAAGGAGATTCCGTTTCACCGAACTGGATAGTTCCCTTTTTCACATTGAACGAGAAATCAACTTCACCCAGAAGTGCTTTGTAGTCAACTCCGGCGATCTGATATGCGGCAAGCTTTATCGCATTCTGCAGTTCACCTTCGTCCCCTGTGTAAGATTCAAGAACACGGTTTACAACATCAGCATTTCTGACATCTATGAGCTGAACACTGATTACGAAAGTGTCCTTTACTTTTCCTACAGCTCCCGTAACAAGCTTTGAAAGACCAAGAGAAGCACCTATTTCAACGACACATTCAAGACTGTCAGTGCATGAAACTGAACTGTCAAGAGCCGCTTTTGAAAGCATCGCCTTGATATCATCCTGAGAAATGACGCTTATTCCTTTGATCTGGTTAAGCTGTGCTGAAAGAATGGATGTTAGAGAATCAGCAGTAG
Source organism: Candidatus Altimarinota bacterium (assembly GCA_028704165.1). Lineage (GTDB taxonomy): Bacteria > Patescibacteriota > Gracilibacteria > RBG-16-42-10 > JAQVLK01 > JAQVLK01. Next base: position 2,480 of record JAQVLK010000105.1, on the reverse strand, counting down.
TCTGTTCCATTCCGCGGGCTGCAAGAGGCATGACTGCAAGCCGGAGCTCTTCACCGTCAGCAAGTTTGAACATCTGTTTCGGAGCAGAAATACCAAGAAGAATGTCTACAGATTCCTTGATCTTTCCTTTGACATCGTTCAGATCTTTGCCCTGAACACTTATTCTTTCACCTACAGTTTTATTTGCAACATTGACTGTATTTATAGAAAGAATGTATTCATCACCAAGCTTGGTAACTTTTCCGGCAATAAGTGTCTCAACATCAAGTTTTTTCTGGACCTCAATAAGACATTCATCGCTTCCTTCACAGCCGGTTTCCGATTTTAACTGGGCGGTCTTGACAACATTCTGCATTTCGGCACTCGTAACAACCGAGATACCTTCTCTTCCCCCTATATCAAGAACGAGTGCCTCTTCAAGTGATTTGGCAAATGCCTCTTCCACACCGGCGGCCTCGACTTTCTGGACAGGAAGCTTTTTCTGTTCAACTGACTCCTTCTTCTGTTCAGTGACTTCCGTTTTTTTCTGCTCACCCGGTTCTTTTTTTGTTTCCTGTGCAGAAAGTACAAGCACAAAAGAAAAAAGAATGGTAATTGCCAAAAATCTTTTCATTTAATCCCCCTACAGCTTTTTTGATAACATCTTCTATCTTTTTAAGGTCGTGTGACTGCTCACCCTGGAACTTTTCAAGAATATTCCCTTCAGAATCAATAATGATAAGACAGGGGAGAACCGCTTTTGATCCCATGTATATAAGCTGGTTCCTATTAGTGAATCTGTCAAACAGAACAGGATATTTGACTCCGTTCTTCTTAATGATCTTCAAACTTTCATCAAATGTCTGCTCAAACTTTTCTGACTCAGTTCTGAAGTTGACACTCAGCACCATCAAGCCCTTTTCAGAATATTTTTCATACAATCCCTGAAGAACCGGCATTTCCTTGATGCATGGGGCACACCAATTCGCAAAAAAATTAAGAACCAGGATTTTCTTCTTTTCCTTGGAATCCTTTTTGCCCACATAATCACCAAGCCAGACAAGAGATGAAAGCTTTCCTTTCTCAACATCAACTTTGCGCATGCCGAAATCAACCATTTTGTCACCTTTTTTCAAACCTTCGCTTTTCGGTTCATCGGCAAAAAGAATGGAAAAAGCAATAACAGAAATGATCAAAACAAAAGGAATCCTCAAGATCTTCATAAACTACTCCTTATTTTCATTAATTTTCTCTTTTTCATAATTTACAGGTGATATCTGCCACACAGCTACTTCGCCTTCATATCCTTTAAGTTCGACACTTCTTTTATAACCCTCCGGTCTCAATCCCGCAGATTCAACAGTTTCTTCTGAAACAAGAATTCCTCCAATTTCAGATTTACTTTCAAGCCGTGCGGCAAAATTCACACCTCTTCCTATTGCTGAGTATTCGATGTGACCGGCACCGCCGAGGTTTCCGACAAACACAGTATCAGTAGCGATGCCTATTCTTATTTTAAGCTCTCTTCCTGTTATCTCCATCCACTCTTTCTGCATATCATGAACCTTCTTCTGCATTGCAACGGCACAGTCAAGTGCTTTTTTTGCATGATCACCGAATGGTTTCGGTGCTCCGAAAAGGATCATCAACCCGTCGCCGTTTATTTTGTCAACATATCCATTGTGTTCAGCAGTTATCGTCATCATTTCGTCAAGATAAAGCCGGAGAGACTTCATGATGCTCTCTGCGTTGAGCGAGTTTGACAATGATGTATAACCTGCGATGTCGCTGAAAAGTATTGTTATCTGCCTTCTTTCTGCAGAGTTGCTCTGAAGCACTTTACCGCCTGTTTCTTTAAGCCAGCTCAGTATTTCAGGAGATACATAGTTGTCAAATGCATTTGAAAGCACTTGATTGAAAAGGAAATATTTCCATCCGAGGTATCCGGCACATGCAATATTTGCAAAAAAGAACGGGATGAACATCTCCATCGGTGGAATAAAAATAAAACTTTTTCTGAAAAGAACATAGCTTGCAGAATATATTACTGCAACCCAAACAGTTCCTGATATCAGAAAAGCCCTGGCGTGCTCAAAAAGAACTGCTGATGCCAGAAGAATGAGAAAAGGAATGAGAATTATTATCCAAAGAGATGTTCTTGTGATCCGGATGTCGTTTAAAAGCGCTTCTGCTCTGTTAAGATGAAGAAAGACAAGTGGCTCAACAAGTCCTGAAGGAGTTGGACCTATATCTTTCAATGTTTCATCAGTTGCACCTACAAAGACATATTTTCCGTTCACCTTTTCTCTTAGGATTTTCATTTTCTCATCACTTCCTGAAGACTCTATGACATCCACCATCGGAATGACCGTGAATTCAGAAGATGTTCTGAAATACGGAATGATCTCTTCTTTGCAGCACCCTTCATAAGGTCCTTTCTGCACCATTGCGAGGGCAAGATCGGGAACACATCCGTCAAAGACCTTTTTGCAGCCGATGAT
>JAQVLK010000104.1 GCA_028704165.1 Candidatus Altimarinota bacterium | reverse complement strand
GATTATGCGATGCAATTTTCTCGTCCCCTAAATGAAGAAGAAGCAATGCATGGCATAAAAGCACATCAACCTGAAAACAGATGATATGGCCAAATTGTTGTTACCGATATTAGTAAGGTAAAGAACGTGCATATCACATTTTCCAACCTTAAAATCGTATTTATCCTCAGTGCATTGTTTAGATATTGGTCTCGAGAAAAAAGACTTCTTTACACCAGAATGCCCCAAATAATGCAACAGAACGCCTGATTTGAGGTTTCAGGCATACTGCTGGTGTTTGGTTGGTGTTTGAATTTACTAAACGATAGTTAACGATAGTATGTAAAATTGCAACCTATGTTTTTTAACATAAATGAGTTTAGTCATGGATATCATAAAATGTTAAGTCTTTAAAGGAGTAAACCAAACACAACAAATTAATTGTAACAATCCTTACCTCTTTTAGCAATATTTCTCGTTGTTTTAATTTGGATGTGCTATAATTCTTTCTGCTAACAGCAGCAAGGGGTAGTTCATGAAAAAAAACTGTTTTATTTTATTACTAATAACTCTATTTGCACTTGGTCAAATATTTGCAAGTGGTAACAAAGAATATGATTTTACACTTCAAGATATGGACAAAGTTGTTAAAGGTACTCAAGAAGTATCAAGAGGGATTAAGAAGCTTTCAGATAATTATATCGTGAAAAATGCAAAAAAAGCAAATGAACTACTAGCGTCTATACGAACTGACATAGAGTCGAATGAATTCCTTTTTGTTGAGAAATCAGATAAAGATAAAGTTGATACATTCTTGGTTGGACTAAAAAAAGCAGAAGACTTTTATACAGGGGTAACGTCAGAGAAAAATGTTGCGAATACAAAAGCTTCTCTCCTTTCCTATTACATTGAGGTTCAGAATTTCAGTAGCAATGTCCGAGAAATGCTTAGTGATACAGAAAATGAACTGAAACAACTGAACAAGGATTATGAAGCACTCAGCAGAGATATCGCAAAGAAGGGAACCAGCAGGGAAAGTGAAAAGAAAAGCGATTCATTAGAAAGACAAATAAGATTTACAGAACAAAGAGTTGAAATGCTAATCAATTTTTCCCCTAGTTATGAGGGGTTGATGCCAGCAATTACAAAAATTGAAGAAGACATTGATTTTTTTATCCTAACTCTTAGGGAGTCCGCAAAAGTATTTAATTCAGCCTACCGTACAGTGGAGTTATCAAAAAATATACTCAACGCATATGATGTTATTGAAGAATTGAATAATTTAAACTCCTTGTCTGATGATATTCAAAAAAGTTGGGAGGATTTAGAGACCATTGTTGAGAACCTAGTGGAAATGGCGAGTTCGATTAATTAGATTGGATTGCATAGAAATTTGAAGTGTGAGAAATAGTCTTGGAGACTCATACTGTCAATGCCGTATTCTTAGAACGTAAAATAGAATGTGGGTGTTCTTTGTATCGGCGACTGGTAAAATATGCTAGTCATACACTTATATAATGTCTTTTCAGATTAAACCTTTTTAATCGATCCAATAGCTAAAGACTCCGGATATTTAAAAACAACCTCTTTTTTCTTCTTGGTTTTAAGATATACACAGCCCTTGCCAAACCTTGATACGGAACAAACACCATAGAGTTCAACTTGGACATCGTCCCCAATCTCCAAACTTGGGTAAATCGGATTTTCTGCCACCACCGAGGCTCCCACCGATTCTGTCGTTCTCGGGATTAGTTTGTGTGCTGGCTGGTCCTTCTCAGTTAATACTACCTTTGGCTTAATTTGAGTCTTAATCTTAGGAACATCAGAATTTTTTGAAACTTGCTTCGATTGCCTACTCTCTCGTCGTTCAGTAGCTTTCTTGGGTTGAACTGTTTTTGGCTCTGGCATGACTGGTGCATAATCAGCCTGGTGTGCATATAGAGCTTGATAATCATCTGGAGTAAGGACTGTGGACCATCCACCAACAGGCTCCCCTGCGTGCTTGTTTATGCCAGTATATTCTAGGCTTGCCTCCTCGTAGCGTCGGAATTTAAAGATTGCATCATTCCAGATGTCCTCATTGAAAAGACCAATGGATTTAAGTAATTCAAAATCCTTAACGTACAACCCCGTCACTTTCTTGAAAAGTCCTGGCTCCAATTTGGTAATCACGTCCTGCAGGGTCACTTCCCTAAAATCTGTTAAGTACATAAATATCGGGATTCGAGTGGAGAACTTAATCAACTTTTCCTGAATATCCTTCCGTTTGCTCTTATATTCCTTTTCCGCTTCACTGAGCTCTTTTTTCTCATCCTTTGTCTTGTCGCCTAAACCCTCCTTCTTGGCTTTCTTAACCACATCAGATTTATTGATTATCGTCTCAATATCACTGTTGAGGTTCCTAAAGCCCTCAATACTCATGAGTGCTGCCAGAGCTTTCGGATTGGCTAGCAAGCGAGCAAGAACATCATTGGTAACATTGACGAGAAGAGCAGATTCCCAACGACGTGCAAGTAATGTCGCTGAGGTTCCCGACATAGCGATATCAAGAATCTCGCCGGCATCAATCTGCCGAAGCATATTGCCTTCGTAGGAAAGGATCGGAAGAAATCTTATGAATTCACCAACCTTAATCTCAGGATTTTTTTCCTTAGTATTAAGCCGGCAACTGTATTCTGAAAGTTGTCTTAGAGTTCTATTAGGAGCAAAGTCAAAGACATAACACTCTTCTTTGATAATTTCCTTTCCTGCAGTCCACGGCGATTGAACTCGAAAGGCTGCCTGGAAGTAAGATTCAGGTTGCTTGAGATTCCTCAGCATGAAAATTCCTGTCCAAGGCTTAACAGTTACTCCCGTTGTCAGCTTTCCACAGGTGAGTGTGATGGTCTGCGTTTTCAATGGATCTTCCATCGCTCTCTCAACTGGGATCATTGCTTCCGCACCTTGTCCAGCCTCGCTTCCTGCCGCT
>JAQVLK010000103.1 GCA_028704165.1 Candidatus Altimarinota bacterium | reverse complement strand
CCCGCATATCTTACGCCTATAGAAATGCAAGAATTAGTTGAAGCAGCGCAAAATGCCTTTAAAGAAAATAAATATCCCCCTTTATTGATTATAGGGAATTGTTTGGTTGAATTCTTGAAAATTTATCCGTTTCAGGACGGCAATGGCCGGATTTCCCGCATCCTTACGAATTTGCTTTTATTGCAGGCCGGTTATCAGTATATGCCGTATGTTTCGCACGAAAAGTTGATAGAAGATAACAAGGCCGACTATTATATGGCCCTAAGAAAAAGCCAGAAAACATTAAAAACCAAACCTAATATTATTCCTTGGCTGGATTTCTTTCTATCAGTGGTTTATAAGCAGTCTCAATTGGCCGTTGAACTGTTATCCAAGGAAAACATTGAAAAATTGTTATCGCCTAAGCAAATCGCTGTCTGGGAATATTTACAGACTGTTGTTGAGGCAGCACCGAAAGATATCTCAAAAAATGCCAAAGTTGCCCAGCCAACAGTAGCCCAAGCGTTAGATAAGTTAATTCGCCTTAAAAAAGTTGAGCGCATCGGCCTTGGCAGGAGCACAAGGTATAGGAAGATTTAGATATGAATTACTGGTGAGGTATCAGCAGGCGTCCTATTTAGTTACGCCCTGCCAAATGGATATAAAAACTTCTTACTTTTAGCGCCCCGCTATATGTAGGGTGTTACCAAGTAGGACGTCTACGTAAACTAAAGGATTAATTGCAAGCAGGATAAAGAGTTATGATAATCACCAAGGGATGAACCGAACGTAAGTGAAAAAGAAAGAGTTGTTATAAAGGATAAGTTATATGGCATTCGATGATAGTCCGATAGTAGATGAGAATTCAAAAACCAGCCAAGAGTCCATTCTTGCTGTAAGAAGTTTTTTTACGAAAAAAGCAGGTTTTATAGCGAGAGAAATTGCAGACGATTATGGCATCGATATAGAGGTTGAATTAGTTCTTGAATCATCAAAAGCATCTGCATGGTCTTTTCCTATTCAAATCAAAAGCAATGCGCAAGCAACGACTGTAAAACATGGTGGCAAACAATTTATAACATTTTCATTTTTGACTTCGAGATTAGGTTATTTATGCCGAAGGTTTCCTGCTTATGGAATAGTTGTTCTATATGATGAAGGTAGGAAAAGCTGTTTTTATGATTATGTTGAAAATATAATTAAACGAGTAACCGATCAAAGGGATAATGAAGAGTGGAAGAGACAAGATAATGTAAATATTAATATTCCGATAGATCAATTACTCTCTGAGGCAGAAATTAATAAAATATCGGGAAAGATAAAAAGACGCTTTGAAAATTGTAGCGTACTTATTTCTGAGCATGGAAACAAATTTGATATACCATCCTTATTTACGGCTCAAAAAGATCCATCGGATTTTGACTCTCCGTGGAAAATTATAAAATTTATCGAAAATTACGGTATAGCATTGTTTAATAAGCAAGACTACTTATTAGTAGATTTTTTGTTATCTAAGTTGACTTTTTCACAGATAAATCAATCTTCAAAGTTATTATTTATTGCTGCATTAACATATGAAGGAATGGGGAAATATATAGATGCTGAATATTTTGTGAACAAATGTTTGCAACAAACAAGTGAATATTCCGCTGAAGAAAAGATATTTTTGAAATACCTTAAATCCGAAATCGAATGTGCCTTTGGTAATCTATCATCACAAGAGTACGAATCAGGAATGCAATATGTGTTCGATCACCTTGAAGAAGGAGAATTACGTCTCTGCGTCAAAGCAAGATTACTGCATTTGAAGATATGCAAAACAAACATCGATAAGGAAGGTTTAGAAAAAATATTGCTTGAAATCGGCGAGATAGTTGATTCAGTTGATAAAACTACGTTATCGGCAGTAATGAAATATCATTATAAAGTTTATTTAGCGACCGATATGTTTTTCATTCTTGCCAACCTCTTAACTCGTTTAGCCGGTGAAATAAAAATAAGAGAAATAATATATAGGCATGTTTCACTTAAAGAAAGAATTGATGCGGCACATATATTATTGCCAATATTGAAAGTCGCATCTGAGATATATCAGACAGCCCTTGACTTTGCAACCAAGGGCAACGACAACCTATTAAAGGGATATATATACTATGGACATGGGCTTGTTTCATTTTTAATTGATTCAAATTTGCTTTTATTAAATAAAGCTTCATCGGGCTTAAAAGAGGTCAGTAGTATTTATAAGATGGTAGTAGTCGCTTATGAATATTTTGTTAAAGCCGGGCTTATGCGTAATGCGTACAAAGCAATATCGGTAGCATACGATATTAATAAAACTTGCCAATTATTTTTTAAATTAAATATTACTGGCACGAATGAAGAAAAATTATTATCAATAATGAGAAAAATGGAGGCAGACCTTGGAGTACCTGGGTACATTTCTGATGTTGAAAACAATTATAATAAATTTGTAGAAATAAGAAATACAAATCCAGAAACCCAATGGCAAAGCATGTCCGTAGATGAAAAAGAAAAATATGTTAAGGATTTTATTAAGATAGCGGGCATACCTCAAGATCGGAAAGTAAATGTAATGGCTGATATGGTTTTTCTATCTGAAGCTGCAAAAGCTCTTGAGGGAAGCGGCTTTCAAGTATTGCAAAATCTAAAGCATACCGAATCAAGAGAAACTATGTATGCCTTTCCCTTAAAATATATATTGGAATGTAATAAATGTGGATTTAGGACACCAGAAGGAAGTACCTTGGATGAACTTTTAAACCATAAAAAACGATATCATCCCCATATATGCTTGTAGAAATAAGCACGAAGCTTAACAAGAGGAGTTTTGGCGACACAACACTTAATCTAAGACATGAATCATATGCCAATATTTGAAGGAGTGAGCATTTATTAGGTATCAGCAGGCGTCCTATTTAGTTACACCCTGCTAAATGGATATAAAAAACTTCTTAC
>JAQVLK010000007.1 GCA_028704165.1 Candidatus Altimarinota bacterium | reverse complement strand
ATTGCAACGATTCCTCTGCCCTATCTTCCACAGCTCTTCGAGCAATTGCCAAGCAGTTTAAAAGTATTGGAAAATCTCGAAAATGTGGCTGTAGCTTGTGTTATTCTGAAGTGCAAGAGAGCCATTAGTGAAAATTTCTGGATGAATGTCAATGATGAACAGATGGAAATCCCAGGAATAATAGAGTTTAGCAACCTCAATCCTCTCAAGGAAAAGATCATCTACATACCATTTTATATGCACCGCGCGCATTCAAAATATCAGAACAGTGATGAAAAGTTTATTCAGGAAAGTCTACAGTGCCTGCAAAGAGTCGACTCAAGTTTCGAAAAAACAGACCTATTGGGAAGTCGCGTTTTCCGCTATCAGTATGCTCAACCTGTTTGCGAGATGGGATATCTGGACAAGCTCCCTCCCATCAAAAGTGAAATTGCAGGATTGTATATGGTAGATACTTCTTATTACTATCCGGAAGACAGATCACAATCAGAAAGCATCCGGCTTGCGCAGAGGATCGTTAAGCAAATAATTCAAGAATAATGCCTTTCTTATCTAAACAATTCTTGAAATTCTTTCTGAGCTCCGGTCTAGCCGCTTTGGTGAATTTTCTATCAAGAATAGCTTTTAGTTTTTTTGTGAATTTCTACTTGGCCGTCAGTTTGGCATATGTTCTTGGTATTCTAACAGCATTTTCTCTAAACAAACTATTTGTCTTCAAGGGAGGAACAGCTCGTACCAGCCAGCAATTTATCATCTTTTGTATAATAAATGGGATAGCTTTTATCGAGATTCTAGTAATCAGCTATCTTATGAAAGAGATTTTGTTACCGTATTTTGGCATAATAGCCTTTAGCGAGGAACTAGCCCACGCAGTTTCCTTAGGTTCAGTCGCTTTTACCAGCTTTATTGGTCATAAATATTTTTCGTTCAAGGGAAGTCTCTAGTGTATAATGGACCGGCATCTAAGCGCTCTTATGAAAACCGTCAAGATATTCTTAAAAGCTATGCGCGTTCAGCAGTGGCACAAAAACGTGCTGGTTTTTGCACCACTACTTTTTAGTGGACATATTTTCGATCCAGCACTTGCAGGAAGAAGCTTCATCGCCTTCACAGCTTTTTGTTTTGCAGCAAGTTCTGTCTACCTATTTAACGATATTTTAGACATAGAAAGCGATCGTCAGCATCCAGAAAAGAGGAAAAGGGCAATTGCTGCTGGAGAACTTTCCGTTAAAACAGCTATTGTCCTCGGCCTATTATTATCCGGACTGGCTTTATGGCAATCCTCCTATCTCCCTTTGAAGTTTTTATTGGCTTTATTAATTTATTTTGTGCTAAATTTTCTCTATTCATGGAAGCTAAAACATGTAGCTGTGCTGGAAGTCTTGCTGGTAGCCTCTATGTATCTCTTGCGTGTTATTGCCGGCACCAAGGCTATCGGAATAGCTAGCTCCAGTTGGTTAGTCCTTTGCACCTTCTTTCTCGCTTTATTTCTAGTTCTGGGTAAGCGCAGAACGGAATTAGTTGCTGTGCACGGTAGTGACAGCAGAGAAGTATTGAAGTTGTATAATCTAGACTTTATAGAGCACGCTCTATCGATCTCTATCATGATGTCCATAGCCACTTATGCGCTTTATACTGTGGTAGTAGCGAAACCATATTTGCTCTACTCCACCTTCTTCGTAGTTTTTGTATTGTTGAGATATATGTTCCTGATTTACAAAGAAGCAAACTGCGAGAAGCCAGAAGAACTTTTGCTTAAGGATAAGCAAATCTTTTTTACTGCCCTATTGTGGGTGATTTACGTGGCCTTTGTTTATTACGGCCTACCAGGAATTTAAGTCTAAAATGTATACTTGCGAACTACATTGCCACACAAAATTTTCTAAATGTTCAGACCTGGAGCTGAGCATGATTTTGGAACGGTGCCTCAAGAAAGGCATAAACTGTATAGCAATTACCGATCACAACAGTATTGAGGGTGCTTTGGCATTGCAAAAAATTAGTTCTGATAAATTGACTGTGATTGTAGGAGAAGAAATCCTGACAAGCGAAGGTGAATTGATTGCCTATTTTCTCACAAGTAAGATACCGGCTCTCAAAAGTCCGGAAGAAACCATCAAGCTTGTGAGAAGACAGGGAGGCCTGGTGGGAGTGAGTCACCCTTTTGACAGGATCAGAAAAGAAGCGCTCAGGAGAGATTCTTTGGAACGGATCAAAGACAAGCTCGACTTCCTTGAAGTTTTTAATAGTCGTTGCCTGTTCAACTCGTGGAATCAACAAGCCTTGCGGTTTTTTGAAACCAATCAGCTTCTGCATACTGTTGGCAGTGACGCTCATTTCGCGGAAGAAATCGGGAAAAGTACTATGGAACTTGCAGATATTTCTGATCCGGCAGCATTTTTGGATTCACTCAGTAAGGCAAAGACCGAGTGTAAATTAGCACGCTTAGGTTTATTTAAAAGTAAATTACGCAAATTATGGCAGCGAAGAAAATAGATTTAAGTCGTATTCTGAGTTCGAATATTACAATTTTGCTGCTGATGACTTTTGTCAGTGTTGCTGTTTGGAGACTCAACTTTTACCACTATTTTTGGGATGAATGGGATTTTGTGAAGGAATTCGCGTATAACAATTTTAACTTCCTGTTGCCACATAACGAGCATTTTTTGCCACTTTTCAAGCTTATCTATTACTTGGAGTTAGTATTTTTCAAAAACAATCCCTTATGGGCGAATTACATTAGCTTATTGGCACACGCTTCAACAGGCTTTGTTCTCTATAAGGTAGGTGCGAATATCTTGAAATCACATTCTTATGCTATTTTGGCTGCTTTAATCTATATTGTAAATCCATTTCATTATGCTACTTTGGTCTGGAATTTTCAGATCTGTACGATTTTAAATACTCTTACCTTCCTTCTGTCGATTTTCTTTCTACAAAAATATCTAGAGAATAGCAAACTCACACGTTTCCTAATATCTATCATCCTTTGCTTCCTGCAGGCTTATTTCTTCTCAACGGGACTTATGCTACCACTTGTCTGTGTGGCTTATTATCTTTTATTTAGAAAGGAGTCCCAAACTAAATATTTAAGCTTGGCTTATTTATTTATCTTCATATTGAACATAGCAATATATACATACTTTACAAGAATTATCTATACGGTAGCGCCTCTCACGGTTTCTCTCGCTGAGGTTCCACAAATACTGAGTTATTTCTTGATGGGAACATTGGTTAATCTAAGCCGTCCTTTTCCCCTCGATTACAGCCCTTCTGTGATAATGATACTTTTATCTCACACCTTATTTTTCGTCTCTGGTTTTATGCTTTGGAATAGGAAAAAAGACATAAATCATTTCTATAAGACGACTCTTTTTTTAGCAATATTTTACTTAATTCCCTTTTTCTTAATATCAGTTGGTAGGTTCAAATTTGGTGTTGAACAAAGTTTTGAGTCCAGGTATTTTCATATTTATTTTGTTCCACTGGCAATCTATTTTTCCTTCTTTTCGATGAACATATTAAGATTAACTAATTACAAGAAAGCCATTTCGACATTACTAGTAATATTCTTGGTTTTCTATTTTTACCTGTCGATAATTGAGGCACGGTCTTTCAAATTTGAAAGACAAGCTCTATATATTGATAATTACTCAAGGCTTAATGCCGCGATGAATTATCATGACTATGTCTCTGATTTTAGTAAAACATATCCTTCTTTTACAACCTCTCAGATCAGAGACCTCTATTCCTTGCTGGTGGGGCAAGACATCGGCAGTTCAAGGAATACTGCCTTCCTCGAAAACACACAGTATCCCTTTAATGTTAGTTTCGATCTTGAACCTTATCAAAATAATTATCAAATAGTTGCGCCTGGCTTCAGTTTCTACCAAACCTTTCTTTCTCCCTACCAAAAATTAAATGGGATAGACTTATACTTATCAACTTTTTACAGAAAAATTGAAGATCCTTACACGCTATTATTCTATGAAAGCGACTGTAAAACACTCCTATACCAAATACCACTAGAAGTCTCTAACATTAGAGACAATGCCTTTTTCAGAATTCGCTTTCCTGTAATAACAAACTCTAATAATAAGATTTTTTGTTTTACCTTGAAACTAGAGACAGAAACTTCGACAACGCCTGTTGCAATACAGTTAAGTGCTCCTGATGTTTACCAGCTAGGAGACTTAAAAATCAACGATGAATACCTGGTAGAGGATGTTGTTTTTGCGCCGTTTTATCAAGCATAAAAGCCTATATTGTTTAAAGTCAAACCTCGTATGAAATTTAAGAAATTTGTGCAATATGCCAACAAAATCCTCTCCTTTATAACAGCATCTGATTTGCTTTTGTTAGTTTTGCTAAGCATTATGAGCCTCTGGCTTTGGCATCTGAATTTTTATTTTTACTTCTGGGATGAATGGGGATTCTTAAACCAATTCACGAACCATAGTTTTGATCTTTTAATGCCGCATAACGAGCACTTTAAACCATTATTTAAATTGGTTTATTACCTTGAACTATTTTTCTTTAAGAATAATCCTTTGGCGGCCAACTACATTAGCCTGCTAGCACATGGGGTTACTTGCTTTTTGATATACAAGGTCGCCAAAAACTTAATACATTCTCCCGGATATGCTTTGTTAGCAGCAGCCCTTTTTTTGATTAATCCTTTTCATTACGGAACCTTGCTTTGGAATTTCCAGATTTGTAGCATACTTAATGTCATAGCGTTTCTACTATCTATCCTTTTTCTACAAAATTATTTTAAGAAAGATCAGACACGTTATTTGCTTCTATCCTTTCTATTTTGTTTCTTACAGGCATACTTTTTTGGAACAGGATTAATATTACCGTTTATTTTGATCCTCTATTTTTTCCTATTTAGAGAGAAAAAACACCCCCTCTATTTGGGCTTAATTTACTTTTTGATATTTTTATTAAATGCCGCTATTTATTTTTACTTTGCAAAAATAGCTTACCAAACTCCAAGCATGGAAGTGTCTATTTCGAATCTTCCGCAAATTCTACGCTACTTTCTAAACGGGGTTTTCATCAATATAAGTCGCCCGTTTACCTTACTGAACATCCCTTCTACGCTGATAATCCTATTGGGGCATACTATATTCTTGCTATCTCTTTTTATTGTCTGGACATATAAGCAAACAATTCGGAACTTTACTAAGATTATTATCTTCTTGGGAGGATTTTATGTAAGCTTGTTCGTGCTTATCTCTGTTAGTAGATTCCAATTTGGCGTCGAGCAAAGCTATGAATCTAGATACCTCTATTATTACCTTATTCCCCTTGTCATTTACTTTGCTTTTATCGCTCAAAATATTAACAAATCATTCAAGTATAAAAAAACTTTTAAAGTTCTTTTAAGCATTTTTTTAATCGTATTTCTAGCAGGATCACTAATAAGGGGTTACTACTATAAATTCGATCGAGAAGCTCTCTATGTAAATAACTATGGACAGTTAAGCGCGTTCATCTTGGACAGCTCATCCCAGGCAGATCTCAGTAATCTTCATCCTTTCTCACCTTCCCAAGAGCTAAAGGATATTTATTTAAACCTGATCCAAAAACCAATTGCAGAAGATAATTCTTTTAAAGAATTATTAAGAGAGAATCATGTTTTCATCAATAAATTGGATCTGGAACCAGATAGTAATCAAGCTGTAGTAGTTGATAATGAGACTATTTTTTATCAAACTTTTTATTCTCCTTATAATAATTTGGCTGGGATAAAGTTTTTTATCCCAGCTCCTTATCACAATCCAAGCGATTCTCAGGTGTTAACTCTTTATGATGAGGGCTGCCAGCAGATTTTACGAGAAGTTATTATAAAAATCCCTAGAATACGATATGGGTACCTGCAAGGTATCTTTCCCTACATTGAGAAATCCAAAGAAAAAACTTTTTGTTTTTCAGTTAAGCCAACTGCAGCAGCGAAAATTAATGATTTAAGTATTCAGCTTGCCAAGCCTAGCACTTATACACAAGGGGCTTTTATTTTAGATGGCAATATTACAGAAAAAGATTTATTCTTCTATCCGCTCTACCAAGTTTTATCACCATGATATACAAGAAACTGATCATCGTTTTTATTCTCGGCCTTGCCGTTACGGGCTATTTCTTACATAAATTTCTTATCAGCATAGAAGGTAACTTTGCACTCTCCCTTCTCAGGCTGAATCTCTGGATAGGCTTACTAGCTATTCTGCTACATCTGGCTGGCCACCTCATACGTTCTTACAAATCAGGCATCTTGATAAATCCAATTCGTAAGAGCACACAAACGCTACTTTTTAAGTCACTTAGCATAGGTTTCTTATTTAACACCATACTCCCTTTCCGCATTGGAGAGTTGATTCGAGCACATCTGATCGGTAAGAACTTATTTATAAGTCGCACGGTAGTTTTTATCACCATTCTTTTTGAAAGAGCGGTTGACGGACTCATCCTGTGCTTGCTATCGATAGCTTTCATAGCCACCAGCAACTCTCAACTTGGTATTATTCTGGGTGGAATCTTGTACCAATTAATTGCCTTCGTTTTCCTTGCTTCAGTCTTGGTTTTTACATTAATCCTTCTGCTCTATTCACAAAACAAGTTTCTTATTGGCTTTATTAGAAAATTATCTGGGATTTTCAATCAAAAGCTCCGACATAAAATTCGTTTTATTTCTTGGTCAGCTATCTATGGAACCAATCTCGTTTTCAAGAAATCAAAAATGTTGAGGTACCTAATGCTCTCTGTGCTAATGTGGGGCTTCTACTTGGGTGCTATTTTCCTTCTGCTGCAAATCACGATGCCTTCCTTTGGTTATCTCAAGAATGCATTGGCATCTGTAGCCTCTTATCTCAGCGTATCCTTGCCATCAGGACCAGCTTATCTCGGAAGTTATCATTACTTTTTCTCTAGCATAGCTGGCCAACTTTTACCTAACAGCCAAGACCTATTTTTGATTTCCCTTCTGTCTTGGGCGGTAATGGTTTTACCAATTTCTTTGATTGGGCTTTTCTTTCTATTCTATAATAAACAGGATAAACGCTCTAGGATTCTTAATTTCTTCGGCACCGCCAAACAGACTGATACACAAAAAGACCAAGATCCTTTGCATAAGCTTTTTCGTCAGAGTGATGTCTCTGCAGAATTAGAGAATTTTTTGGATGCTTATTTTAATCACACTGAAATCACCCACGAACTTAATAAGTTGGAAATGGCAGGCAAGGTCAGGCTGATTAAAACCTTCAAGGGAGGATCAAATGCGATCACGGCTCTGATCTGGAACGGAGAGAAAAAATGCATTCGCAAGTTCGTCCTAAGTCAGTATGAGGACAAGCTAAAAGCTCAATACGACTGGATTAAGCAACGCGAAGAACATCCTTTTCTCCCCAAAATAATCAGGGAAACCAAAGACATCAACACCTATTCAATTGACTTAGAGTACCAAGAAGAATTTATCCCATTTTTTGATTACGTTCATTCTAGTTCAAATAAGCAAAATTGTAAGATTTTAGAAAAAGTTTTCCGTTTCGTCAGCGAGCATATCCATACCGGTGATGAAACAGCTCAAGTTCCTGCAGATCTTGCTTATTACATAGAAAGTAAGATTCAGAACAAACTACAGGATACGATCGTGATTAATAACGATTTGCGCAAGTTGGTCACTTATCCTGAACTGTTAATAAATGGCAGCAGTTACCGTAATTACCACGAGATTATCAAGCTTATTACACAAGACACTGAAATTATGCAAGCTTTATCGACATGTAAGAAATCTCACCTGCATGGTGACCTCACCATAGATAATATCGTAGTTTCCGGAGATAATTTTATCTTACTTGACCCGAACAATGAGAATTATATCTCAGATCCGATTGTGGATTATGCTAAACTTTTCCAGTCGCTACATTCCGGATACGAGTTCCTCTGTAACTTGGTAAAAGTCGACGTTAAGGAAAACAGAGTCCAGTTTGAAGAGAATATTTCTTCCAAATACACTGAGCTCTTTGCTTATCTACAAGACTTGTTACGTAAAGAACTTAGCCCGGAACGTTTAAAATTAGTAAAGTTCCATGAAGCCGTGCATTTTTTCCGGATGTTGACCTACAGGGCTAGGATTAATCCTCAAACTTTACCTGTCTTTTACGCCATAGGCATCCGCTTACTAAATGAATTCTACGATGAATTTAAGAGCAGTACTTAAAGATCGGGAAGTTTTTGCGCAAATGCTACGCTATTTCTTGATTGCGGTGATTATCGTTTTCTTGGAAATGTGGGCTTTTATTTGGCTCAATGAGAACCTGGAAATGCATTATATTCCCGCTATTGTGATCAGTTTTGTTTTTGCTACTATATTAAACTGGTATGCTTGTCGCAAGTTTGTTTTTAAGCAAAGCAGACTTGGAACTCAAAAAGAGTTATTGCTAATCTTTATCGGTAGTCTGGTGGGAGTTGGCATTCAGATAGGCACAACTGTTTTTTGCGTAGAAATCCTTCTCCTCATCCCCTGGATAGGCAAACTAGCCTCAATGGGACTTACTTTCGTTTGGAATTTCTTTTTTAGGAAGATCTTTGTATTTAAATAGTCTAAAGCCGGTGTAAACGCGGCAGGCTTTATGTTAGACTGGGCCTGTTTTATTTTATGAAACCACCAAACCCTTATGCATTGCCCAATCTGTCACAGCAATAAGCTATCTTGCTACAAAAATGCCGTTTCTTCGGTATATACAGAAACTGATTATGAGCTTTGGACTTGCTCCGACTGTCAGCACATTTTTACTGCACCGCTTCCAACAGCAGAGATATTGGATGATATCTATAAGAATAAGTATTCTTACGACTTACATCTTTTGATACAGCAGGAAAAAGCTTACCGAGCCAAGAAACTTGCTAAATATATCAAGACTCTCACCGGGATTCAGAGTGTTCTGGAGGTTGGGTGTATGTATGGTTTTCTTTTGAAAGAATTACAGAATAGCAAGCTCTCCCTGACAGGTGTCGAGATCGATCAAAAAGCTGTCCAGCACTGCCAGGCCAGTAATTTGAATGTTATTAACTCATCTTTTAAGGATTTCTTACAGACAAGCAGCAAGAAATACGATCTGGTGATTATGAGCCACTCCCTGGAGCACGTACCTGAACCTGAAGCTGAACTAAAAAACCTACAGAAGCTTCTGAATGCAAATGGCAAACTTTTGATAGTAGTTCCAAATTCCAAAGCATTGACTACCAAGCTCACGGGTAAATATTGGGGTTATTGGCAAGTTCCGGTGCATCTCAACCATTTTAATAAATCTTCGTTAGGCTATTTACTTAAAAGAACCGGCTATACAGCGCTCGCTTGGAGTTTCAGAGGTGCAGATTCTTTGTTTTTTCTCTCCACTCTAGCCAATCTACGCAAGACCAAAAGTACTGAAGTAAAATTGGGTGGCTTTTCTCAAAAACTTATTCGGATTTATTCCTCCATCATAAAATATTGGTACTTACTTGGCAGTGAGGATCTAGTTGTTTTAGCTAAGAAGAATTAGCCATATGCCAAAAATTCTAGTCGCGATTCCCTGCTATCGGTGCGAGAAACAAATCAAGCGTGTCATTGAGAAATTTGATCAGAAACTGCTGGGACGTATTACTCATGTCATGGTGCTGGACAATCAAAGTCCTGACAACACTATTCAGGCTGCCAAAGAGGCTCTTAAGCAGCTTGGAACTGAAAAGCTTACTGTTTACCGGAATGACCAGAATAATAACCTGGGAGGCTCTCACAAGATTGCTTTTAACTATGCCATAGAGAATGGCTTTGATTATGTCGCTATCTTGCATGGCGATGATCAAGGGGAGACACAAGAGCTAAATATACTGATTGATACCATAGAAAAAGACCCTGAGCTAGATGCTGCTCTGGGAGCTCGCTTCATGTTCAGATCTAAACTAAAAGGCTATTCGCAGATCAGAATTTGGGGAAACTTGGTACTCAACACAATTTTTACAATTTTATCATTTAGGCTTACCAAAGATCTTGGATCTGGAATAAATATTTTTAAGATGTCTGAATTGAAGGACAAAAACTATCTCGGCTTTACGAATTATCTGACATTTAATATCGACCTTTTGTTGGACTATTATCGCAAGGGCTCAAAGATCAAGTTTATTCCCATTACTTGGTCAGAAACCGATCAACTCAGCAATGCCAAAGCCAGCCAAGTAGCCTGGACAGCTTTCAAAACATTACTTAGATGGCGCTTTGGACAAGCAAAAAGACTGGGCCCTCAAGAATATTTAACTACTAAGGTCTCTTAAGATGACTACCTTACAAATACTCATGCCCATGGGAGGTCTAGGAACACGTTTCCAAGAAGCTGGTTTTGATACACCCAAACCATTAATAAAAGTTGATGGTAAAGCGATGGTGCTCAAAGCCTTGGAGAGTTTTGCTAACTTAGACTGCCAAAAGAAGTTTATTTTCGTGATCAGGAGAGAGCACGTTGAGAAATATCAATTGGATCAAAAACTACTAGAACAAGTACCAAGCGCAGAGATTGTGATTTTAACAAGTGACACTCAAGGCGCAGTCGAAACCTGCCTCGCAGCTAAAGACCGCATTGGGAAAGAGAATCCTTTGGTGGTTATGGATTGTGACCTTTATTTTGAGAGCAAAGAATATCTAGCTTTATTGCAACAAACTCTGAAAAACCAAGATCCCAAACTGGGAGGCGGACTACTATATTTCGATTCAGACTTGCCACGTTATAGCTATGCCGAGATCAGGAACGGGTTGGTCACCAGAACCGCAGAGAAAGTCGTTATTTCAAATAACGCTCTGGCTGGCGCCTACTTCTTTGCTAGTGGTAAAATCTTCTTAGATGCTGCAGAAACACTTATGAAACACCAAATCTCTACTACAATGAAAGAGTATTATTTATCCCTACTTTACAATATAATCTTGGAGAAGGGCTACAGCGTTAAAGCAGCTCAAATTGACAGCTATTATTCTTTTGGCACACCGGAAGAACTAAAAAATTATGAAGAAGTTACTAGTAAGAATTAACGACTTAGATCCTAAGATTTTATTTCTAGCGTGCTGGGCATTAAGCTTTGGAATATTTTATTTGCGCTTTCCTTATCCTTTTCAATATCCAAATTTCTACGCGGAAGATGCTGCAGTATTGTTGGATAATATACTACATAATGGCTTCTTGCCCTCTCTCTTTAGTAAGTTTAACGGGTACCCGATTCTTGGATTATATTCGTTAGCAGGCATTGCCATCCTCTTGAATAAAATATTTCTCACGGATTTCGCTAACCTTCCAATCTTTTTTTGCATCACTGCAAATTTGTTCTTTGCAGGTTTAGTTTCTCTGCCTGTCATCCTGTTTCACAGCAAAATAAAAACCCATTTTCTACTCATCTTAGTACTCCTGTCTGCTTTTGTCGCATTGCGGGGCTGGGAATACGTTATTTTTGGAGTAATCGGCAATACTAAGTTTCTTTTTCTTTATTTAGCTTTTCTACTAGTTGGATACAGATTGACGCAGCAGGATAATAAAAAATCTCTACTTTTAGTAGATCTGGGATTACTAATCTGCGCCCTTACGAACCTTGTTAGCTATGCTCTGATTTTTGTAATTTATCTTAGTTACCTTTACCAGTTACTGACGAAGCAAAAATCTCTTAAAACCCTTTATAAACAACCTGCCTTTATCAGTGCTATGATAATGGGTTTTGTTCTTTTGTATCCTGTGTTTAACTTGCTCACTCAAGGTTCATTGGAAAAATCAACTTATATGAGCGACCCGTATGTTTACAGCAAGACTATCGACATTTTTATAGGCAGAAGTATTGTTTTTCCGCTCATTGTCATGAAATATCATTTTATGAATAACATAATCATCTGCTTGTTGTTCTTGGGGCTTATGGGAGGAGCACTGTTATGGAGCAGGAAGAATCTTTGGATACATTTATTAGCATTTTATGCAATTTTAATTAACAACGTCTTGCTAGTTTCTGCTAGGCCCGGTATTCACGCCTTTTTTGACAATTTCCAAGGACAAGGCCCTTCTCAATATTTCTATGCCCAAAACCTGATTGCAATTTTTTCGATCACATTGATAGCTTACGATGCTTTTTATAGTAAAAGTAAGCCCAAACTAGCAAAATCATTTGCAGTCTTAATAATTCTGCTAATTTCTGTCCATATTCCATTTGCTGCTTTTGTAGGTCGCACAAATAAGCTCAGCCTAGCTCCACTAATCAAGATTGGTAGTTTTAAAGAAAACATACAGATAGCTTGCAATGTTTCCAACGAGGCAGAGATTGCTGTGAGTATCTATCCCAACCAGAATCAACAGATTATTCTTCCCAGAAACTTAATCTGCCAAGATGAGTAAATTGAGCTGTTTCATTTTTGACCTGGATGGCACCTTGGTCTTTACTGAGGATGCTAATTTTCTAGCGTACCAGAAAGCACTGGCGCATTTTGGTATTAAGATTTCCAGAACAGACTATCACCAAGTGTTTGGACAGCGGATTAATGAATTAGTTACAAGTCTTGCGCCAAAGCTCAGTAGTAATCAAATCGAGGAACTAAAGAAGCTTAAATCCAGTTATTATGCTGGCGAAACAAATCTCCTTGTACTAAACAAGCCTGTAGCCTCTATTTTGAAACATGCCAAGGAATTGGGCATCATTTGCTGCCTAGCTACCAGCGCCAGCCACGACAGCGCCCAGACAGTTTTAGAGTACTTCCAGCTAGAAGCTTATTTCGATTATTTGGTATTCGGTGATGATGTTGTACATGGCAAGCCAGATCCCGAATGTTTTTTGAAGTGCATACAAAAATTCAAGCTCGAGCCAGCAGAATGCTTGATCTTTGAAGACTCGGAGAAAGGGCTGGAAGCAGCCAAAGCCTCCGGAGCAAATTACGTACAGGTAATTCCTGATTAGTATTCCAAATCATTCTTGGATGAAATGACATTCACATCCTCAATCCCGGGCACTTTATTTAAATCTCCCAGGAATTCTTTCATTTTGTCTTCATATTTCAGACTGATATTAAAAGAAAAGAATAGTACCTTACCCTTATCCTTTGCTTCCACATGCAACAGATTTCTAGTTTTCAAATACTCGTTGAAGACATCCTGAAAAACATCTTGCGACTGTTTGGCGTCCATCACAAAATTGAGTACATATTCCAGCTTACGCAAGCCCCCGAAGTTCGACAAGTGCAATAAGAAAATCAGTGTACATATAATTAGAACGCCGGTTATACCTATCGCAATTGAACCTGTTCCTACAGCTAGACCGGTAGCCAGTGCGAAGAAAACAAAAGCTATGTCACGAGTATCTTTGATAGCTGTACGAAAGCGCACGATTGAGAAAGCACCAAACAAGCCTATGGCTCTAGCGATACTATCTTCAATCAGTAAAATAATAAAAGCACTGACAACCGTCACTACTACCAAAGTGATACTAAAAGATTGGGAGTAAGAAAATCCCCTATGCGTTTTCCTGTAGGTCCACGCGATGGCAAGGCCTAGCGCAATTGCAAAGATCAGCAGGATTCCGACCTGCAGTGGATCAAGAATGGGAACAAGATCTTTAGCCTTGAGAAAATCCATGATTTTAAAGGTTATTGTTTATTGTATCTTGGGCAGTCCGTACAGGGATTCTATCCCATGACAGTATTTTGAATAGCTTTCTCTGTCCAAATGATATTTCTCGATAACTTTACGAAACCACTGAGGCATAGCTCCATTGAACTTAACCTCCATCACTACTATATCGTGATTAATCTTACGATATTTGTTATGATAGTCAGCTCCTACTGGTGCCGCTATTTCAAGATCGTAGTCAAATGTAACCCGAAACCGCTTATCTTGTCTAGAAAAAAATGGTTTTCGGTCATAACTGACCAAGACCTGGGGAGTCATTTGATAATTCATAATTTCAAAGAGAAACTCATTTACAAATTCTGGGTCATACTCTTTGTTTTGCAAGAGACTAATCGGATCAGCGACAAATTTCTTAAAATCTTTTCCTTGAACAAGGATACGATCCTTTAAAATTACATCGCCACTTCTGCGTTTGAGTTCAAAAAACAGTTTGGAATTATCATCAAAATCACGGCTATAGTTGCGTATTCTCGGCTTTTTTCTATTCAATAATCCATCCAGTTTCTCGTGATAATTCTTGAGATGTGGTGAATCAAAATACAGACTATTGACTTGATAGCTCTCAGCTTCCCCCACATATTCATCCCAAGCCATATGATCTAATAAGTGCGGAATAATACGATCAGCCACTCTCTTTTCGATTTGATATTTGAGCTCAAATCTTCTGAAAGTCAGACTCACTTTAGGGTCGCCCTGTTTTTTATTAGCTTTCTTATTCATAAGCTAGCGGTGCATTAGGAATCTTACTAATCAATCCTATTCCGACAGAGTCTCCCTGGAAATCGTAGTAGTTACCAAGCTGCTCTAGGCTACCAGCATACTGTTCCTTTGTCAGCCAGTTCTTGTGCAAGAAGTCCTTGATTTCTCCTTTTGGAGCAATATTCCCCTCTCCTTCATAGTTGGTTAGAGAGTAAGCAATTTTTATATCACTATCATCAGTTGGCTTTTTCTTGGCTTCGAAAGTGTTTTCAAAGGTAATTTCTTTATCATTCGCCAGTATAACATTGTTATAAAACTCGCAATGGGCACCACCAAAGATATCCTTCTTTTGATAGGAATTAATACCTGTTTTGTTATTTACGATCACAGAGTTCAGGATAACTGAGGTAGAAGAATCCTTGCATTCCACACCAATATTACAGCCGTTCATGATATTATTAATTGCTACAACACTAGAATTTTCTCCCAGACTCATACACTTGTCTCCTGAGGCATAAATGTAATTATCTGCAATCAAAGTGCTACTGCCAGAAGTGTCTATAGCGTCATTCCCATTTTCAATAAAGACGTTCCCCGAGATCTCTCCACTCATAAAATCAAAATCGATAGCATCAGCGCTGTTTTGATAGAAACGTGAGTTGAGTACTTTCCCATTTGAGTACTTGAAATTCAAACCATCATCAGAATGTGAATAACTGAATGACGAATTTTCTACCACGACATCATCCACATGATAGGCACTAAACATGCCTGAAAGATAGGCCCCGTTCAGAACTGCTTCGCTACCGTTTTCAATTTGGAAATACTGAAAATAGCTTCCCTCTGCCCCCTCCCCCAAAAGGGCAAATGTCCCAAAGGGATGTTCGGGATCCTGAGCGATGACCCTGATAGGGTTGTTTGCAGATCCTTGAGCCTGAATGGGAGCATAGGATAAGAGAGAGACATCTGGAGCAATCCTGAGCGTCGCACCGGGCTGAATCTTTAGCGTAACACCGAGTGGGAAAATAAGATTTTCGTTAAGATCATGTCTACCGGCAGGGATGATTATTTCCTTACCACTTCTACGGAAGGTGTTGTGCTTATTTAATATTGCTCTGATTTGAAGTTCCAGATTATCTTCTTCCTCCAGCTCTAATTGCCACGGATGTACAGAAAAATCAGATAGTTGGACATCTGCGAGATCTTCAAGCTGACTCATTTCGGAGAACTCACCCGTGATTACATTTTTCACAGAGGTATTATCCAAGTCACATTCGCTGCCTCCTATGATAATAAAGGGGTATTTTAGGCCAGCAGATTGCAGGAAAGTCGTTGGTGGTTTATAGGAACGCCCCGTATGTAATAAAAAATCTTCATTTTTATTGACTACACGATCAGCTGCATCAAGCACTCCATTTTGATTTCTATCTCTGTAGATCGTTGTAGCCGAACATGCCTTATAAAGATCATTTGCTGACAATTCCGCGCTACTCCATCCGTTCACTATCAGATCAAGGCTGGAGCCTGTTTGTGCATAGGCGACATCTAATACTTGTAATTTCTCTGCAATGTGCGAATGTTTATCGAGTATGCCTAGATATTCCTGATAAGCTTCTTCAAACTCGCTATTACTTAGCGGTGTACGCATGGGAGATTTGGCCTTGAAATCATCTGCATAAATTGCATCCAATAGCTCTCCTCTAAGAGAGTTTGATTCCAACCTGAGTTGCTCGTACAAATGTTCTTCGGTAATAAATCGCGAAAGTATCAAGTTCTTATCAAAGACAAAATTAGGATTCTTGTGCAAAACCAAGAACAAATCGTTCGAAACCCAATCCAAAACCTCAGGGTAGCCAAGAAATCCTCCAGCATCCCATGGAATCTGTATGAACTTACCTAGCGTCTCGTCAAAATATAAAACAACATTGTGATAGTGATCAATATGACTGGTATGAATAACTGTAAGCCAAGCTGTAAATCTGGCAAAATAATCGCGGTCAAGTAATTGAAATAGTTTTGCGAATCCTGCTCCGGATTCCTTGGTATAGGCCAGACTCCTAAGCAGGTTGTCTAGATTCTTTTTATCACTATCAGTTGAGTCACTGGCAACCGAGAGCTGCCAAGGTCCAACTGATTTAAAGATGTCCAAGGGAAGCCCTTTTACCGCATCATCATGGACATTGTCACCAACATAAACTTGCCCAGCCGCTTTCTGATTTTCTTCAAGAAAAGCTTTATCGGTTGGTTCCAAATACAGATAGAGCCCTTGATATTCATCATTCACATAAACTTTCACGAATTCTTTATGCACAGTTAGGAGTCCCATTTTCTTGGCTGCGAGAGTCACAATATATTCATTTACAATAGCGGCATCTTTAATATTCCTTAATTGTATAATCTTATGATTTTTAATTTTCTTATCATCTTTGATTTTTATTTTGTAGGATTTCTTATTAAACATCCAATGTAATGGAGTATCGCCACGATATCTTATGTCTATATCATATTTTTTACCTTGGAAGCTCATCTCAGCACTTTTATAATTCCTTCCACTTTCCGGCAAAGCGCTATCCAGCTTTGTTATCTTACTTGTATCTATATATAGATAGATGGTATCCAAATCATCTTCTATCTGTTTGCCTGGATTATGGAAGATCCGCTTAAAATCAATCCAAGCTTCTCGGTGCTTGTACTCGAACCATTCTGTCAATGTTTCCTTGCTTCCTTCAATGTATTTTGATGTCTCGGTATAATCAACATAGGATGCGACAATGTGTAAATTATAGGTCACTAGCAAGATTGTTATTGCTAATAAACCAAGACTTAAATATTTGAGGATAATCGCTAGGTTGTCTCTTTTATAAGGCATAAGCTTCTTTTACGATTGCTTCTATCTCTTCAGAAAAATTTTGCGGACCAAATTTTAATTTTAGTTCTATGCTCGCTATATCTTCTGTGACAATATCCAGATCATGTTTCACTATAGACTGTGATGTCCAAATATCCTCAAATTGATTGTTCCCCAACGCTCTTACACCAGTCAAAATCCAGTCATCAAAATATTCAAACTTAATTATTTCTTGCTCTTGTCTGTCAATGAATTTGATGTATTCAATCCCAAAAACCGTTGTGCGTTTCACAGGATCTATTCTAAAATTGTTAATTATTTTTGGTAATACTTCTTTGTTATCCATCGGTAAATTATATATATGCCACTCATTATCTACAACGATATTAAAAACAGGTAGCATCCTGACTCCGTCAAACTCCTCACCCTCGGAAGCAAAAAAGATCCTAGTATAATCGGTATACATATAATTATTTCTCAGGAAGTCTTCGTAAACTTTTATTAGTTCTGCGTTCTGTCCGGTCTTGGCTAGTGTTTTGATTTGTAAGGAAGCATATTTGATATTACTAGGATTTAATTCTCTGAGAGAATTCAGAATATCCAAAGACTCCTCGTAATCTTCTCTCTGAAACAGATAATCAGCATAATTGTAAAGATTAATAATATTACGAGGACTAAAAGCCACTAATTCTTCGTAATAGTTCTTAGTCTTTTTATCATCCTCTTCAGCCAAAGTCAGCTCTATAACCTTTAACAAAGCCTTTTCTTTCACATCAGCTAAAATATGTGACAGCTGGTCTGCAGGAATACTTTTGTAAAACTTTTCTGCATAATTTAAGGCTGCACTACTTGAGAGATTCTTTATATTCTCTGAGACATTTGCATATTTATTTTCCCAAGAACTAATTGTAGTTTTTTTATATTGCTGACCTATAGTGAGATCATTCTTTGATAAATCATCATAAGAAGCTGTCAGCTTACTGATATTAAGCAAAAAAACGATAGCGAGTAACATGACTATATTAAGACCCACCAATAAAAAATCTTTTCTTCTCATGCGGCCCTGTTTAAATACTGCCAAACCTTTCCGCACTCCGTCTCCCAATCATGCTGTACAATTGTCTTCTGCCCGTTTTTAATAAGCTCTGCTCTCAACTCAGGATTATCGATCAATTTTGAGATTCCATCTGCCACTAGACCGACTGTTGGCTCTACCAAAATAGCATTTACTCCATCCTGGAAAAGCCAGAGGTTAGCCGGATTGTAATTCGTGACAACACTAGATCCACAGGCCATATATTCGAATGGCTGATAGGAAGGATGCGGAGTAAACATGAAAACCAGTCCGATATCACAATCCCTATAAAGATCAGCCACCTCTTGTAGTGACTCTAACCTACCCAAGTTTTTCACAATGCCTTCCACTCCAAAATCTGACTCTTGCCACTCGGCACCAACAGAAACAATTTCCACCCTGTCCCCATATTTAGCTTCCACCTGCTTGAGAGCAGCAATACTTAATTCGAAGGCATTCCGTTCATGCTTGGGACGTCCATAGGTCACGATTTTAACCTTAGCTCTTTTTAATTTTTTGGCTAAGTCAGCTTGTGGGATATTATATACTTCACGATCAATGCAGGGGGTAAAACTGATTCCTTCCAAACCCCACTTTTCTTTTACAAGTTTTTCCAGTCCCGGAGTATTAAATATTCCTTTAAAACCCAGTCTATAAGTCATTTCACACATCGCAGAGAGTGTGTTGGCACTGTAGAAAAGCGGTTCATAATCCTGTATGAAGTAGTACTTCCTTTTGGTCTTATTAAAACGTGCTGAGATAAAAGCTGAGGTCCAGAAAGTGGCAATCGAAATGTCACATTCCGGTAATTCAGGATGGAAAATATCTCCCTTGAAAATAATAATTTCAGATTGTTCGGCGAGTTCCGGGAATCCTTTTGCTATAGCGGTTTTAATCTCTTGCTGGCTCCCAAAAGGATTATCGTAAATCACGATTCTATTCAGAATTCCTTGTCTTCTAAAGTAATCTGCGAAACGGAAAATAGTGTAAATCCCACCATACAAAGCATGTTCAAAACGTGGCACAAACCAGTTGATAGTCTTGATCTCAAATTGCTTCCCTTCCCATTTTTTTAGCGTTTCGAAGTTAGCTTCGAGGTCTTGCTGACCAAGATCGAGTGCACCAATCAGTCCAGCGATCTCTTGATATTTCAAGCTATGAGTTTCTTTGTTCTGTATTTCCTTGGTCAATTCGTACAAAACCTTTCTAGCTGTAGCTTTTGCCCCAAATTTTTTCCAGTGATCTGCCGTCATTTTAAGCTTATTCTTCATAAATCTAGATTAATAGCAGGAATTTCTTTTGCCAAAGAAAGATTTGGGTTGTAGTAAGGGTCCTTGCCAAGATAAGGTTTATATCTTTGCCGTGAAATATCGAAGTCACACTTAGGAATTTTGTTTGGATCGCGAGTCGCAGACTCATGGTGATAGAGTTTGGCATAAGGAGTATAAACATTCAAGTAGCCTTTCTCGTAAAGAGAGAGGCAGAGATCAACGTCATTACCACAGATTGTGAATTTCTCATTAAAACCGCCAATCTCGTTGAATTTCTCACGAGCAACCATAAGACAAGCAGCTGTCACGGCTAGGTAATTCCTGCGAAATTTAGCCAAGCGATAGTAAGTTTCCGCGGCCCTTTGGTGAGCAAAAATATGTCCAGCCAAGCCCGTCATGCCCAAGATAACACCAGCGTGCTGGATAGTGCCATCTGGATATAAGAGCTTTGCACCAACAGCACCAACTTCTTTTCTAGATGCGTTAACAAGTAGTTCTCTTAGCCAATCTTTATTAATTACTTCAGTATCATTGTTTAAAAACAGCAGATATTCTCCTGCAGTTTGCTTAACTGCCCAATTATTAAGTTCTGCAAAATTGAATTTTACGTCGTGGTGCAAGACCTTGATGTTCTTTTTTCTCTCAAGTGTTTTTAGGTAATCAAAAGTATTTTTTCGTTTACTATTATTGCTGACTAAAATAATTTCGTAATTTTCATATTTCGTTTTCAAAAGAATACTATTCACACATTTCTTTAGCATCGTGACCTGGTCTTTAAACGGAATGATGATGCTTACTTTTGGCGTACCCTGTATTTTATAAGCTACTTTATAGTTTGTACTACCAAATCCCTGTTTAACTGTA
Organism: Candidatus Altimarinota bacterium; assembly: GCA_028704165.1. GTDB lineage: Bacteria > Patescibacteriota > Gracilibacteria > RBG-16-42-10 > JAQVLK01 > JAQVLK01. The sequence continues at coordinate 24,038 of JAQVLK010000007.1, read as the reverse complement.
ACCTTAATGTTTTTATTATTAAAATACTCTTTCAATGCTTTTACCCCAGCTTCGTGAGCATAAGATTTTGAGGATACATCCTTGGCTGTTGATCCCTTCAACATCCTCCAGTGGTACAGGACTTTCGGAATATGTAAGATACGTGAAGTTTCGCCGATAACTCGTAGTAAGAAGTCGTAATCTTGAGCCCCTTCATAACCTGCCCGAAACCACTCAACTCTATCCCCGATTTTTTTACGCACTATCACCAGGTGACAGAGATAGTTTACAGAAAAAAACAGATCCGGAGACCAATCCGGTTTGAAAAAAGGATCCATGAGAACTTCTTCTTCATCGACTTTATCTTCATCACTATAAAGAAGATCCAGCTCCGGATGCTTATTCAATCTCTGAGCTACTTCATAAAGAGCGTCACTGGTAAGCGTATCGTCATGATCCAAGAATGTTACAAACTCTCCCTTGGCCAGAGAGAGTGCCGCATTGGAAGCCAGAGAGATATGTTGTCTTCTTTTTCCAAAAGAGATTTTGATACGCTTATCTTTCTCTTGCCACTTTCTAAGACAAGTTAAAGTCTCTTCCTTGGTTGAACCATCATCATGGATGCAGAGTTCCCAATTCTGATAAATCTGGTGTAAGACAGACTTAATAGCCTTATTTAGCCATTTCGCCTGTATGTTGCAGACAGGCATAATAACTGAAATGAGTGGTTGATATGGCAACTCATGATATGCCTCTTCTTTGTTGGTTTGCTTCGTAAGATATGTTTGATATTGCACATTTATAGCATTCGTATGTTCACCCAATAAAGACTCTGCCTTAGATTTTCCATAGAGATAATTCTTAAAACAACGCCAACACTCATAACTTCCATGCTTTTTCAAGATCACCAAGCCTTGGCCAAGATCCCTTAATATCGATACGGGAGAGCGTAAAAATAGTCTTTTGATAAGTCTCCATATCTTGTAAATTACAAAGAACCAGCTCCGGCGAACCTCTTGGAATTGCATATAATCAGGCTCTATTCCTCGTATATAATTATCTTTATCAGCGATTAACTTGTCTAATTTCCTTTTAAACTCGTCTTTGCCACGGATTTCTCTCTTGAGATCTTGGATGGTAGATTCATACAGCATCTGTGTCTCTTTTTGAACTGTTATCTTTTCGTTCTGTGGTAAATCTTGCAAAGAATTAATCTCAACATCTTTGAATTGTAGATCAGCATTAAGCTTTTGGATAATAGCTTCCTTACCATTAATTTGTTCTTCTTTATTTTTGATAACTTTGTGAGCTTCTGTGCTAAAACCATGATAAAGTTCCGAAATTGTTGTAAAAACCTGCGCAAAAAATTCATTCTGAACAGCTCTCTCATATGTATAATGGAAACTTGGTTTAAAGTTTTTTTGGGAAACAAAGAAGATTTGTCTATAAAACATTCCTTGGGCTGGTTCTATTTTCTGTATGTTCTGGTTATAGAAAACAAAAACTTTCTCTAAATTCTCATAAGCCGTAATAAGATGTGTAAAATATTGAAATAACTGCAGGATGATCCAATTTTCCAGATTGTTTGATTGTATTATAGAAAATTTGTAACCCTGTTTTTTAAGAAAGTCCTCTAGGTCCTTTTTCACAGGCAATGTGTTTTCTTGGTGTTCGCGCAACCATTCATGCTGGACCCCAGTCAATTTTTTAAAATATTCATTTGCTGTTTTTTCTGCTTTAGCAACTCCTTCTGTCCCAAAAGGCCCTGCCAGAATCATTAGATCCTTGGAAACCCTCAAACATTCGGAAACAAATCTCTCTCTCCTCTCTGCAGGAATGTGCTCAAAAACATCGCCAGAAGTCACAATGTCGAAAGATTTGTCTTTAAACATCTTCATGTCAGTGGCGTCTCCTACTATCAAGTTAGCTTCTTCTCCAGGACGAATATCTAGTAGAACTACCTCATCCTCAGGATCCAAAAAAAGTTCCAGCCGTCCACCTCTTCCTCCGACATCCAGTATTTTAGCTGTCTTTAAACCTTTTTCCTTCTTGTACTGCTTAATTGCCTCCGAAATAATATAATTTCTCGAGTAGATATCGGCTGCTATTTTAAGACACTGTTCTTGCTGTTCGGTTGATTTGCCACTGCTTGCCATCAGCTCCTTTGTTAATACCTGCCTGATTTTACATCATATCGACATATTATAAAATCAGATGTCAGCTAAAGAGATTATCTTAAGCCTATCTTGTAAACGACTTGGAAATATGAAAGACTGCTTACGGTCTAATTTAAGTACATGGATCATCTTTCCAGGCTCGAAAGCCAGAGCATCTACATTATCAGAGAGGCCTACTATAAGTTTCCACGCTTAGCACTCCTATGGTCTATTGGTAAAGATTCAACTACTTTGCTGTGGCTCTGTCGTAAGGCTTTTTTGGGGAAAATCCCCTTTCCTGTTATGCATATCGATACTACCTACAAGTTTCCTGAGATGTATGCTTTCCGCGATAAATACGCCAAGGAATACGGATTGGATTTATTGGTAGAGAAAAATGGAGAGGCCTTGGCACGCGGTGTAAGTTATGCAACACATGACGCTTTTACTTGCTGTCATGAGCTAAAGACACTGGCCCTCGTTCAGGCTATTAAGAAGCATGACCTGCAAGCTGTTTTGGTTGGCATTAGACGTGATGAACATGGTATTCGTGCTAAAGAACGTTATTTTTCTCCCAGAGATGAGAATTTTAACTGGGATTATAAGAACCAACCCAGTGAGATGCTAGGTCATTACAAGAGTACTACAAAAGAAGGCAATCACTTGCGTGTTCATCCTTTATTACATTGGACTGAACTCGATATCTGGAAGTACATCAAGAGAGAAAATATTCCTATCAATGAACTCTATTTTGCCAAAAACGGACAACGCTATCGCAGTCTCGGTTGTATGCCTATTACAACTCCAATTACAAGTACAGCAAGCAATATAGACGAAATCATCACTGAACTAGAGCACAGTAAGACAGCAGAGCGAGAAGGTCGTAAACAGGACAAAGAGAATGCTTACGTCATGCAAAAACTTCGTGCCTTAGGTTATATGTAATATATGCAAAAATCCCCTTTTCACATCGTCATCACAGGCCACATTGACCACGGTAAATCTTCTTTAATAGGAAGCTTACTTGTTGCTGGAAATTCCGTTCCGGAAAGTAAGCTCACTGAAGTCAAACTTGAATGTGAAACTCTAGGCAAGCCTTTCGAGTTTGCTTATTTATTGGATTATCTAGCAGAAGAACGCAGTAAAGGAATTACCATCGACACCACCCAAATCCCTTTCAAATCTTCCCAACGAGAGTACATGATCATCGATGCTCCGGGACATAAGGAGTTTATCAAAAATATGATTACGGGAGCTGCTGAGGCAGAGGCCGCTATCCTAATTGTGGATGTTGAGAGAGGGCTTGAGGAACAGACCAAACGCCACGCTTTTGTTTTGAGTCTGCTCGGCATCAATAGAGTGATTGTAGTGATAAACAAGATGGACCTCGTAGATTACGGCGAGCAATCATTTGAGCGGCTGCGCGAGTCAAGTGAGAATTTATGTCACGAACTTGGCCTGGAAATTGTGGCTACTATTCCTGTCAGTGCCCGTGAATCTCAAAATATTAATACCGTGTCAGAAAAGATGCCTTGGTTCCAAGGAAAAGCCGTTTTAGACACATTGGACTTAGTAGCCAGTAAAACCGAGTTAGCAGATCGTCCCCTGGTTCTTCCCATCCAAGATTTTTATGCTTTTCTCCCGGAACCTCTTTATGTTGGCAGAGTAGAGGCAGGCCTTGTTAAGAAAGGTCTTGCTTACCAAGTTCTTCCAGAAGGCAAGAAAGTTAAACTTAAAAATTTAAAAGTTTTTGAAAAAGAGATAGATTCCGCCAAACAAGGAGAAAACGTTGCTTTTGAGATTGAGGGAGATGGTAAGCTTCAACGTGGAGAAATAATATCAGATAGAGATTTGCCGGTTGCAAAAGAACTAAACGCCAATATTTTTTGCATGACAGAGGAAGGCTTAAATCCTGATGGTAATTATACCTTAAGTCTTTTTACCCAGAAAAGTGCTTTTCAATTCAAAAAGATTAACTACAGAGTCGACACTTCTTCACTTCAAAGGCTTCCTGCCGATGACACCATCAAGCACACTGAATTGGCTAATGTAAGCCTAAACTTGGCGAATAAAATTGTATTGGAAGAAGACCGGGCTAGTCGGTTTACGATCGAAAAGGAAGGGGAGATTGTCGCTTTTGGCATCATCTCAAACTAGGAGCGCCATTCATGATCCAGATAAACCACCCCTAATCTATCATCAAGTGGATAGACCTTAATGGTGTTGTTATCTTTCCTAAAGTCGAAGACATCTCTCGTAAGCGCCCCAAAGACTGAGCACCCGACAAAAAACTCACCCTTGTTCAATCCTAGTTTCTCAAACACCAAGTCCACATAGGCTTCTTTCTGTGGCTTGATATTGTATTTGTCAAAGAAGGTATTATTGCCACAAATCTGAGCCTCGCTAGCAGCATCAAAAAAAGCACATCCAAAATTCAAAATCTTCTCTAGAGAGGGGTTTTTGTAATGTATCCTAACAATCATTTTTTCTCCTCTCTCAAATACTGATTGTCTTTTATTTTCGGCATTTAAGACCTCTATCTTTTCGATACTTGGTTTCTTTCGCCCAGACAGTTTTTTCTTAATCTCTACCTTCACCGGCTCTGATTTTCTGCGCTTCTCCTCGCTCTGTCTGCTTAATTCCTCATATTTATTAATAACCTTGTAAGGACCTCCCTCTAACAGTTTTTCTCCTTTATCTAGCAGTATCACTCTATCACAAAACTCTTGCACATTGCTCATGGAGTGCGATACAAATACAATTGTTTTACCATCTCTTTTGAGTTTTCTGAATACCTCAAAGCACTTCGCTTGAAAATTCACATCTCCCACAGCCAAGACTTCGTCCATAAGTAAGATATTTGCCTCAACCTGAATCGCTACTGAAAAAGCTAGCCTGACATACATGCCAGAGGAATAATTTTTGAGCTTAGTATCAACAAAACGCTCAAGCTCAGAGAATCTGATAATTTCCGCAAATCTTTCTTTAACTTGTTTCCTAGAAAGGCCTAACACCACCCCGTTTAAATAAATGTTTTCTCTGGCGGTTAGCTCTGGATTGAATCCTACTCCCAACTCCAAGAAAGGCGATATTTTCCCATCAACCTGCACCTTCCCAGCATCGGCCGCATAAATACCTGCTAATATTTTTAGCAACGTAGATTTACCACTACCATTATTACCAATAATACCAAGGAATTCTCCTTGCTTAACTTCAAATGAAACATTTTTAAGAGCATCAAAACGATCAAACTCTTTCTTTCTGCCAAGATTAAAAAGAGCTCCTCTCACACTCTCTATTTTTTGACGAGGTATTACAAAACTCTTAGAAAGAGAGCTGACTTTGATAACGGTTTTTGAATTCTTTTTCATAGCTAGATATTTTCGGCAGCATTTTTTACATTGGCTCGGAAAACAGCATATCCCAAAAACAAGGACACCAGTGCTACCACGATATAAATACCATGCTGAACTGGATTGATAAATTGGTTGTCCACAAGGGCTATTTTACTGTACTGAATAATAAAAGTCATCGGATTTAGAAGTAGCAGCCAATGCAGATTAACTGGGATCACATCCAAGGGATAGATGATCGGACAGGCATAAAATCCAGCCGTTAACATCACTTCCCAGATCTGATTCAGGTCTCGAAATTTTAAGAAAAGGGTTGAGGTTAGAAAGCTAAAAGCCAAGATCACGATAAAGGTTAAAATACAGTAAATAGCAAACATCAGTAAAGCCACTGGACTAGGGTAAACACCAGCTAGGACAAAAAAGACTGCCAGAATTAATAAATTGATAAAGAAAGTAATCAAGACATTTGCACTGGAAGAAAGCACGATGATCCACCTAGGGATATACGTCTTGGTAATAATATGGGCTTTCGAAAAAAGGGATGTCATGCCGGTAGACGTTCCTTCCGAGAAAAAAGTCCACAGAATAATACCGATCAGAAGGCGTAAAGAAAAATAAGGGTCACCGGCCGCAAAAATGTTTGAGAAGACAAAATTCAAGATCAAAAAGATCATAAGTGGTTTCAGCAAGGCCCACAAGAAACCCAAGATGGATCCGTTGTAACGCAATTTAAAGTCTGTCAGCGCCAAGGTCCAAAAAAGCTGAAAATAGTTGTTTTGGGATTTCATCCTTTGTTCCATAAAAGATCTCAGTTAGTTTACCCTCTACTCGCCATATTGCAACCTCCTGCGTGCAGTTTCGCGCTTAAATTGCAGTAAATCTTGCAAGGAGTGCTGAGTCATCCATTTCTGCCAAGACTGATCTGCGTTCGCCCAAATTTTACGTTCTTGCCAAGCTTTACTAAACATCTTCCACTGTCTGGTTTTGAGTGAAAAGTAAGTTTTGAAGCCACCGTGCCAAGCGAAATAATAGTCCCAGTACACGAAACTCATGAAGATCAGGAAACCATTGCGCATCAAGAGACTAGTAGGGTAGTGCTTGATCAGGACATTTAAGCGGTTAGCATTTCCATACTCTTGCTTAAAGAGAATCTCTTTTACATTTTTCATTTTAAATTTTTCATTTTTAATTTCGTGTCTCACCGCCTGCGAAGTCTTATGCCACACGACCGAGCTCGGTACATACCAAACCGTATATCCAAGTTTACGTAGACGTAGATTGAAGTCGAATTCCTCCACGTACATGAAGTAATCGGAGTCAAAGAGGTAAGTTTGGTCCAAGATTTCCTTACGAAACAACAAAGAACAAGCTGTCCCCATCGGCACTTCCTCCTCTTTGTCATACTGACCTACGTCCTCTTCAAGATAGCCTCGCGACCAGCAAGAGCCGATATTGTTGTAAAGTGAACCGGCACTATCGAAAACTTTTTTGGTTAAGCCCTGTTTGGAAAGATAGATCTTAGAGACTACTGCCCCTCTTTTACCATCCTTTTCCAAGGCAGATACAAGTTCCGAGAGCCAATTCGGATCAAGACTAGTATCATTGTTCAGTAAGGCGATATACTTACCGACAGCCAGTTTTTCACCTAGATTATTGCCACCTGCAAAGCCCAGGTTCTCATTGCTTTCGATTAGTTTTAGACCTTTTTGTGCTTTGAGAAATTTCAGAGAATCGTCCTGCGAAGCGTTATCCACGACGATAATTTCAAAGTCCTGGAAAGATTGTTTGGCTAGGCTGGCAAAAAGTTCCGGTAGGTACTCTGCTCCGTTGTAGTTCACGATGATGATGGAAACTTTTGGATTATGCATAAACATTTAAAAGTAGCTTTTGAGTAATTTACCAATATTCTCAATGTCATATTTCTCAAGGACTAGATCAGGATCACTTGAAATTAGGAAGGCATTATCTTTGAGATGCATGCCTTTAAATTGTCTGATTCCTGACAAAGAATTGCTACCCACAATCCCTTTTAGATCGTATCCAGGAAGAGACTCTAGCACCAAGTCTGGAGCCTGCAAGCATTCATTTCCGTGGTAAATATCACTCCTTTTTAGAATTTTTGTAATCGGTTTAACTCCTTCTATTTCTAGCTTTTGCAAGGAAGCAATTAACTCGGATTCCAGAAGCTCTTTGTCACTCGCCTTATATCTCGCCTTTGGGAAGCGGTCTTGGGTGTTGAGATAAATTCTACCAGGATCCAAGCAAAAGGCTTTGGAATTTGGGTCAAGCTCTGAAATCATTTCCGGACGAGCTGTTCCAAATGACAGAAACTCTTCTTTTTGCAAGTAATAATTCAGATATACTTCTTGTTTCAGCACACCAAAGCCATGATCTGAAAGAATAGTTACTTTATCCCCTGTTCCAATTCTAGCCAGAATACTTCCAACAGCTTCGTCTAAGTGCTTATAGTAGTCTTTAAAATGCTCGAAATACGGATGCTCAGGATTGTTAAAAGCATCCATAAAAAAGTGTTGCAAACGATCAGTGCCCGTGAAAACAGCAAAGAACAATTCCCAATCTTCCTTATCCCAAAGCTCATGGATAAGCTGAATTCTAGCTTTGAGGACTTGTTCCAATTCCGCGAAAAAGTTTTTTGGATCAGAAACTGCCAGCTGACTCTCAACGTCTACTTTATAATTTATAGAGTTTAAATAAGCCAAGAGACTTGCAGGATAAACCGCCCGAGCTAGGTCCGGTGCCACAAATCCAGCTACCAATACTCCGTCTAATACAGGCGCCGGATAGCTAGCGGGAAGATTAACAACAGCTGCTTTATGCCCTTCCCATAAGGGCGTTTTTTTAAGCTTTGTGTAGTCTGGAAATCGTATTTGATAGTCTTGATCCAGCTCCATAAAGCCAAAAATACCATGTTCTCCGGGATTTGCGCCTGTCATAATAGTACTCCAAGCGACCGATGAAACTTCAGGCGTAGAGGAAATTGTTTTTTGGAAAGTTCCCTTTTCGGCAAGTTTTTTCAAGTTCGGTAACAAACCCTCCTCCATATAAAGAGCCATAAGCTCGTATGGAACTCCGTCAATTCCGATTACAATATTTTTCCTCATAGTTTAGCTTTTACATATAACCCAAGTCTTGTAATTTTTGCTTAATTTCGGCAGAGTCTACAGCATTACTAGTCTCTTTGAAGTCAGGGGATTTACGAATCTCTTCTTTGATATTACTAGCCAATTTCAAAAACTTTTTCTGCTGCTTAACCGGATATTCAATTCCTTGTTTGATTTTTAACATCTCTGAAGCACCTAGCTCTTTATAAATGAATTTATGACGCTGGTCACGCACAGAGAAAGATAGAAATTCTTTTCCCAGATGAGCTTGCTCTGGATTTTGCTTTGTAATGCCGGTGTAATCCTTGCGACCTTCTTGGCTGACAACAAACTTACGATGTTTTCTCCAGCTAAACTTCCCTTTTAGCAATTTACTTAAACTTTTACCTTTCAAGCTTTGCCAGGCTAACTGTAAGCCAGCCAACTCTGCAATGGTGGGAAATATATCCAGCAAACTAACCAAATCCCTAATTGCGCGATTTTTAAGGCCTAAATCCTTGGAATAAAAAATCAGAGGAACATGGATCAACTCTTCATAATGATATAGGCCATGCGCTAATCCTCCATGTTCTGCGAACTGCTCTCCATGATCAGCCAAAATAATAAAAAGGTTTTCTTGGCCAGTAAAAATTTCCTCCGCTCTTTTTATGAATTCCTGCAAGATAAAATCAACATCTATCGCACTTGCCTCATATAGTTTTTTAATATCACCCAACTCCTTTGACTCTAATAGTGATGGGTCTTGAAATTCAAGTCCTTTAGAATATTTCTTATTCAAATCGTTTACCCTAACAAAATCATAATTTTCATCAGGAAATAATTTCTTAAAACTTTGTTCGCTAGGTAAAAATGGGTCGTGTAAATCCATCGAATGAGCCCAGAAAAAAACTTTTTGTTTATCTTTGGCAGCATCCAAGGAATCCGTGCATTTCTGCAAAAACGCTTTTGTTCTTAAATAAGGTTGTCCATCTAGGTCTTCCCCTAAGCTATCGAAAAACACATCAAACCCTTCCTCGTAACCAAACTTTCGTGTTAGCCACGGATTGGAATGAACGGCATATGTAGCATATCCCTCTTTTTTTAAGACTTTTGTAATTGTCTCATACCCATAAATATTCATTTTCCCACCCTGATCAAAAGGCTCTTGCCCTGTAAAAATTGATTTGAAAGAAGGTGCCGTCCAAGGAGCAGGTGCGAAAGCATTTTGAAAGAAAACAGCTTCTCTGCCTAGTTTCGTCAAAAAAGGCATCAATTCATGTCTCACCATGTCATAACGCAAACAATCTATGGTAAACAGGAAAATATTCATAAAGCTATCTTGGTATTGCTTTGGCTACCGCTGAAATATATCAGTATTTTACAATCGTTCCAAGGAAGAGATCTAGATTATTTTACGCACCAGCCTCCAATACCACCTAAGCACAGGATCCCCCACATATTTCCATAAGAACCCACCCAGGCCTTGGGAGCGAACTGATCCAGTGAGATATTTTTTCAAGTCTCTGTCTGTCAAGTTTCGCTTACCTTGAATCTTAAATCTATTTTTAAGAATAGTTACTATGTGCAAAAACAGCCAAATATAGCTCCATAGTTTGTAATGGACCCAAAGTCCAAAAATAGAGTAAAAAATCATGCCAAGTTCGAAGACAAGGAAGGCTGGGAAGAGCAGTATTAAGCTCTTTACTTGGTAGTTCTTGAGTACAAATTGAAGTCTATTGCGCTCTAGATAATAGAATTTCCGACGTTTAGCACGCTGGAAATCGTATTTGTGCCAAGCACGAGCTTTTTCAGCCAGACAAATCTCATAGCCCTGCATCCTGGCCCGCCACGAGAAGTCCTGATCTTCACAGTACATGAAAAATTTATCGTCAAAAAAGCCGACCTTGGCGAACACTTCTGCCTTGACCAACATACAAGCTCCACTGGCTGCTGGAATCTCATTTTGAATTTTGAATTTTGAATTTTGAATTCCACCTCCGGCGGAATACCCCATCCCGAGGTACTGAATACTCGTCCCAAAAGTATTGATCCTATTCTCTTTACCGTGAACATAAATCTTGGGCTGGCAGATTGAAGGGGCGCAAAATTTTGCACCCTTACATGCGTCGTTTGCTATAATCTTTTTTCCCAAACAGTTCAACATTTGCTTGAGGCAATCTTTGGCCAAGACCATATCCGGATTCACAAAAAGCACATAGTCACAGGCTGCTTCCAAGGCCGCTTTGGCACCGATATTAGAAGCCTTCGAAAAACCAAGGTTCTTGTTATTACAGACCAGTCGCACCCCTTGTCGAAGATCCTGAGAAAGGCCGAAGGATGGGTGCGCGTTCAAAAACTCCACTGTCTTGTCTTTAGAATCATTATCCACAAAGAAAAGTTCAAGCTTTACTCCTTCTTGTTCTCGTAAGGAAGTTAACAAATCCGACAAATATTCTTCGCTATTGTAAGTCACACAGACAACACCAATTTTCGGCATATTTCAAGCTTAAGCTGCTTGATTATAGCATCCCTTGCGGATGCCAGGAAGCCACTCGCACTTTCACTAAAAAAGGCACCAATTGAACAATATAACCATTCCAACCATTCCTTTTTTAAGTACTTACTAAGCTTACCAGCTTAATTCTTATTTCTCACCAAAGAACTGGCCTTATACAAACTCTCGAAAGTCCCCGCATCACTCCAGTAGCCCTCTACCTCATGCGCCTGCATCTGGCCAGCCTGGATATAAGCATTATTTACATCTGTTATTTCGAGCTCACCGCGACCGGAAGGTTTCAAGTCTTTGATGATCTCGAAAACCTTATGATCGTAAACATATAGTCCGGTAACAGCATAATTCGACTTAGGCTGCTGGGGTTTCTCCTCAATTGAGAGCACTTTGCCTGCTTTATCAATCTCAGCAACTCCAAAGCGAGCTGGATCAGAAACTTCTTTATAAAAGATGGCTGCGCCTTTTTTGAAATTTTGGATGGTAGCACCAAAATCGTCTTCAAAAATATTATCGCCCAGGATTACCGTACAGTCATCATCGTCGATAAAGTCTCGTGCCAGACCCAGAGCATGCGCAATTCCACCAGCTTCGTCCTGAATCTCGTAAGTCAGCTTGATACGCTTGCCATTAGGACGGGCAAAGTCTTTACCGGAGCCCAGCAAGTGCAAGAAATCTCCGGCATGATGCGGACCGGAAATAATTAGAATATCCTTAATATCAGCCTGCATTAAGGTCTGTAGTGGATAATAAATCATCGGCTTGTCGTAGATCGGCAAGAGATGCTTATTGGTCACCTTGGTAAGCGGCATCAATCTAGAACCCATGCCTCCAGCGAGAATTACTCCCTTCATTTAAATGAGTTAAGTCCACGGGGCAGAATACCTTAATAGAATGACGAATGTCAAAGCTTTTTGGCATTTGGTATTCGGCATTTGGCATTACATGAGCGTAAGCGAATGTTAGGTCCCCTCTTTCCAGCTACTCAAGTAGGCTATCTGCTCCGGAGTAAGTTTATCAATCTTTATCCCCATCGCATCCAGTTGCAACTTAGCAATCTTCTGATCAACGCTAACCGGTAGTTGATGTACACTGGCAGCTAGTTTGCCCTTATTTTTGATAATGTATTCGCAAGCCAGTGCCTGTCCGCAAAATGACATCGACATCACTTCAGAGGGATGTCCTTCCGCACAAACTAGGTTTACCAGACGGCCTTCACCGGCTAGATAAATTACTTTTTTACCTACAGTGTATTCAGCAAGTAAAGGACGGATGATTCTCTTTTTGCTGGCCATTTTTTCTAAGGCCGGCACATTGATCTCAGAGTCAAAGTGTCCGGCATTAGCCAAGATTGCACCATCTTTCATCTTGCCGTAATGCTGTTTGTCGATCACGTGCTTGTCTCCGGTAACGGTAATAAAAACATCTCCCAACTTGGCAGCTTCATCCATCTTCATCACCTCATAACCATCCATCTTGGCTTGCAAGGCACAAATATGATCAACTTCACAAACGATTACATCCGCACTCATGCCTTGTGCACGCAAGGCCACTCCTTTGCCACAGTCACCATAACCAATCACCACCACGGTCTTGCCGGCCCAGAGCAGATTGGTAGCGCGGGTAATTCCATCGAGTGCTGACTGACCGGTACCATAATAGTTATCCATCAAGTGCTTAGTCTTATTGTCGTTCACCGCGATCACGGGATATTTCAAAGCCTTATCTTTTTCCATGGCACGCAGACGAATAATACCGGTCGTGGTTTCTTCGCAGCCTCCGATAATATCTTTGATTAAGTTTTGACGCTTAGTGTGAATCACATTGACCAAATCACAACCATCGTCGATGGTGACATGAGGTTTGAAGTCCAAAACTTTATTTAAGTAACGATAATAATCCTTATGATTTTCTCCTTTGTAGGCATAAACGCGCACACCATTTTCAGCCAAGGCAGCCGCAATGTCATCCTGAGTAGAAAGGGGATTACAGCCTGTAATAGCTACTTGCGCGCCTCCGGCTATCAAGGTTTCAACTAAAATTCCTGTCTCTTTGGTAACATGCAGAGCCATAGCGATGCGGTATCCCTTCAGGGGTTTCTCTTTCTGAAAGCGTTTTTTCACTTCCTCGAGAGCACCCATGTGAGCACGTGCCCAGTCGAGATTGAGTTTGCCTTGCTTGGCCAGAGAGATATCGCGGACTTCGTAGTTTTTTGCCATTTTGAGAATGTTATTGTTTTTATGAATTAAGAAGTAGGCTTAAATGTTATGGACAAGGGGGCATGCCCCCTTGTCTCGGGACAGGAGAAGCATTGCGTTGAGACGCCCGCCTGACCGGACGGGCAGGCATTGCAATGCGTCTTTACTATGACTGACAAGCCTTCTTCAGCTCCTCAACTTTATCCCTCTTCTCCCAAGTAAAGTCTGCATCCTCGCGACCGAAGTGTCCGTAACTGGCTGTCTTTCTATAGATCGGTCTTTTGAGGTTTAGGGTTTTGAGGATCCCGGCCGGTTTCAGTGAGAAAACTTCACGTACCGCGCTGACAATTTGTTCCTCATCTACCTTAGCAGTTCCAAAAGTGTTTACAAAGACCGAGACAGGCTCCGCTACTCCAATAGCATAAGCAAGCTGTACCTCACAACGATCAGCCAACCCAGCCGCTACGATATTTTTCGCAATATAACGTCCCATATAAGCCCCTGAACGATCAACTTTGCTAGGATCTTTGCCTGAGAAACAACCTCCACCATGATGTCCCATCCCTCCGTAAGTATCCACGATAATCTTACGACCGGTTAATCCGGCATCAGCGTAAGGACCACCACGTACAAATTTACCGGTCGGATTAACGTAGTACTTGGTTTTTTTATCAATAAATTTTGCACAAACCGGTTTGATAACCTGCTCGATCACATCATTTTTTATTTGCTCGTGAGTTACATCTTCGTCATGCTGGGTGGAAACAACTACCGCGTCCACGCGTAAGGGTTTTCCATCCTGATATTCCACCGTCACCTGACTCTTGCCGTCCGGACGAAGGTAAGAGATTGTTCCTTCTTTGCGCACCTTAGAAAGTTGCATGGTTAATTTATGTGCCAACATAATCGGCAGCGGCATCAGTTCCGGAGTCTCGTTACAAGCATAGCCAAACATCATCCCTTGGTCACCGGCACCCTGCTCTGCATTTTCTTTCCCTTCCGCTTTTTTCTCATCCACTCCTTGAGAAATGTCAGGAGATTGTTCTTCGATATGAGTTAGTACAGCGCAGGTTTCGCAGTCAATGCCATATTCAGATTTGGTATAACCAATATCTTTCAAGACTCCTCGTGCGATCTTGGGAATATCGACATAAGCCGTAGTGGTAATCTCACCGGCCACCATAACCATGCCCGTTTTAGTGAGACATTCGCAAGCTACGCGACCCTGCGGATCATCGTTCAAAATAGCATCCAGCACCGCATCTGAGATTTGGTCACAAACCTTGTCAGGATGACCTTCGGTGACAGACTCGGAAGTGAAAAAATAGTTGGACATAGATTAGTAATTAGTGGTTAGTGATTAGTGGTTAAAAGTTTCTAGCCACTATTCACTATTCACTTATCACTTAAAGAGCCTCTTCCCCGCTAACGGAGAAAGAGTAAAAGCAAATTTATCTTTCCACGCCAAAGCGAGGTCTGGATTTCGCACCTTGCTTCCGTTGCTTAGACGAAAGAGTTGCGGGACTTCTTGAAAGCGGGCCAGATCCCTAGAAGTCACTCTTGATAAACAGATTGTAAAGGACGATTTCGAGGCTCAGTATACGCTATTCAAATTAGCTGTCAAAAAGTTTTATAGGAAAAGTCAGAGGCGGTTTCCTCGCGCGAGCACTAGGCCCGCGACTTACTCAGCTTACTTAGCTTACCATTCTCCCTCCTTCTTTGTCATTTGGTCCGCCTAGGCGGATTGGCATTTGGATTTCTCTTTAAGTACCTTGCGAGTGCCTCCTTCCACCCTGGAAGCTTGGAAGTCTTGTTGTTATTCAGAACAGAAAAACTCGGCCTTCTAGCCGGCCTTGGAAACTCTGCCGTAGCAACTGGCACCAAGAAGATGTCAATTCCGGCTTGACGGAAGATTTCTGATGCAAATTCATACCAACTGACCCGTCCATCATTGGGAATATGGTAAATTCCGTATTGATAACTATTATTAATAATCTCAGCAACCTTATTAGAAACATCTATTGTATATGTTGGTGAGCCTATTTGATCATCAACAACCTTGAGCATGTCCTGTGTTTTACTGAGTTTGAGCATAGTATCCACAAAATTTGCTCCACCAGCACCATATAGCCAAGCAATACGACAGATATAGAATTTAGAACATTTCTCCTGAATCAAATCTTCTCCGAGAGCTTTGCTACGTCCGTAGGCATTGATAGGATCTTTTTGCTCATCTTCGTCATACCCTGCCTCTTTTTGACCGTTAAAAACATAGTCAGTACTGAAGTGTATCAAGGTAGCACCGATTGCTTCACAAGCCTCAGCTAAATACCCTACCGCATGTCCGTTGATCTTAACTGCCAGCTCAAATTCTGTTTCACATTTATCTACAGCGGTATAAGCTGCAGCATTGATGACAAGTTCCGGTTTCAGCTTAGAAATAACTCCCAAAACATCTTCCCGGTTGGTAATGTCCAGCTCTGCTAAATCCCAAGCTGTCAGCTCATGCTCGGCAGACAAGACTTTCACCAGGTCCTGCCCCAACATACCGCGCGCGCCGAGAATCAGAATTTTCATGAACGATAAATTATATGTGATGTGGTGGTGGCGATGAAGGGGCCAGGCATGCCTGGCCCCTTCATCAAATACGCGGCAATATGCCGCGTATTACCGCAACAGCGGCGCCCACCACTCTTCGTTTTCCTTATACCACTGGACTGTTTTCTCCAACCATGCTTCGAAAGAATGTTCCGGTTCCCAAGCAAGTTCTCGTTTGGCCTTGGAGAAATCGATCGCATAACGTCTGTCGTGTCCGGCACGATCAGTGACATGTTCGATCATTTCCTCGTCTTGTCCCATCAGTTCCAAAATTTTGCGAGTGACTTCTAGGTTGGCTTTTTCACTATTACCACCCAAGCAGTAAGTTTCTCCTATTTTCCCTTTTTTAATAATCTGCTCCACTCCATGATTGTGGTCGTCGACGTGGATCCAATCTCTAATTTGCTGACCATCACCGTAGACCGGCACCTTTTGGCCTCGCATGAGATTGGTAATAAAGAAGGGGATTAATTTCTCAGGATATTGATAAGGCCCGTAGTTGTTGGAACAATTTGAAATAGTAATGGGTAAATTGTGCGTATGAAAATAAGCACGTACCAGATGATCGGAAGCAGCCTTGGAAGCCGAATATGGACTGCGAGGATCATACGGAGTCTGTTCGTTGAAGGCCGGATCCTGCGGACCCAAGGCGCCAAAAACCTCATCCGTGGAAATGTGGTGGAAGCGCTTGCCACCAGCCAGTCGTGCCGCTTCCAAGAGTACATGTGTACCAAGCACGTTGGTCCTTACAAACTCATCTGAATTTTCAATCGAGCGATCAACATGCGACTCGGCCGCGAAGTGCACGATCAGGTCAACATCCGCAACAAGCTGGGGCACCAAGTCTTTATCGCAAATATCTCCTTCCACAAACTTATAATTTGAGCTTCCTTCCAGGTCCTGTAGGCTTTCAAGATTGCCAGCATAAGTAAGCTTGTCCAAGTTAACAATTTCATCTTCAGGATTATTTTTTATCCAATAATGAATGAAGTTCGAGCCGATAAATCCGGCACCGCCGGTCACGAGTAATTTCATAGAGAGAGCTTAGGGTATAGGGTCTCGGGTTTGGGGTCTAAAACTAGCTTATAGCTGTTAGGTGATTAGCTTATCAGGAATTATTGTCGATTGTTAGTTGCTGGTTGTCGGAGCAGAGATCCTGAGTTTATCACTACCTAGCATATTACTTTCTCTTCTGTCTTCTAATCAAGGTAATCCTTTAATCTTGTAAATCATGGTTCTGCCTTGTGTTTTTTCTAAACCTATCCAGCGCATCCTTACGAACAATTTTCGTCACATCTTGTTCCACGCGTTCCAGACGGATAAAAAGCCTCAGTACGGCATATAGTAAAACCACAATAGCAAAAAAGAGGAGAGCATTGATACCGCTCTTAATCCCTGTTACTTTCTCGATAAACTTAATGACTTCGTGCGGGAAAATAGAGATCAAGGAAAGTCCCAACCACACCAAAACCCACAAAATGAACTCTCTCAGAGTCTGCTCACGACGTTGATAACGTGAGGCTCCGATCACGATCATGATCATAGCAAGGACCGGAACTAGGAATTGATAAATCGACATGGAAGAAAATTTTGAATTATGAATTTTGAATGGGGGAGATAGTGGTACAGAGACACAGTGATTAAGTAGATTGTATTTACTTTATTACTGAAACACTGAATGGTTGGGGGAATTGTTATATTGTTAAATTGTTTAAGCCTGTATCCAACAATGTAACAATCTAACAAGGCAACAATTTATAGTTTCATCTCATCAAGGCTCGAATAATCAGTTTAGAAACGGTCACGAAGCCATTCGCCAGACTTTGCCCTTTGGCCATAGAGTACTCTGAATAAGTTACCTTGATCGGAACCTCGACGTATTTCACTTTGTACCAAGCAATTTCTCGAATGATTTCCGAGCAGGATTCAAAGCCATTACTGTGAATCTGGATTGTTTGAGCTGCTTTACGAGAGAAGGCCTTGAGGCCTGATTGACTATCTGAAACCCAAAGACCAAAGAGCATCCAAGTCAGAAGGTTGCCTAGCTTATTACTAATCTTGCGTAACACAGGAATCTTGGAGTCCCCTTTGAAGCGAGATCCCAAAACGACCTCAGCTTCTCTGTTCACAATTGGTCTTACTAAATTTTCAATATCACTGACATCGTGCTGACAATCCGCATCAATAGTCACAATGATTTCGGCACCCAAACTGAGCGCGGCCGTGATACCGGTTTGCGTAGCTGCTCCTACTCCACGATTGAAAGCGTGACTGACAACCTGTACCGGCTTAGTTACAATCACTTCCAAGGTCTTGTCGCTACTACCATCATTGATCACCAAAATATTGTAATAACCGGCGGTCAGAACTGCGTCTATCATTTTGCCAATACTTCCTGCCTCGTTGTAAGCCGGGACTAAAACCCAGATTTTATCATTTTGCATCTTATAAATAATTGCTAGATCCTTAGTAATTAGAAATTAGACATTAGAAATTTATCGCCTAGAATAGTATATTGTAAATAGTAGCTTTTATGCTTATGTATCTTAAAACTTATCAATTCTAACGTCAATCCAACGATGTCTACTCCCAAAAAGTCCCAACCTTTAGCTTTACTGCTGGCCGGTAGCTGGATCGTCTTAGTTGTCTGGCAGTACTTGGCGCACCACGCCTATGCCAAGCTTGGCTTATTTGGCTCCTTTGCCTTAAATATTGTACTTTTTTGGAGTATCCTGTATTTCCTAGTATTAAGTTACCGGCTTCTACGTAACAAATCCTTAGCTTGGAGTATCACTCTGAATCCGGGCTTGCTGGTGCTGGGGATTTTCCTATTTATCAGCTTAGCCGGAAGTTTCCTACTGGTTCGCATGGGGGTTTTAACACTTACCAGTTATTGGGAGATGCTGATAAGTCTCACTGGGAAACTTTTTCTTAGCATCTTCTTTGTCCTTGCACTGTCTTTAGTAAGCGCTGCTCTCGGAAAATTAGTACTTATGAAGTTTGATTTTGAGCATAAACTCGATGGGTTTTTATGTGCACTCGGGGTAGGCTTGGGACTCATTGCGCTGGCACTTTTTGGCCTAGCTTTTTTCGGTGTTTATAACACGCTGGGAGTCAGTGCCTTGTTTATTGTCTTAACTCTTCTTGCTCACAAACAGCTCTGGCAATTGGGAAAGGCTGTTTACACAGAGCAATTTGAAATCCGTATCGATCTTGGTTCTTTCCGGATCTTGTTTTACTTTATCTTTCTGACACTCCTCAGCATCAACGCTTTAAGTATTTTACGCGTAGTCCCGATTGGCTGGGACGGACTGGCGGGATACGTGAATACCAGTCACTTACTGGCAGGCTATGGACACCTAATCTCGGGCGTGAACTCCTACGCTTACGAAATTATTATGGGACTAGGGTTTCTTTTTTCCTCGAATGCTATGCTTAGTATTGCACTCGCTAGTTACGCTTCGCTGCTTGTTTTCTTATTGATTTACGCTCTGGTTCGCAAATTCTCGACTCATGGTTTCATCACGGCCCTCCTGTTTTACGCCCTACCTCTAGTAATCTTTCATACTCAACAAGAAAGCAAGATTGATCTGGCCAGCCTCTTTTTTGCCGGACTAGTTTTTCTCGTTCTATACTACTGGATCAAAGAGCGCCAAACTAAGTTTCTGTATCTGGCAGCACTGATTGCTGGCTTTAGCTTTTCCGTCAAATACACCAATATCTTTTTATTAGCAGCGCTCATCCCGACTGTAGCCTTTGTAATCTACAAACAGCGCTTATTAAGTTTCCGCAAGGCTCTCTCTACTCTCTTAATTTTCCTAGTACTGGGCGGATTGCCTTTCTTGCCCTGGGCTGTTTTTAATTCTTGGACTGGCGAGAAGTTCGCACCCGGGATCATGCAAACCGGACTCTATCCGGGACCTATCGTAAACTGTGAATTAGATACGGAGTTAGTAGTAAATAACACAGAAACCACTAATTTAAGCCATCAGAGCGAGGCTGCCAAGATTGATCAGGTTTTTAATTTTTCCGGTTTCAGAGAAGAAATCGGACGCTATTTGGGATACACGGACGGCTTAAAAAAGTATTTACTGGTACCTTGGACGCTCACCATGAATACCAATGTACAGGGCCTTTATGTAGACATTGGTTTTATTTTTCTAGCTCTAGCGCCACTAGCCCTCCTTCTTATTACGAGAAAAAAAGATCTTTATACGCAAGCTTTAATTGTCTTTACTCTTACTTATTGGCTGGGCTGGTTACTCTTGGCACGCGGTATTATTTGGTATGGATTACCCGGATTTGTCCCTTTCTTGCTTGTGATAGCTAGCCTGCTCCAAGAAAACACTGCTCATAAGTTGGGGTCTCGCTTCTTGGGAGCAGTTGTTTTGCTTTCCTTGTTGTTGGGAATCAATGCTGCTATCTTGGGCTTCGGACACCCGGCCGACCTGATGTATCTCTCTGGAGTCTCAGATCAAAAGACCTACGTTGATAATACTATGCCAAGCTACAGGAAGATTTTTGAGCAAGTAAACCAAGATGATTCGTATGTTTATCGCATTGGAACATTTATTAAGTACTTCATCTCAGATAACGACCGCCGAGTTTTCTCGGATGATCAGATGGATGCCCTAGGCTGTCTGCTGCAAAAAGGTTCACCGGAAGCCGTCCGTGAAAAATTAAAAAACGAGGGCTTCCGTTACGTAATCTTGGACCTCAATATTCCTAGTATTGATATGACACCTGAAAAAAGTCTGACAGCAAAATTTAATCAAACTTTGTACTTCTTAGAGAATTATACAACCGTCATCACCAAGGAAACGATCAGTCGCAACAAGATCTTGTTTGCGGAACTTTAGGGAAATTAAAAATTCAAAATGTTAAATTCTAAATTAATTTTTAATCTTTAATTTTTCATTTTTAATTTGTATTGCCCCTCTCAGTTCCCAAGCCAGCGCTTCTGTGATTTCAACTTGCACGAAGTCTCCAATCTTAGATTTGGCAGCAGGGAAAGTGACAGTTTTGGAGTTAGGAGCTCTGCCATAAGCCTCTCCCTTGCGATTTACTCCTTCCACTAATATTTCCAAGCTCTTTCCAAGGTAGCGCTGGTTTTCCTTTTCTAGATAAGCTTTGAGGTCCTTGGTCAACACGCGGAAACGTCGTTTTTTTTCTAAATCAGGCACATCGTCGGGAAGTTTAGCGGCGGCAGTGCCGGGACGTAGAGAGTAGGGAGAGATATAAACCATGTCGAAACCGACCTCTCGCAAAAGCTTCCTACTCTCTTCAAATTGTTCCTTCGTTTCTCCGGGAAACCCTACTATAATGTCGCTTGTGATACTGATTTCCGGATTAACTTTTTTCAGTTTCTGAATTGCTGCCAAGTAACTCTCACGCGTATATTTCCTATTCATAGCTTTTAGTACAGCATTACTCCCGGCTTGTACCGGCAGGTGCATATGCGGACAAAGTTTTTTTAGCTTAGCAAAACAGGCGATCAGTTCATCGGAGAAATCTTTGGGATGTGAGGAGCTGAAGCGTAGGCGCTGGTAGCCGGGAATAGCATCGACCAATTTGAGAAGTTCCGGAAAACCAAGCTCTTGGCCATGCTCGTCCAAACCACGATAACTATTCACGTTCTGCCCTAGCAAAGTTACTTCGAGGGCACCCTCTGCAACTAGCTTTTTCACCTCGTTCAAAATATCCTGCACCGGCCGACTGCGCTCCCTGCCACGCGTATAAGGGACAATGCAGTAGGAACAGAAGTTATTGCAACCCGTCATGATCGGCACTAGCACTTGAAATTTATGCTGAACTTTCGGCACGATCGAGAAGTAATCTTGTTGTTCCTTTGATTTCCTGTTCTTTTGATTATTTGATAGAAGCTCCGGCAACTTCCCTAAGTCCTCGATCTTAAAAATCAGATCTAACTCCAGCAGTTTCTTGTGTAATTTGTATTGCCCGTGCGCTGGAATACAGCCCGTCAAAGCTATGATTTTTTTCGGATTATCCGCTTTCATGCTTTGCCAAACTTTCCGCAAGCCAAAGAAGCGATCCTCAGCCTTTTGCCGCACTGAACAGGTGTTGTAAAGCAAAAAATCGGCCGCTAAGGCGTCCTCTGTCCAAACATAGCCCAGCGACTCCAAAACCCCCGCCACACGCTCAGAATCCGCATAATTCATCGCACAACCGTAAGTGATGATGTGATACTTATAAATTATTATATTGTTATATCGCTAGGCAATCTTAACACAAGAGTAAGGGCTTGTAAGCCTTGCTTGAAATAGTCAGCTAATCGCTGTAAGCTTCGCCTCCTAGTAATAATTAAAAAACATGAGTCCACTCAACGAAAGCTCCTTTGAAGAATTACGTGCCTTACATCGATCAATGAACCCACTTAATGAAGCTCAGTTCCCTGACAAATCAAGCGCAGATACTGAAGCAGCGGGTTCCAACGAAGAACTACGTGCCTTATATCTATCAATGAGCCCACTCAATGAAGCTCAGCTCCCTGACGAATCAAGCGCAGATACTGAAGAAATTTCTATTGAAACACTTCAAAGTCTACAGAGACAATGTATTGCAAAGATCGAACAAGAACCAGATCTCCAGCTCAAAGAATGGTTGCTGAAATTCGTAAGGATTATGAATTACCCTATCGGGGTTGAATCAAATAGAGAGTTTTACTCTCCGCAAGCTCATCTAATTCGCAAAGGTTTAAAAGAAGCTCTCCAAGCAATTTTACGCTATGACTTCGCTTGGTTTGATAGCTACAGAGGACACTATGAAGAAACATTCAAGCACCGTGCAAGATTTGTAATAGGACTGCTTTCAAAGAGAAACTCAATTAAGCCAAATAACGCTTAACTCTTGTAATTTCCATCGGAAATAAAGAAAAAACTCCCTCGTGTATTTCACAAGGAAGTTTTTCTGTTTTAAGTCTGTCTGTCTGTTTCGTTTTAAGATTGGATTCTCTTTATCAGAAAAGCAAAAAAAGGAATGATAATTAGAAGGATCGCTACTAGAAACAATATCAACCATCCTAATATTTTCTGCAGATCTGGGTATCCTCCAAAAACCAGCATTTCGGATAAGAGAATTGCTCCAAAGGCAGTTATGGCGCCGCACGTCAGCTCTGTTTTATAGTTACGCATTAGTGTGCCAAAGCCCTCCAACAAACCTTTTCTCCGAAGCGTTATCAATAGTATTGCTGAAGTCAAAATCAACCAAAGCAAAACTGCTTGATGTTTATCAGCGAAAATCACCCCCAAAACAATAAGGACAGAGAAAATCAGCACCATTGTAAAGTTGTGTACATCCGACAACTTCACGAATGCAGTAAAACTCGCTGCAATCGAGATGCTTAATCCGGTCCACATTATCTCTTCTCCAGGATAGTGCAATACAAGCCATATCCCTGTTGCGAAGAGACTTCCAAAAACACCCACTGTGATCCATTGCATGGTTTTTCCTATTTTTATATTCATGCAGCTTCTCCTTTCGATAGACAGACTTCCTAAGGTTTTAACTTAAGACCGATTTAAAAGATCAATCTTAGGCAGAAAACCTAAGGAGACCAGAGTAACATAAGCACCTGAAATTACAAGATTGTGGTTGAAAAATACTGCAAATTCCGTTACATTCCCTTTTGCAAAGAAAGGGCGATTAGCTCAGTTGGCTACCCGCCCGAACGTACCGTTCGGTACGGGCGGGGAGCGTATCGTTGAAACTAAGCTCTTTCTCTAAAATCCGGGCGATTAGCTCAGTTGGCTAGAGCGTATCGTTGACGTCGATAAGGTCAGTGGTTCGAGCCCACTATCGCCCACCATGATTTTGGAGCTTATAGCTGGCAACTAGCAGCTAAAAGCTTTTTTTGAACCAGGGCGAGAACCATCCACCGCAGGTGGATACAGGTTCGTTATGGACTTTGCCCTGAGCTAGTCCTTTAGGACGCAGTCGAAGGGGAAACGCCATATCGTACCGAAGGAGTCCGCCCAAAGCGGATCGACTGAGGAAACGAAGCCCACTATCGCCCACCATGATTTTGGAGCTTATAGCTGGCAACTAGCAGCTAAAAGCTTTTTTTGAACCAGGGCGAGAACCATCCACCGCAGGTGGATACAGGTTCGTTATGGACTTTGCCCTGA
>JAQVLK010000038.1 GCA_028704165.1 Candidatus Altimarinota bacterium | reverse complement strand
GAGAGTTTCTTGGCAGAACTAAAAAATGGTGCAAAAGAATTTGATTTAAGTGCGACTCCCGATCTTGTTCCTTCGCTTGCAGTCTGTGCTGCAACTTTAAATTGCGAAACTAAGCTTCAAAATATAGGGCATCTACGTCACAAAGAATCCGACCGTATTCACGCTCTGGCGACGGAACTTGCCAGGGTCGGGGCCAAGGTTCAGGAACTTAAAGATACCCTGATCATCCAAGGTGGCAACTTACACGGAGCCGAGATCGAAACTTACGGAGATCACCGTATAGCCATGAGCTTCGCGGCGCTGGGCACGAAAGTGGCTGGGATGAAGATCAGGGATACGGAATGCGTGAATAAAAGTTATCCGGAGTTTTGGGAGGAGATGGAAAAAGTGATTAGTGCTTAGTGATTAGGGGGTAGTATCTCTAATCACTCTTCACTAACCACTAGTTCCCATTTGCCCTTCCTCTCAAGTGATGAGAAGATGTCTTTTGCTACATTATTAAAAACATTAGGCAACAATAGAACAAGGTAACAATAAAACAATTTCTCAACTATTTGATCATTTCAACCAGTACAGCCAGTGATACAGTAAATACAATCCTACTGAACCACTGTGTCACCCCAAAGGGGCCCCGTTGGGGCTGAAATACTGTTTTCCTAGGCATTAAATTAAGTGCAAGTGAAAGATACTAGTCACTAGTCACTAGTTTTCTCACCCTAAACCCTATTCAGATCATGAACATCATCCTGACCGGCATGCGGGGAACTGGCAAGACTGCGCTAGGGGAACGTTTGGCAGCCAGTTTGAAGATACAGTTTGTTGATCTGGATAAAATGATTGCCGAGCGGATGGAGATGTCTATTGCTGACCTCGTGCAGGAGCAAGGCTGGGAGGCTTTTCGTCAGGCTGAACAGCAGGTTGTGGAGGAAGTTTCGCATTACAAAAACTATGTTATCAGTACGGGGGCAGGTGCTTTGATGAATGAAGAAAACTTCAAACTTCTAAAGAAGACCGGCAAGATTGTTTTACTTACTACTTCACTGGAAATTTTAGCAGAACGTCTGGAAGCTGATGGAAATCGTCCGGCTCTCATGCCAGGCAAAACTTTAGCAGAAGAATTGGAGCTTGCTTGGCAAGAACGTCAGGAGCGCTATTATGCCATTGCTGACCTGATCTATGAGAGTGATTTACAAACTGAGGACAAAGAATCAGATCTTACTCAAAAGGTAGAGGAGTTAAAAAACTTACTAAAAGAGAATAAATTCATATGATCTGTATTTCTGTCGCTGCGGACAATTTGGAGGATATGTTGAGTAAATTAAGTGAGGCTCAAAAGCAAACTGATTTAGTTGAGATCCGTCTCGATTCTCTCTGGCCCGGCCTAAAAAACAAATTAGTTTCGAAACTGGAATTCATCCTTGTCCCACTTAAGGTGCGTAGTATTATCACGATGCGTTCAGTTGCTCAGGGTGGCTATTTTGACGGTGATCGTGCCATCCTCAAAACTATTTTGCAGAAAGCTTTGGATCTCGGTGCGAGCTATCTTGATCTCGAATTTGGTAGTGAAGCACTCATCGATTTTGCTGAACACCGAGAGAAACTGATTTGCTCTTGGCATGATTTTCGTAGTACTCCTACTCTTGATCAGCTCCAGACCTTAGCTGAGAAGATGGCTCTGCAAGCTGGGATGCTCAAGAGTGTGACAACTGTACGAGATCTTGATGATGAGATTATCCTTTATAATCTTTCTAAATATCTCAAGCAAAAAAGTTTTTCATTTACGGTCTTTGGCATGGGAGAGCAAGGTCGAAACACAAGGTTGTTGGCACCTGTCTTGGGCTCTGCCCTGAGTTATGCCTGTCTCGATGAAAATTGCCAGACAGCTCCAGGACAAATGACTTTAGCCAAGATGCAGGCTCTCTGGGGACGAGCTGAAGTTTCTCCGGAAACTACCATCTGTGCCGGTTTCGGGAGTCCTTTGGGGCATTCTGCCGGTCCACACTACCACGAGCAAGCTTATGCGAAGAAAGATTTGAATGCTGTTTATCTACTTTTTGAAACCAACTCTGCCAAGCAAGCTGTCGAGTTAATTCGAGTACTTGAGATCAAACAAGCCTCGATCACAGCGCCTCTGAAAGAAGAAATTTTGCCTTTGCTGGATGAGCTGGATGAAGAGGCTGCTTATCTGTCCGCGGTCAATACGCTCATTCAGAAAGAAGGGAATTTGAAGGGTTACAATACGGACTTGTTTGGTTTTCAAACTTTACTTAAGAAAAACAAAATTGATTTGAAAGAAAAAAAAGTTTTATTACTAGGAGCGGGAGGTGCAGCTCAAGTAGTTGCCAAAGTCGTGGCGGAAGCTGAAGCTGGTAGTTTCGCAATTTTGAATCGTAGCCAAAAGAAAGCCCAAATGTTAGCAGAAAAATATGCTGCCAATTTTGGTAAGCTTGAAAATTTGAAGGAGTATCAATTTGATGTCCTGATCGATGCAACCAGTGTAGGTCTTGATTCGAAGTCGGAACTAAGCGCACCTTGGATGAAGGAGGATGTGGAATTCAATCCTGAACAAGTCGTGATCAGCCTGGTTTACGAACCGGCTGAAAGCTACCTGCTCCAAAAGGCCAAAAAAGCTGGAGCCAAAGCGATCAACGGCTGGGACATGTTTTGCGCTCAGGCAGATAAACAAATCGAGTTATGGCAATGAACAAATTATTAATCGCAATTGGTTTCGAACAAGGTGCTTCTTTAGAGAAACTTATTTTGCAACATTTTCCTTTTTCTCTTGAACTTCCACAGGCTGAGAAATTTCAAGATTTGAACGAA
This sequence comes from Candidatus Altimarinota bacterium, assembly GCA_028704165.1. GTDB lineage: Bacteria > Patescibacteriota > Gracilibacteria > RBG-16-42-10 > JAQVLK01 > JAQVLK01. Next base: position 9,171 of record JAQVLK010000038.1, on the reverse strand, counting down.
ATCTTACGAGCACGTTTTGCTCTGCAACCTGAATTTGCCAAAGTAAAAAATGCACTATCTTTGCCGCGTCAAGATCTGCTGCGCGAAAAAAACATTCAGGCTCGACGTAAACTAGAGAGTCATCTTTGCGCTAAATTTATGCAAAAAGTTTTTGCTTTATCAAAAAAAATACAGCAACAAGAAAAAGCTAAAAGTGCAGAATTCAACTTGGAAGAACTGCGAGAAGTGCTTGACTTGCTAGACAGTGACTTTGACAAACTGCTAGCTAAACTTAATGATAAAGACCAGCAACAATATTTAAGTGAAGTTATCGATAGGATCGATGTGAGTAAAAAAACTGATAATACAAAAGAGATTTAGAATTAGGGTATTCGTGGCATTCGCATGCATTCGTAGATTCGTATCGCGCCTTAAGAACACTTACTGAAAATTAAATAAATTAACTTTAATATGGGTAATACTTTCGGAACACTTTTTCGCGTCACGACTTTTGGAGAATCACATGGGCCCGCTATGGGTGTTGTGATTGATGGTTGTCCGGCTGGGATTAAAATAGAGCAAAAAGATTTTTTGCTAGACTTAGAAAAGCGTAAACCGAAGTCGAAATTTTCAACTTCGCGTCGAGAACCTGACGAGCCGGAAATTCTCTCAGGTATTTTTGAAGGGAAAACAACCGGAACACCCATTGCCATCTTAGTTAGAAATAAGTCTCAAAACTCCAAGGACTATGACGAGTTAAAAGATGTTTTCCGTCCCGGACATGCTGATCTGACTTACTTCTTGAAGTACGGTCACTGCGATTACCGTGGTGGAGGTCGAGCTTCCGGCCGCGAGACGGTGGCGCGGGTACTGGCGGGTACGGTAGCGAAGAAGATATTAGGGAAAGGCCTGCCCTCCGAAGCTTTAGCGAAGGAGGGGACTAGGGTTGAGGGTCTAGTGGAGGCTATCGGTGGCATTCAAGCCGAGCAGAAATCTTTTAAGTTTGCGAGAGAAAATGAGCTTTTCTTTGCTGACAAAAAAAAGCTTCCCGAAGTTGAAAAATTACTTGAGAAGACTCAAAAGGCCGGTGACTCAGTAGGAGGCGTGATTGAGCTACGCATTAAGAATGTTCCAGCTGGTTTGGGAGAGCCTGTTTTTGACAAGCTAGATGCAGAGCTTGCCAAGGCCCTCATGAGTATCGGTGGTGTAAAGGCGGTCGAGTTTGGTGATGGTATTGCCGCTTCTTCTAAACTTGGCTCAGAGAACAATGATGCAATTTTGAACCTAAAAGGAAAAACCAAAACTAATCATGCCGGGGGAGTGAGTGGGGGTATTAGTAACGGCAACAACCTAGTTATTAAGCTTTACGTGAAACCAACACCTTCGATTGAATTAGCACAGGAGACTGTGAATAAGCAGGGCCAGAAAGTGAAGATCAAAGTGCAGGGACGTCACGACACATGTATTGTCCCCCGCATCGTGCCGGTGGCGGAGGCGATGGTGGCTCTTACTCTGGCGGATTTTTATTTGAGGCAGAAGGCTTGCCAAGGTATTTCTTAAAAAGGCTTATAAAAGAGAGAGGCGAGTTAAAAATCACCTCTCTCAGTTCTTAGTTATTTATGCTAATTACGCTGAAGTTTTTCAGTTTGCTGACTAGTATCATAACCTGGACATAATGGCTGAGCGGTCCATAATCCTCCCATGTCTTCGCAGACACCTTTCTTTTGGCGGCTACAGTCATCTCCTAGGTAACAAGCTCCTTTAGTGGTCGCAGAATAGCTATCATACCCACTATCTCCCCCTTGTCCTTCACCGGGGTACATATCTCCTTGACTTGCCCAGTAAGCTTTCCAATTATACCAGTTTGTGTCATTTTGGTCGTTATCTTCCTCCTCTTCATCCTCTTCATCCTCAGAACAACTACCTGATTTCCAAGAGCCTCCATCTCTCAAGCAAAGTCCTTTTTCTACGTCTTCGCTACAATCACTCCCTCTTGTACAAGCTCCCCTTTCCCAGTCAGACTCGTTACTAGAGCAGCTACCTGATTTCCAAGAGCCTCCATCTAGTTCACAAAGTCCTTTTTCTACGTCTTCGCTACAATCACTCCCTCTTGTACAAGCTCCCCTTTCCCAGTCAGACTCGTTACTAGAGCAGCTACCTGATTTCCAAGAGCCTCCATCTCTCAAGCAAAGTCCTTTTTCTACATCTTCGCTACAATCACTTCCTCTTGTACAAGCTCCCCTTTCCCAGTCAGACTCGTTACTAGAGCAGCTACCTGATTTCCAAGAGCCTCCATCTAGTTCACAAAGTCCTTTTTCTACGTCTTCACTACAATCACTCCCTCTTGTACAAGCTCCTCTTTCATAATCGTCCTCCTCCTCATCTTCTGGACAGCTGCCTAGGGTGAAAGTTCCATAAAGCGTTGATTCACAATAATAATTCATAACATCTGGGTAACATTCTCCATCTGGAGTTGTACATGCTCCTAATTGATAATTACTTTCATCACTTCTATCCTCATCGTTCCAATAATTATCCCACCATCTATTAAAATCATCCCAAGCATCATTGAAATACTCCTTGGTGGCATTCCAAGCTTTACCCATCCAACAGCCAATATCATACCAAGCACAATCTCCATCGCCACTATCTCCATCAGCCGGAGCGTCTGATTCTTCTCCTTCCTCATCACTAGCATAGGCCATTTGGGTACCGAATACCTTTTCCAGGATCTCCGCTTTTTCTCCCGTATAAGCTGTTAGAATTTCAGGTTGCTTGGACAGTTTTACTTTTTGAGGAGTTGTTTCGTTTTGAATGGCAACCTTATTAATCATTGGTAGGAAGACGCGTTTTCCAAAATCAAGAGGGCTCTCATTGAAAAATCCGGATAGATCATCCTCTTCGGGATTGTCCCTCAGATATTCGGCAGCAGATTGAATAAAGGTCTCATCTACCCATGCTATCTCGAAACCGGTTATTTCTAGTTGATCTCCCGTAATCTGACTATTCACCTTCAACCCGATATCACTATTTTCTTCATTTCCAACACCAGGAACTTCTACGTAAAAATTGACCTGTTGTCCCAATTCTGTTTTTTGCCGCCGTAAAATACTAGTTTGTCCATATCTGCTTATTCCATAAAGAGCGGTACTAAGCAGCAAGGCAACGAATACCAGTAAGATGATAGTTTTTTTCTGCATGGTGTTTATTTAGATGTTAAACTCTCAAGATAGATATTAAACTAAAAAAAAAAAAATTGTAAACTACCTGAAAAAGTTTCGCATAAAAACCGTTGATAATTGAGCTTCAAGGTATTTTTGGTTTGAAGAAATAAGAACATATTGAATAGTTGTCCGACTAGGAGGGAATACAATACTTAAGTGCAAGTGAAAGTGTAAGAATCTAGTCACTCGTCATCCCAAAGGGACCCCCTTGGGGCTAGTCCTCACCCTAAACCCTCGACCCTAGTCCCTGCCTCCTCCCAATACTTTCTCAAACCACTTTTCCTATGATCCATAATTGACTCGCGCTCGCCTTGTTTGTAAGATCAACTTACTGAAAATACACAAAGATGAGATTATCTCGCACTCGTATTCAGGAAGTTTTGTTAATAATTTTAGGGATCTTCTTGATGTTTTCTATTGCATATGTAGGAACACATGATACTGGTTTTATCGACGGACAAGAAAATCACGCTGCAAGTTCTTTGTTGAATGCAATTTCTGAATATCAAGTCCGGCATGATGGGCAGTTGCCCGGAGAAATTACATCCAAAGAAAAAGAAATTTGTGCCGAGCTTGAAAACAAGCAGCTTTGTGACTCTGCCGGGTTATTGTTTATGGGAAAAATCAGAGAAATTCTAGCTTCTCTGCCTGTAAATCAAGCTTATCAAAAACCAAGAACCGGTTATTTTGTTTTAGTACAGAATGGATTGTTTACAGTCAAAACTGTCAATAAAGAAGGGCGTGAAATTAAAGTCACTAGGCCTAGTTTGCAATAATTCCTCCCCCCAAGACTTCATCGCCCTTGTAAAAAACCACCGATTGCCCGGGTGTGACGGCGCGGACTTTGTGTTGGAAGGTGACTTCGCCGCGCCCGCCGAAACCGTCCCCACCAGGGGGACTGCTATTGTTTATTATTTTAAGTTTGCCGAGCACCGTCTCGCTTCTGTAACGAATCTTGGCTTCGACTTCAATTTCTTTCTCAGGTATTTCTCCTGAAACAAAACTCAAATCGCGCAGTTGGAGCTTGTTCGTATAGAGTTCTTCGTCCATGCCGACGACCAAGGTATTGTTTTCAAAATCCAGTTTGACGACGTAGAGAGGATCAGAGAGTCCACCAATCTTGATGCCTTTTCTTTGGCCAATGGTATAGAGCGGCAAGCCCTCATGCTGTTCAGTAAAAGCTTGTCCACAACTGTCTTTGATGGGTCCGGGTTTCATTTTCCCCAAGTGTCTCTTTAGAAATTCATGAGGTTTTTTCTCAGGACAGAAACAGAGATCCATACTTTCTTTGGCTGGTTTCTCAATTACAGACAGTTTGTACTTCTTGGCAATCTCCTTAACTTGAGTTTTTGTATAGTCTCCTAACGGCAAGAGCACGTGCTGCAATTTTTCTTGTGTTAGGGTGTGAATAAAATAGGACTGGTCCTTCTCCGGATCGATGCCCTTGTAAAGATGGTATGCCCCATTCTTCTTGACGACCTTGGCATAGTGTCCGGTAGCCATGAAGTCGCAGTCTAGCTCTTTCATCTTCTGAATCAGCTTGCCAAACTTAATCTCGCGATTGCAACGTACACAAGGATTGGGAGTTTCATGCTCGGAGCTTTTTATAAAGTAATCCACGACCTTCTCTTTGAAATCTTTTTTGAAATTCAGCACATAAAAAGGAAATCCCAGCTGGTCGGCGACGGCCCGAGCTTGATCGGCTGACTCAACTGTACAGCACTTATTTTGGTTACCTGTTTCTTCCTCATCCTCATGCCAAAATTTCAGATGAACTCCGATCAGATCGTAACCCTGTTCTTTGAGCAGCACGGCAGCTACGGATGAATCAATTCCTCCCGACATGGCTACTAAAACCTTCGGTTTTATACATGTGACCTTTGACATGTGACCTTTGACTTAAGAATTCTTTTTCATTGTCAATTGTCAATGGTCAAATGTCAATTGTTGATCCGAAAATCGCGGGGTAATTGATTCTTTAATTTCTCTCCGACTATCTTCACAATCCCCAGTGGGAAGCCTTGGTATTTGACGATGAGCTGTTTGGTCTCTTGAGGAGATTTCTCGATTTGAAGGTCTCGGCCGGAGAGGAAGGTTTGTAATGCCTGCGCAGGCTCCCTTCGGTCCGTCAAAACGGACTCAGGACAAGCAAGGCCTGCCGCTTTATCACTTAATTCCAAAACATTTTTACTTGCATTCTGTCCCAGTGCTACCGCGGCCTGATGACTCAGGATAAACTCATCGCGAATAAGTGAGCCCAGCTCGATGCCAACTTGGATAGACTTGGAAACAAGGGGTTGTAATTGCTTGCTAGTGGCTGCTTTAGGGATCAGTCTGAGTTCTTGTTCCGATTGCATGACTACATAGTCTTCCAAGTAAGGAGCAAGATCGATATCCCAATATTTCTGGAGCTTATTTTGGATAAAGAGAACTTGTTTTTTACCTAGGAATTCGTCTTCATCTTTTTTTAATCTTTGCGGGTGAGAATAATGGGGTGCTTGCCCGAATGCACCTTTAGGTGCGGGCGGGGAGGGCCGCACATCTTGGTTTTGAAGCTCTTTTACGACTCGTGCCGCAAAAAAACCACCGGTATCAAAATCCTGTGGCCAGATTCTTTGTATGTCTGTGATATTAGCTTCCAGCTCTGCTAGAACTTCTTCATTTTCTTCGGGAGCATAGGTGCAGGTGGAGTAGATTAATTCTCCTCCAGGCTTCAAAGTTTTGAGAGCTTCCTTGCTAATTCTCTTTTGAATTCCTGCCATATACTCAATTTTCTTTTCATCCCAAAATTCCAAGACCTTCGGATTCTTACGGATCATGCCTTCCCCTGAACAGGGAGCGTCGACCAGCACAAGATCGAAAAAATTTGGTAAATAGTAAGCTAGTTTAGCAGCGTCAACTGAGAGGATCACTACATTCATTACTCCTTGACGAGTCAGATTCTGTTTCAGCGCAATGGCACGTTTGCGATCGACTTCATTGGCCACGATCAGAGAATTGGGAAAACGATTAGCCAGCTGGGTGGTCTTGGAACCGGGAGCGGAGCACAGGTCTAAGATTTTAAATGATGACTTGGACAAGGGGGCATGCCCCCTTGTCTTGCTATTTAGGCTAATCTTACTAACGGGTAACATAGAGGCTGCTTCTTGGATATAAAAAAGTCCGGCGATGTGTTGCCAGGTGGAACCAAGGGGGATACTACGATCTTCACGATCTACAAAGAAACCTTCCTGACACCAGGGGATGGGGTCTAGGGTCCAGGGGACGAGCTTTTTGAAATTCTCTACGGAAACCTTAGAGGTATTAATTCTGATGCTCTTTCGTAAAGGCTTTTTGTAATGATCCAGAAAATCCTGCCAGTTTTGGGCGGGGATCAGAGGGCGATATTTACCTAGAAAAGCTTCTTCCGCTGTCATCGAATAATGGTTTTGACAAACTCAATCTTACATGGTAGTCTTACGAATGCAAGAAAACTTAAGTAATGTCGCAAACCACTAAAGTCACAAGACAGCAAGTGCTTACCACAGATACTCGTCGCGTTCGTACGAGCCCTGGGGGAGTTCCCGCTGTTTCTTGATTAACTTAGAAAAAATTTAGTCATACTCCTCCAGGGCAAAGTCTCCGAGAGGGTTATTTTTTATAAGCTAAATTAATTTAAACTCATGCAAACAACTACCAATTACAAGAAAATCGCTTCGCACGAGGCGAAAATCGGAGAAGTCCAGAAATGCGTCCTGCTTTATTCCGGAGGATTGGATACTTCGGTCATGCTGACTTGGATCCAAGAAACTTATAAATGTGAAGTAATCACACTCACGATTGATGTCGGACAACAGGTCGATGATTTGGAGGAGATTCGACAGAAAGCACTCAAATTCGGTGCCAGCAAAGCCTATGTCATGGATTGCAAAGAGGAATTTGCTCGTGACTACTTGGCCAAAGCTATCAAAGCTAATGCCTCTTATCAAGGTGACTATCACCTTAGTACACCTCTGGCTAGACCTCTTATGGCTAAAAAAGCTGTAGAAATTGCTCTAAAGGAAGGGGCGGATGTTGTGGCGCATGGCTGTACCGGTAAAGGTAATGATCAGGTCAGACTGGAAGCTACCATGCTGTGCTACAATCCCAAGATCAAGGTGATTGCTCCCGTCCGAGAATGGGGGATGGGCAGACAGGAAGAGCTTGCTTATGCTAAAAAACACGGTATCCCTACTCCGCAGGCCAAGCTGGGAGTGCCCTATTCTTGGGACGATAACATGTGGGGAGTGACGGGAGAAGGTGGCGAGATTGAAGATCCCAAGCTCGAGCCACCGCTGGAGAAGATTCTGCAAGTTTGTAGCACACCGGAAAAAGCTCCCGATAAAAAAAGATTGCTAACGATCGATTTCAAAGCTGGGATTCCGGTAGCTCTCAATGGCAAGAAAATGGCTTTGTCGGAACTGATCGCAAACTGCAATAGGATTGGGGCCAAGTATGCAGTCGGTCACACTATCTTGATCGAAGATCGTTTGGTAGGGCTCAAAGTGAGAGGAGTCTATGAGAGTCCCGCTGCCCATATCATCATTACGGCTCACAAGAATCTGGAAAAGCTAGTTTCGACTCAGACCGAAAATGAACTCAAAGAGCACATCGACTCCAAATGGGCCTATCTCTGCTACAGTGCCAAATGGCTGGAGCCCAGTATGCAACACTTGAATGCTTATATCGACAGCATGAATAAGAAAGTAACTGGCAAGGTGACGGTTGCTCTCTACAAAGGAAACCTGGATGTTCTAGCGGTCGAATCTCCGTACTCGCTCTTTGATGCCGATCTGGCAACTTTCGAAAAAAATGCGGCTTTCAACCAAAATTCTTCAGCCTCTTTCATAGAAATTTATGGTCTGTCCATGAAGACCGCACATCAGCTAAAGTCCAGCTTGGAATTTAGCAAGAAAAGTTATCCCGACATACCATATTAGAGAATTTGACATACATCATCTTGCTTTCAGGGGGCTTAGCCCCCTGTTTGCGATAAATTCAGGACTTTTTGTAGAAATTTGACATACATTAATATGTCAGATATCTTGGAGGTGTGAGAGATGGTTTTGTCTTTCGTTTTCGCAGGCGCCCTTCGCTTTACTCAGGATCTTCGACAAGGCCTGCAACTACTCACTATCCACTAATCACTTGCCCCATGTTAAGTGCCAGTTCCCGCGAAATACAACGTAATTACCGGAGTCTTTTCGAGCAGGTTAAGAGAAAAAAAGAGCCGCTTTTTATTCTCAAAGGTTCCGAACCAGAGATGGTTGTTTTGAGCCTCTCTATGTATGAAGATTTATTAAAACAAGGTGGCGCTGCGGAATCTTCCGACCATCCTTGGAGTCGCTTGCCGTGGAGAACTTAACCCACTAATCACTATTCACTAAACACTAATCTTACATGACCAAAAAACAAATCCTCGAGCTTGCCGAACGTGAACGGGTCCAGTTTGTGAATATGCAATTTACGGACATCAATGGCATTATCAAGGCGGTGACTATTCCGGTTTCCAAACTGTCTGATGCGATAGATAGTAATGTCTGGTTTGATGGATCTTCGGTGGAAGGATTTGCGCGTATCTTTGAAAGTGATATGTATCTGAAACCGGATCTTGCTACTTTTGCCGTAATTCCTTGGTCGAGGAGAAGTGGAGTGGTGACGGCTCGTATGATCTGTGATGTTTATAAGCCAACGGGAGAACCATATAGTTGTGATCCTCGCTATATCTTGAAAAAAGTTCTCGAAAAGGCCAAGAAAAAAGGTTGGGTCTTTAATACCGGTCCGGAGTTGGAATTCTTTCTCTTTAAGAAAAATGAGGAAGGTGAAATCATGGCACTGCCACATGACAGAGCCGGTTACTTTGATATGTCGACCGATATGGCGGCCGAGATCCGTAAAGATATGTCGATTGCTCTCGCAGAATTCGGGATTGATGTGGAGACTTTGCATC
>JAQVLK010000102.1 GCA_028704165.1 Candidatus Altimarinota bacterium | reverse complement strand
AATTATATTTCTGTACAAATTGCTCTTTACATTTCGGATGCACCGACATTGAATTCATTGTGTATAATTAATTATAATGATGAAATGTCTTATGCTCCGCTTGCAACGAATACAGTCGTTACACTCGCTTCTCTCGGTGTTAACGGACCCGGAGGTACTGTCGGATTCAATTATCGTTACTTAGGTATTGGCGGTCCGATGTTTGACGGTGTTGCTTTAAGCCCGAACGGTGCGAATGCTATGGCACTTGCATTTGGAGATCAGGATATTCCATTACCTGTATCACTTGCTTCATTCACGTCTTCAGTTAACGGCAGAGATGTAAGACTTTCATGGAAAACCGAAAGCGAAACAAACAATGCCGGATTTGAAATCGAAAGAAGCGAAGCCGACATGAACCAGTGGGTTAAAGCAGGATATGTATCCGGTAAGGGTACAATCTCAACGCCTACAACCTACACATTTGAAGATAAAAAGCTAACTAGCGGAAAGTTCAACTACAGGCTGAAACAGATAGATAACAACGGCAATTTCGAATACCACGCTCTTTCAAATGTAGTGGAAATTGGATTACCGACGAAGTTTGAACTAAGCCAGAACTATCCGAATCCGTTTAACCCTGTAACGAAGATTGATTTCTCGCTGCCGCTTGACGCTAAAGTGAGCATCAAACTTTATGATATTACAGGAAGAGAAATTAAGACGCTTGTGAATGACCAGAGAACTGCAGGTTATTACACTGTCCAGTTTAATGGCTCGGATATTTCCAGCGGCACTTACTTCTACAGAATAATGACAAAATCTTCGGGTGCAGATTATATCATGACGAAGAAGATGGTACTTGTCAAGTAATATAGATAGAAACTGTAAACCGGTAACGGCAAACAGTGAACAGGCGATATAGCGTTCAGAGATTAACTTAACGCTGTAAGCTTACAGATGAAAGCTTTAAAAAGGCGGACGAAAGTCCGCCTTTTTGTTTGTACTACAATTGTTCATTCGGTTCCCCGCATATAAGAAAAAAACTTATTTGTGATAACAATAAAACATTGAATTTAATAAAAAGAGATTTTATATTACAATAAATTTCCAGATGACATACTATAAGTATAAATACGGAATAACTACATTAATCATTCAGTCACGCCGAACAGGAGTTACTAACCAGAAGCTTTACCCATATAACAAATTAAATACAAAAACAAAGAAAACTTAAATAATAGATTTAAAAATGAATACGCGTTTATATTCATGTAGTTTTAGATGCACTTAATCATATTATTGCTATAAAAAGTTTATACAATACTTTGATAATTAAGAATCAGAAAATTTAAAGAACAATTTATTATTTAATTAATTCAAATATTTTTCAAACTTAATTTAAAAATATATGAAAAACTTATTCGCTCTCTTTACTATACTATTCGCTGCATTAATATTAGCGGGTAGTGCAAATGCTCAGATTGCGGTGACGGTTGATAATCCGGCCAATACAACACCTCCGTTATCTGCAAGCTATACTTCTCTTGCCGATGCTATTACGGCAATTAACGCTATAACCGGTATGACCGGTCCTGTAACGTTTACTCTTGCAGCAAATGGTACAGAAACTGCGCCTGCGGGCGGTTATCTGCTGGGAAATGCAACACTTAACGGATTAACGTCCGCAACCAATACGATAACATTTAACAAAACGGTGATTGGCTTAAATCCTTTGATTACCGCATTTACTCCCGGTACATCTACTTCAGTTGACGGTATCTGGATAATTCAGGGTACTGACTATGTTACGATAAACGGCATTGATTTACAGGAGAATGCCGCAAACACTACTCCAACGGAGCTGATGGAATGGGGATATGCATTAGTTAAAAGTCAAAATGTATCACCATTCGACGGGTGCCAGTATGTAACGATTCAGAATTGTAATATTACTTTGAACAAAACTAATACAGGTTCTTATGGTATATATGCAGGGAATCATATTGCAACGGCTACTACTTCGTTGACAATAACCGCCGAAACCGATGCTCTAAATAATTGCAAGTTTTATAATAACACAATCTCTAATGTATATGTTGGTATCAGACTTGCAGGATATGGTGCATCATCTCCATACACACTTTATGACCAGAATAACGAAATCGGTAATGCTTCCGGCACCGGGAACAGCATTACAAATTACGGCGGTGCTGGTTCCACAGCTTACGGTATTTATGCTATTTATCAAAATGGTTTGTCAGTCAATTATAATACTATTAACGGAGGTGCAGGAACTACAACTACTCTTTACGGTATGTATACTTCGACGGGAATTAATTCGAATGTTACTATACGCGGAAATAATGTCACGATTCAAGGCGGTGCAACTACCAGTACGATTTATGCGATTAGAAATGATATGGGTACTACAGGTACGACAAATACTCTAAATTTGTACGATAATATTATCGAAAATTGCACATACCCAACTGCAACATCTGGTGGAATGTATTTATTATATAGTTATGGTAATGTTTTTAATGTAAATATATATAATAACATTATTCGTAACAACATAAAGTCAGGTACGTCCGGCGCGACGTATATTCTGTATAGTTATGGTTTGGGTGCAAATGGTTTTGAGAATATTTATAACAACAATCTTTATGACAATTCTGCCTCAGGCACAGGAACTGTTTACTGTTTGTATACGAATTCAGTTTCGACTGCAACAAAAAACATTTATGGAAATAATATTTATAATAATACTTCAGGCGGTTCTTTACAATCTCTCACTCAAACATTAGGAATATCTGCTGATGTGTATAAGAATCAAATCTATAATAATTCATCAACATCAACAGGAACGACAACAGGCCTCGTAAGAGGTTTAACCGCAAGTTCCGGAACAACAGTATATATTTACAACAATTTTATCTCTGATTTAAAAGCCCCTTCCGCAGCAGGTGTTGATGCAGTCAGGGGTATTGATATTTC
>JAQVLK010000101.1 GCA_028704165.1 Candidatus Altimarinota bacterium | reverse complement strand
ATCTATCGCATTGACCACTATCTGGGCAAGGAGACGGTGCAAAACATCCTGGTGTTCCGTTTAGCCAACGGCATTTTTGAGCCGTTGTGGAACCGTAATTTCATTGACCATGTTCAAATCACGGTGGCCGAATCGGTCGGCGTGGAGGGGCGGGGCGGATATTACGAAACCGCCGGGGTTATCCGGGACATGATTCAAAATCACATGCTGCAATTAGTCAGCCTGGTGGCCATGGAACCGCCCTCGGCCATGGATGCCGATGCCGTGCGCGATGAAAAAGTCAAAGCGCTCGGCTCGATCCGCCCGGTCCGGCCGGACGAGGTGAATACCATGACCGTGCGCGGCCAGTATGGGATTGGCGCCCTCAATGGCAAGTTTGTGCCGGCCTATCGCAATGAAAAAAATGTGGCCAATGCCTCGATCACCGAGACCTACGTTGCCTTCAAATTATTCATTGATAACTGGCGCTGGGCAGGCGTGCCGTTTTATCTGCGCTCGGGCAAGCGCCTGCCCAAGAGGATCACGGAAATTTCGATTCAGTTCCGGCCGGCGCCGCTGGCGCTTTTTGGAAACGCCTTGGGAGGAATTGATCCCAACCTGCTCGTGCTCCGGATCCAGCCTGACGAAAGTATTTCGATCAAATTCAGCTCCAAGGCTCCGGGCCAGGCCATTAACATCCGGCCGGTGAAGATGGAATTTGACTACGGGTCCGCGTTCGGGATGGAACCGCCGGAAGCCTATGAACGGCTTTTGCTGGACGGCATGCTGGGTGATGCCACGCTGTTCACCCGCGCCGATGAAGTCGAAACAGCCTGGTCGCGCATCATGCCGATTTTGGAAGGGTGGCAGGCATCCCCGCCCGGGAACTTTCCCAATTACGAGGCGGGCACATGGGGCCCGGCGAGCGCCGATGACTTTATGGCTCGCGACGGGCGAAGCTGGAGGCGATTATGAGCAGTCGCATAGCGATCGGGCCGCGGCAGGTTGCGCCCCCGTTCATTGAAAGCGAATTGGAAAAATTATGGATCGCCATGCCGCGGGCCGGGGGAAAGGCTGCATCCGCGAGCATGACCATGCGGGCAATCGTGGCCAACCTGGTTGCCGTCTGTGGCTCGGATCAGGAAACCAGCCGCGCGATGGAGGTGATCGGAAACGTCATTGGCTGCAATCCCTGCCGTGTGATCCTGGTCACGTCCGAACCGGACATTGATCCCCCGGAGCTCAGCGCGGAAGTCGCCATAATCTGCCAGGAGTCCGAAACGTGCCAGCGTTGCGTTTATTGTGACCGGATCCAGCTGGTCGCCCATGGCATCATGGCGGACAATCTGCCGAGCCTGGCGGCTGCGCTGTTGGTGCCCGATCTGCCGGTGGTTGTCTGGTGGCCGAAACCGCCATTTGACCGCAAAGATTTTCTGCTCTTTGCGAAACATGCGGAGCGCATGATCGTGGATTCGTCCGGCTATACCGAAGACGATTTGCGCGCCTTGGCCCGTTTCGTTGAGCAGTCGCGCCGGATGGGCGTTGCGGTCGGCGATCTTAACTGGGGCAGATTGACGCCCTACCGGCAACTGTTCGCCCAATTTTTTGATTCCATGGAATGCCGGGATCATTTGGCCATGATCGGGGAAGTCCGCGTCGAGGGACACGCGGCGACGGGGCGACTACTGGCCGGTTGGCTTAAAGCGCAGATGGACAAAAGCGGCCATAGCCTGCCCCGTGAGCGCATCCAGCTGATTGCCACCGACCCCGCCGGGTTTGCGTTCAGATCCCTGGTGATGACCTGTGCGGGTGGGGCCGACACATTTGCCGTCACCCGGGCAAACGACTGCGCGTTGGAAGCCCGGGCCACGCTGGGCGCTAAGACATGGAGCAATGTGGTTAAAGCCGGTTGCCAGGATGTGGGTAAACTGCTGACGGATGAAATCACCCTGTCGGGACGGGATGCCGTCTTTGAGAGCGCTCTTTTGGCCGCCGCCGCGCTGTAAGCGTCCGGTTGACTGTCTGTGGAATGTTTGTCTCCCTGTGGAGGGGAAGCCGGCATGCCGCTCAATTTGCGCTTGTACTGTCTCGGCCACTGCGAAGTCGAACCCAGGTTTGATGGTTGTGTGGGGGTAAAGAACTCGATTATACCCTGCGGAAAGGAGTTCTTTATAGGCCACAAGACACAAGGAGAACGCCATGGCTTATGCACACGCGACTGGGGCATCACTTCATAACGTTGCCAATCCGTTCGGCAATCGCCGGCGCGGTCAAGCCAAAACGTTCCGCCAGGGCATCAAACGAACCCTGTGGAATGAACTGGTTAGGCCAACCGAACCGCAGGCACGCGCTGCGGTAGCCAATGTCGGCCAGTACCTCGTTTACCTGCGAGCCGAATCCGCCCGTTACGACTCCGTTTTCAAAAGTCGCGATACAACGTGCCGTGACTGCGTGGCGGCTCAGCAGGTCCCGGTCCAGCGGGACGATGAAGCGCGGATTAACGATTCCCGCCTGCAGGCCCCGGGCCGCCAGCTGTTGGGCCACTTGTTTGGCCAACGGAATCATATCGCCCAGAGCCCATAGCTGGATCTCCCGACCTTCCTGGAGCACCTCCGCGCGTCCCAGCGGGATTTCATCGTATGTTGCCGGCAGGGGTGCGCCGCTACCGCTGCCGCGCGGATAGCGGATCATGACCGGGCGTTGCCAGCGCACGGCGGAGGATAACATGTTGGCCAGCTCGGTCTCGTCTTTGGGTTGCAGGAGGAGCAGGTTCGGCACCGAACGGAACAGCGCGATGTCGAACACGCCATGGTGGGTGGGCCCGTCATCCCCGACCAGCCCGGCGCGGTCGAGACAAAAGATAACCGGCAACTGCTGGAGGCACACGTCATGAATCACGTAGTCCACGATACGCTGGGCAAACGTGGAATAAACGGCCACGACCGGCCGCAATCCTTCCGCGGCCAGCCCGGCGGCGAACAGGACCGCGTGTTCCTCGCAAATGCCGACGTCAAAAAAACGGTCGGGATAACGCTTGGCGAAATTGGTCAGACCCGTGCCGACGG
>JAQVLK010000100.1 GCA_028704165.1 Candidatus Altimarinota bacterium | reverse complement strand
TTATTATGGAGAGTATCTGTCATAGGAGGATAAGTCAGATCACTCTCGAAAAGTTCAAATCCATTGTCACGCAAAGCTTCTCCGATAGTCTCTCTGGTAGATTCGATCGTGAAGGTGGCAAAGCGGTCAGTAACTAGCACGGTTTTTAGTTCAGGCTCATCGTATAAGAAAAAGAAAACAAGCAAGCAAGTTGCTAATATTCCCAATAATGGCACAATCTTGCGGTGTTGCCGATGAAACTTGCGAAGATGTTTACGAAACTTGCGGAAAGTCATTACTTTTTATCTAAACGAGTCCATTATACTGATTCGCAACAAAAAAAACATTACATAGGAATACTTAAATGGTTTAATGGTCAAAATGGTTGGATGCTTAGGGAATCACCGCGCAGCCGGATTGTTAATCACCGCGCAGCCACGAGGGCTGCCGCTTGGATCACGATGGAAGACCAAGGGCAGGGCTGGCTTGTCCTGAGTTCTGGCGAAGGGTCCCTGCGCAGAGTATCAACCCCTCCCTGCGCGAAGATCCCCGAGCTTGCCCTGAGCTTCCTAGCGAAGGGTTCCGAGCCCCGAGTCCCGAAAGCGGTCTCCAGCCCCTAGACCCTAAATTGTCTTTGTGCTATATTCTTCCCGTAGTAAAAAAGTCTTCGCGGCTTTTTTACAGTCAGTTTGAAGCCATTAATTAACAATCTTCAGATATGCCCGAACAAGAAAATCTCCCTCTTCCAGAAGAAGGGGAAACACCAGAGATAGAGGCAGAAAATACGGAAGAAAAGATAGAATTTGATCTTGCTGATTTGAGTACGGACAGTACTTTCTCGAATGAAAACTTACAGGTTGTTCCTGCATCTATTACACCGATTCTGATCACTGATGATATGCAGACCTCGTATCTGAATTATGCGATGTCTGTAATTGTTTCTCGTGCTTTACCAGACGTGCGTGACGGTTTGAAGCCCGTGCATCGTCGTATTTTGTATGCCATGCATGACATCGGATTACGGCATAGTTCCAAGCATCGTAAATCAGCTAAAATCGTCGGTGAAGTTTTGGGTAAATATCATCCACATGGCGATTCAGCCGTTTATGATTCGATGGTGCGTATGGCACAGGACTTTTCTATGCGTTACATGCTGGTTGATGGTCAGGGAAACTTCGGTTCCATGGATGGAGATTCTGCTGCTGCCATGCGTTATACAGAGGCTAGGATGCAAAGAATTTCTGATGAATTATTGGTTGATATAGAAAAAGAAACAGTCGATTTCCGTGATAACTATGATGGTTCGGAAAAAGAGCCCTCTGTCTTGCCAGCCAAGTTACCACAACTACTTCTGAATGGTACTGAAGGTATCGCAGTTGGTATGGCTACTCGTATCCCCCCACACAATTTGGGTGAAGTGGTGGACGCTATTATGCACCTTAGTAAAAATCCGGATTGCACGGTCGAAGATTTAGCTCAATTTGTACAAGGACCAGATTTCCCGACAGGAGGTATGATCTATGGACAAGAGGATATCTTGCATGCCTATATGACCGGCCGCGGCAAGATTGCTGTGCGAGGCAAAGCTGATATCGAAGAGCTTAAGAATGGTAGATTTAGAATCATTATTAGGGAGCTTCCTTTCCAGGTAAATAAAGCCACCTTGATAGAGAAGATGGCGAATCTCGTTCAGGACAAGAAAATAATCGGGATCTCTGATCTGCGTGATGAATCTGACAAGCAAGGCGTACGTGTAGTAGTAGAGCTCAAGAAGGATGCTTATCCGAAAAAAGTTTTGAATAGACTTTATAAACTGACTTCCCTGCAGACCGCGTTCCATCTTAATATGATTGCGCTTGTGGATGGTATTCAACCGAGATTGCTCAATCTAAAATCAATTCTGGAGTACTATCTCATACATCGTAAGGAAGTTGTGACACGTCGTACACAGTATGAACTCAAGATCGCTAAGGCACGTGCACATATTTTGGAAGGTTTAAAGATCGCATTGGACAATATCGATGCCGTCATCCAAACTATTAGAAAATCTGAAACGAAGGAAAAGGCTCATGAATCTTTGATGAAGAAGTTCAAACTCTCAGAAAAACAAGCTACTGCTATTTTGGAAATGAGATTACAGACCTTGGCTGGATTGGAAAGAAAGAAGATAGATGATGAATATGCTGAGAAGATCGCTCTGATCACGGATCTTGAGAGAATCTTGGCAGACGAGAAAGAAGTCTTGAAAATTATTCAAAGGGAATTAGCTGAGATCAAGGAGAAATATGCTGATGAACGTCGTACTAAAGTTTACAAAAAGAGTCTCAAAGATTTCTCTGATATGGATTTGATTCCGGATGAGGAGATGGTTATTACTCTGACAGAAAACAATTATATCAAGCGCGTAGCTCCAAGTGTCTTTAAGTCTCAGCATCGTGGAGGCAAAGGTATCATGGGTATGGCTACCAAGGAGGAGGATTCAGTTGAGCATATTCTCATAACCAATACGCACGACGAAATCCTACTCTTTACCAATAAGGGTAGAGTTTTCAAGCTCAAGGTTTACGAAGTTCCTCAGTTTGGTCGTGCTGCCAAGGGACAGGCCTTGGCCAATCTGGTCCAAGTCGCACCGGACGAGAAAGTTACTGCCATGATTAGTGTAAGCAAGAAAGAGGAAGCTGATAAGTATTACTTTATGGCAACCAAGAAGGGTGTTGTCAAAAAGAGCAAAATCGAAGACTTTAAAAATGTTCGTCAATCCGGATTGATTGCTATCAAGTTACGTCCGGGAGATGAACTGCATTGGGTACGTCATACTTCCGGGGAGAATGAAATCATGATGGTGACGCGTGATGGTCAGAGTATTCGCTTCCTGGAAAAAGATGTACGTTCGATGGGACGTGCCAGTACCGGTGTGCGTGGAGTTAAACTGCGTAGCGGAGATGAGGTTGTCAGGATGATGAAGATCAAAGATAGTAATGAATATGTGATGACGGTTTCCGAAAATGGACTTGGCAAACTGAGTGCTCTCAAAGACTTCAAAGTTCAAAACAGAGGAGGTAGTGGTATTAAGGTT
>JAQVLK010000099.1 GCA_028704165.1 Candidatus Altimarinota bacterium | reverse complement strand
CGTATCACTTAACATTCCTCCTTTGAAATAAATTTAAATGTGGCAATCAACCACAGTTACAACTTCATCATCCCTAATAGAATCCAATATCTTATCGAATATATCTTGCCAATTATCCTTCTCATTACTGGAAAATCCAAACCATCCCATATCTCCGTTGGCGTACCACTTACCATCCTTTATCATGGCATATGTACAAAACTTGGATTTTCTCTCTATGAAGGATTCCTCGGTATCATCTTCCTTTGCACCGTGCAACCAATATTCAGTTCTCTCGGAACTTGGATATTTCTTTACGTGATCCTGTAACTCATTCCAACTATCAGCGGAACTTTTTCGAGATCTCTCCATCATTGCATCAAAATCAATATCCCCTTTTTTAGCAGAATCAACATTATCCCCATTTTTGGTTATTAGTAGTCCATCCCATCTTCCACCAATAGAATACCAATCCCATTTAGCGTTGGGATTATCATAGCATCCGTATCCTCCAGGGACTTTATAATATCCATCCCAATCTTTCAACCACTCATCAGCAGATTGATATTTGTGCTTTTTCTGATATTCTGAATTCTCTTCCTTCCAATCAACAAAGGACTTCTCTAAATCTCCATCTTTTATCTTTACATCGGGAACTGCCCTTGGATCTTTTATCAAATTATCGTGATCGAGATCAAGTTCCCAAAAATTGTATAGGGCATCCTCGACCTCATTCTCTACCGTGTTTTGCCCTTTGGTTACTACCAACACCGTAAAATGACTCATTATCAATCTCCTGTTATACTTCTACATTCAATTTTATGGTTCATTGGAGATACCATTACAATTCCATTTGTAACCGGAACAAGTGGCATCTCAACATCTACCCAACAATTGCAGTTTTCACAGATATCATATGCGATTAAAGTGTCTCTTTTGCCATACGGTCCTCTCTTAAAAACAGAGAGCGGTCCTATATTATCGTAGCAGCAAGGACCATCCTTAGTCTGAAAGTCATTTAATATTGTCCCGCATTTTGGACATTTAATTTTAATATCAACATGGTCGTACATTATCAATCGGACCTCTCAATTTATCGGTACAATCTTAATTTATCGGTGCAATCTTAATTGCATTTGGATAATTGCTGAACCAATGTGATCTCCTACCAAACGTATTTATATGATATGTTTTATTCTGTTTTATTGTAGCAAATCGGTCGGAAGCATCAAATATCCAATTCCAGTAGGAATCTTCTACGCTATATACATTTCCCTCTGTATCAGAAAACAGATATTTCTGTCCATTATCACCTTGGGACTTAATCCAGACCTTATCAATGGTTACATTGTACTCATTTGAACTTCCTGCAAGCAAATACAAATTAGATCCAGCAACATATCCAATTACACAGATCAGTGCAAATAAATACACTACTACTGCTCCGTTTTCTCCTCTCATAGATCTTCCACCCGCTTATCATCTACGATAATTGTGAGAATTGATCCGCATCGCAAACATGTTCCCGTTATCAATTTACCAATTTCCTCTACATCGATAATTGCGCCTTCATCGTCGGTATGCGAAGAACACTGCGGGCATCTCAGCGCCCCTTTCATACTATTGATCTCACTTTGATAAATTATATATTCTCCGTCTATCAAGTCCCAGGTCAAAATATCACCTTCCGCATTATATAGAAGATCACTGCAAGCACAAATAATCCGAAGAGTACCTCACTTACCGGAAGCAATATTATTACCGCACCTCTGATCACAACCAAAGAAATTAGAGCAACTATCAGCACAAGAAAAATTGTAATAAGAGGTCCAATTGCACTCTTGGGCAGCATAGCACTCACTTCTTCTTCAACTTTTCAAGTTCCGCTTCAATATCAAAGGAACTTACCACAGGATTATTATTTCCAAGGTGATCATCCAAAATACCGAAGTTAGTGAGTTCCTCAATTGCATCTGCGCGAGCAGTCTTGGCATCGATCTTTTCTTCCGCCTTCTGAATCGCTTTTCCAATATCAATTGTATCGTCTGATAATCCAGTTAAACTCTCAGTTATCTTAACTTGGGCATCTGCAGCAGAATGCTGTGCCTTTAAAGTTTCCTTTTTAGTGTTGAGAGCAGTCATATCGGATTTGAGTTTGCTGATCGCAAATTTTAACTTATCTTCATCTGTCTTGATTCCTTCCGTTTGAGCAGCAACAGAATTGAGTTCTCCCTGTAATCTCAATTTATCTTCTATGAACTTCTTGGCAAGGTCATCCTTACCCCGCTCAACCATTGCTCTTGCCTCGGCATCTGCCCGTTCAATTTTAACTTCAAGTCCCTTCTTAATTCCTCGCAATCTTGCAATTGAAGCAGTGACCCCAACAAGGTTCTTTTCTGCTTTCTCTACAACACCCTGCATCTTCATATATGCCAAATCCAATTGCTCGTTTGGATCGGTGTTCTCATCAATTATCTTGTTTGCCTTTCCTTCAAGAATATTTTTTACACTATCTAAAAATCCCATTTTAATCACCTGCGTCCCATTTTGCGTTCCTTTGTAACATCACTTGCAAACGTACCTATTGCTTATAAACCTTTCGCTTGCCCTCAATGGTAATATATCCAGAAACAATTTCTCCATCCAATGATAATGGTACAATAATAACCCTATCTTCAGCATTCACATCTTCTATGGACATTACTTCCTTGAATGCAACTTCCGTTATTACGCTTCTTTTTCTGGCATCAATTATTCTCATTTGTGTTGCAACAATAACATTTCCCATTACCCTCAACGGTAGATCTCGCGACGCTACATTAATGTCCAATTTGAGGTTACGTGGAGGAACCTTTATCTCTTCGCGATTTTTCTTCCCTTTCTTGATAACAGGAATCCCATTTTTTTCTTTCATTTATTCACCATTAACATGTCTTTTTGCCTACAGATATCGCGAATGCGCACAAGTTCAGATACCAGTATAGGGAATATATCTATCATTTCACGATATACCTGATGATACTCTATTGTTTTTCCGTTTGGAAGATCTTCTAATGCCATTATTAATCCGGATAAAGATTCTGCTCTTTCCATATCTGAATCACT
>JAQVLK010000098.1 GCA_028704165.1 Candidatus Altimarinota bacterium | reverse complement strand
TAATACCGGACATTCAACGGGAACACACCTTCATCTTGAAATTTACTATAACGGAGTGAGATATAACCCCCTGAATTACCTCAAATAGGTGGACCTGCCGAGAATCGCACTCGGGACTGCGCAATGCGAATGCGCCGGTATACTACTTGCCTACAGGCCCTTTTGATTATTGTTAAGATTATACCATTTTTAGCTTGCTTAACGAGAATTTCACGCCACAATGAATCCAGCCTTTCAAAACAACGAAACTATATTAAAAGGGGATTGACAAGGGGTGTAAAATACTCATAATATTTTTATATATAGTATATTTACTTGTAAAAACTTGCGAATATTTGTAAGAAACGAAGCTAAATAGATGTTCACAAACTGCCAAAATGCCTAAAAATACCTATACGGTTAAAGAGGTGGCCGATCTCCTGGGGTTTTCAACCAATACAGTTTACAAATACCTTGCTGGAGGAGGAATCAAGTCGGTGCGTTTGGGTTTGGAGGGTAGATTCAGAATTCCGAGAAATGAAGTAGAACGTCTCCTTCAAGAACGGGGTAAATCTTTTCCACTTATTTCCGGCTCTGACGAAAACGGCCAGCATAGCGCTGATGCGTCTAATCATTATCGACCCAGCTTGTTTGACTGGTTTGTTGCATTTTTATCTATTTCGATCGGGTTTTCGATATTCATCTTGCCAATGCCCGGAACTATCCAAACAGTGTTCGGTTTGCATAAAGCGATTATTCCACTACAGACATTACTTTTGATCGGTGGGTTTTTAATTTTGGTTTTGGACATGTTCAGAATGTGCGAGAGTAAACTTCGTAAATTGATAAATCTGGTGATGGGATTGGATTATTTTGCTTCGGCTTTGATCTTTGCTTTTGCATATGCCATGCCCTTAACAGTGGGGTATTTGGCAATATCGATTGTTGTGATTTTGTCTGTTTTTATAAAAATGACCCAATATACAAGATTTATGCTTTTTGTAAATTTAATGCTTCTTTTCCTGGGGGTTGGGGTGCTGGGTTGGCCCGATTCCTTTTTCTTGGCAGGTATTATGGGGGTTACTTCAAAAAATTTAACGATTTTCTTTTTTGCCTGGTCACTACTTTTAGTATTCAACATTTATATTACATATTTTGCGATGAGGAAAAACAAACATTTTATATGGTTTTGTTCTCTACCAACCGCGTTAACCGCACTATCCTATGCAACAATCAGTTTTACCCAGGGTTTTTGGGCCAGGTCGGTTTTTTGTGTTGTTTTGGCGTCTTTTGCTGTCATTTTTCCCTTTGCCGATGAATTTGAAGCTTTCACTCTAAGATCGAAAAGGGAAGTTGTCGGGAGTTTTGCTTGGCTTCTTGGTCTTTTCCTGGTGGGGTCTTTGATGCTTTATTACATTTTTCGTTCCTTCCAAAGCTACGGGTTTTCGGAATTGACCAATAGAGTTGATACGGCTGGTGATGTGACTATAACTTTTATGAATGAAAATATGGCAAAGATTTCCACTTTTGCGGCTGATGAGGAATTGATAGAGGCGATGAAAAATTATACCGGTGGCAATGTTGAATCAGCTAACTACAATTTAAAGCAATTATATCAGGCATCGGATTGGACTATTCAAAGAGTTGTTTTGGTGGACAAGAACGGAATTATTTTGGATACATATCCCCTAAACACCTCCAGTATTGGCGTGAATATTAAGAATCGCGATTATTTCAAGAGTGTTGAAGTAGAGAACCAACCCTTTGTATCTGGTGTTGAACAGCCAAGCGCCTTGGGTCTCAAACCAGTTGTTCTTGTTTCTGTTCCGATTAATGATACCAGTGGCAATTTTTTGGGTGTTCTGATGGGAGATGTTGATATAAAAGAAATGACAAGAAGAATTAACCAGGTCAAGTTTGGCCAGAGCGGAAATTATTTGTTGGCTGATTCTACCGGCAAGTATATTATTCCTCCGACACCGGATCAGATAATGATGAAAGCCAGTCCGGGAAGTCATATGCTACGAGCGGTATTAGGAGAAAATAGTGCTGTGCAAGGAGAAAGCACCCAAGGAAGACTTTCTTTGATAGCCTTTAAGCAAATTACCAAATATGGGTGGGGAATAGTTGCGGAGCAGCCTGTTGACGAGGCCTTTAACCCTTATAGTAAAACGGTTTTTCTTACATTTTTGATATATGTTACAGCGGGTGTGGGGAGCCTTATTCTCATTTTTTCATCCCAGAAAAAAAATAAAGCAATATATTCAAATTGAAAAAACTTTCACTATCAGGAACGCAAAAGGATAAAAAAAATGGAAAATACCAGGCGGGAATAACCCCGCTTTTGGTTTTGGTGGCAATAGCCACATCCTCAATCATGGTTTTTACCGGGGGGTTGACAGTCAGTAATTTGATAGAAAACGGAATCTTAAATTTTGCGGATCCGGCTCTAAAAAAACTCATTAGTCAACAAGCTGACTACTTGGATGCGGCAAAGTTGAATAAAACTTATATAGAAGATGGGGTTGTCGGAACAGTACTTCTCCCCGATGGTTCTTACTCTGCTTATAAAATTTTAGATGGAGATGTCGAAAGTAAGGGGACAAAATTTACGGGGGAGGTAAAGATTTCCTTCTTTTCAGAAGATGTGGGATTGGGTGACTATTCGGACGGAAATATTAATCCGTTTTACTTAAAAGATGGAACTACAACTACAGGAGTGATTGTAGATAGAATGCTTGCGAATTTAAATGATGGGGAAACGACCCACATAATTAAGATTTTGAAAGGAACAGTGGTGAATGGAACTCTTGTGGGGCAGTTTGTTGCTCAGACTTTGGACACCGGTTATTACATCGGCGGAATTATCGATAGCAACAGAAAAATAACAGACGCCACCGTTCTTACTGGTGCACCCAGACTTACAGAGGCGCAAATCTCGATTGCAGATAATGCAATTTATGCTCTTTCCTTGTTCAAAGGCATTTCCGCAGATTTTAATAGTTCCGGAGAAAATAAAGTTTTGGGAGCGAAAACATCTGCGTCCCCACAAGCAAGTCTGGGCAAATTAAATAAACCTGTCTTT
>JAQVLK010000097.1 GCA_028704165.1 Candidatus Altimarinota bacterium | reverse complement strand
GCCAGCAAGCGTCTGCATGATGCTGGGATTGAGCTGGAAACGGATTTTGTTTGGCGGCTAGGTGTAGATGGTTGGAAATTACTTACCAAAGATTGGGTAAGGGATATGATGTCTAATACCTACGAGTCCATTCCAGCCCCCTCAATGGTAGAAGTGTGGAGAGAGCTGCCGGAAGATACTATGCTTTCTAAAGTTAGAAACGAAGGGTCGTCAGAGATTTATGCTGAAGCTTATGTCGAATCGTGGGACGATTATGGCTATCAACCTAGTCTAAAGGAGAGTACCAACCCCGCAGATGCGCTTGCGGAGCTGCTGATTTGGGTGAGGGAGGAGAAAGTATGAATGATAAAGAAAAACTACAAGGCATACGAAAAGCCTTGAAAAGTGTAATTGCTTATCCAGAAAAAGGCAATCCAAGAAGAACCAAGAACGGTTATCCCGCTGAGCTTATTTACGATAAATGGTCTTATGAAAGAATGGTCAGGAGTTTCAGAACAGCATTGAAAGACATTTTAAAAGACTTTAAATAGGGAGGAGTAACCATGACCACAGAAGAAATCAACAGGCGGTTTTGTGAACTGGCAGGGATTTGCTGGCATGATTATAATGGCTGGATAAATCACATTGAGACGTTAAAGTGTAAATATTGTGCAGAAAAATATAAGCCTAACGCGAATCCCAACTTCTGCGCCCACCCTGATCTTGTGCTGGAAGTGATGAGGAAAAGGGAGGATTGGCGCTTATTTTTAAGTTATTGCACAGGATATCGTGCAAGTAATAGAGAAGAAATAGCCGCTCATTGGGCTGAATTATTTCTCAACAAAACAGGACTTCTTTGTAGAATAGCGATTAAGTGGATGGAGGAGAACCAATGCTGGCACCAGAAGACAAGCGGTTGATAGCGGAGTATATGGGGTGGATGTGTCCTATAATAGACCAGACTATGCCATGTATTAGGCTGCTGAAAAAAAATTATAAAATTGTCAATTTCGACCTCAACGATGCCTCCCTTGTTGTAGCTGAAATGCAGAAGCGAGAAGAGTGGGAACATGATTTTATGGACTTTGTAGCTGGAAGCCAAAAATGGAATTATCACCAGTTAATTGCTTGGTTATTCAACGCCGATAACTTTTTTAAATCGTTTACGGAATGGAGGAAGACGAAATGAAAATAATCTTGGATATTACTTATTGCAAGGGGCCGGAGTATAAACAGAACGAGTATTTAGAAATCATCCTCACAGAAGATGATCTTGTTAAAATAACAGAATCTCAGCTTGCAGAAGGTTATACTTTGAACGCGCCGAAAATACGGGAATTGAAGGTAAGGAGAGTTGATTTTGACACATAAGGAGGAAGTGAAAATGAATGAACTAAAAGAAATGACAAATGGGGATTTAGTCGAAAAAGCATTGCAGATCGAAATATCTCCTAATGAGATGATAAGCATACAAACCGAGCTTCTTACTCGTCTTGAGGGTCGGAAGAAACTAATTTTAAGTAAAGAAAAGCAACAAGAGTTTGAGAAAGCGACAGAACCGATGATTAAGTTTTTATGTGAGAACTGCCATCCCCATGTTTCCGTGATAGTTGATTGCGACACGGCTGAGTTGTTAGAAGGGGTTTGTGCGATCACGACAGATAAGTTTATTAAGGATTAAGGAGACCCCATGACAGAAGAAGAAGCTAAAAAGAAAGTATGCAAGCAGATTCCCGTATTCGATGAGTTGGGAATTTTACGAGGGGGGCCGACCGGATACTTTGCATGGCCTCTGACTGTATGATGTGGCGGTGGGGAAAACAGGAAGAAATAGAAATTGACAGGGGATACGGTCAACCGCCGGATACTGATGTTGTAGACAGTGGATATTGTGGACTTGGAGGCCGACCATGACTGAAGAAGTAAATGCAAAAGTATTACTGCCATGTCCGTTTTGCGGAGATAAACCGGAGTTGGTGGAGTGGGAAGTTGGACAAAGAAAGTATTATGCCGTCCGTTGTAGGTGCGACGTAATGATGGGTGAGTTGTCGACCGCACAAGGCTGGGCGAAAAAAGAAGATGCTATTAAAGTTTGGAATCAAAGGGAGGTGTGAAATGCAAGAATGCGATTTTGATACTGTTGTAAAGCGTAATAAGGTTGACGAAGTTTACCATATTGATTCTGCTTATCGTAACGAACAGGGAGAAATAACATGGTATGATGGATTTACTGTCCGAAGGTGTAATGGGCAGGATGTTAAGTTTAGACGCATGTTTTCTCCATCAGAAATTACAGTGCCACCTATTGAACAAGTTTGACTAATCCAACATACGATGGGAGGCAAGCCATGACAGAAGAAGATAAGCAGTTGATTGCTGAGTACATGGGGTGGAAGCTCTCGGAGTGGAGGATGATTGACGGTTCTGCTCACGTTGTAAATCCGCACTTCTTCGACCTCAACGATGCTGGACTCTGTGTAGCTGAAATGTGGAAGCGGGGAGAGTGGCAAAAGTTCTGTGCAACCGGATTTGTAATTTATTTTGAGAGAGAAAGACCAAGTCACGTTTTTCCTGAAAATTATATTGCTTGGCTTTTCAACGCCGAGAACTTTTTTAACGCCATGAGTGAATGGTTGAAGGAGGGGAAGAAATGACTGATATAACAGACAGCTACGAAATATCTATTTCATCTAATGCAAAATTTTCTGCTGTTGGCCTTGAGAAGATTGAGCCATTAACCAATTATCCTATAGGATATATAGAGTCTGGGGTTGAGTGTATAACTGGTATTGAATCACCAAACAACTTTGAATTAAAAAACAAACTCAACGAAGTCATTGACAAGGTGAACCTCATAATGGACTACTTAAATCAAGGGGTGGGGAAATGAACCCAACTTACTACCTAGCCTACACAAAGTGGATGAATGCTTTTCTAGCTAGATGGGACTACACAATCCTTATAGTTTTCGTACTCCTACTCGCTTCCATTGGAGTCGGAGCACTTTGTTACCTCTATGACTATTGGCTTTTTAAGGAAATCTGGGATGACTAAACGAGAAGAAGAAGTATATAAAGCAGTTCGACAAATGCTTGCTGACACCGAGAGCCACAAAACTACACTCAAGCACGCAGTAAAGTTTTTGAAAAAAGCTCTCAAGTCATCAGGG
>JAQVLK010000096.1 GCA_028704165.1 Candidatus Altimarinota bacterium | reverse complement strand
TTCCGATCTAATTTGGATCTGATAAATCATACTTTAACTTGTTTCGCACACAGTTAAAGGCAGCATATGATTCCGTGATTTCTTTTGCATTGGGATATATACCCAAGATCAGAAGATCGGATGCTGATTTCCAGTTTTTGATAAACTCGTCCATATAGCGATGCTGTCCTGTATTGTAACCATTGAGTACGTTGCTCAGTGCTTCGGACATATCGGATTCGCGGTTTGAGTATCTGCTCATTTAAAATCCCTTATCAAATCAAGTTATCATGATCAGGATTGTCTGCTTCCGTGATATGGTCTGATATTTTTTTTGACAATTCTTCCATAAATTTACTGTATGGAATGAGTTTTCCATCTTTTTTGAACATAATAAGATCATGATCTACCATTATATGGAAGATAACGTCATCTATGCATTCGAAGGTGCTACCACATTCTACACACAAAAAAGGATTATCTGAGTCTAGTTCTGTTAATGCCTCTTTGGTTGATGTATGCAATACTTCATTTGGGTCCATAACCATGTTTCTCCCTGAGATCATTGAGATCTTCTAACGCGGTTTTTTCTACTTCATTGGACCTCAAGTACATCTCTTCAAGGTCATTAATATAATTCATTTTCTCATCTAAAGTGTCTCTTGCAATGTGTACCATTTTTATCATTGCATCTAATTGTGCATTACAACCCTCATCCATTTTAATGAGGTAATCTGCATAATGTGGAATGACCTCACTCAACCACTCGATATGCTCATCACGAATTTCGATAAAATGTACAAGATCTCCTATGAGATCAGTCAACTTTGGATCATCGTACTTCGAGATGAATTTATCCATTTTGGATTTCAATTCTTTATCCATTTGTCAAGTCCTCCTTTATCTCTGGGATCTAATTCTGGAACCTCGATGTGTAACCATTTTTCCAACCATCGCGCGACAATATGACGATGGCAAAATCCCGCGCGCTCATGACAAACTAGGATTGTACTGTCTCCGAGTTCGCTGTAGATATCCTCTGCGCAGAGATCGTTGAGTGTTTCGCGGTAATATCGTTCCTCGAATTGCTTTTCCGAAACTCTTCCTAATTTGTATTCGCGAAGTAACTTTTCTGATGGAGCGAGCACGCGATATATTATGCCGGTATACCAGGAAGGAGGATAACGACAGATTGCAATCGCGTTTTTGTTGCCTTTGATATTCGCGAAGCACGATGTCTTCATTTTCGATCATCCTCTCTTGTTAGATTGTATCTCTTTTTAAAAGCGGTTAACTTAGAATCCAAAATCATGTGGCATGTTCCTGCTGAACATCTCGGTTGGTTATATGAGTTGATGCGCATGATCTCAATCAATTCCAAGAACGCTTCTTTCGTATCAGACTCCATATTGGTTCTTTTATGCACCCAACATATTAATAGGTTTCGTAGAAACTTTTATATACTCGGCGTGCTTACAAGGGGATGTTGTGTTTCCATGATGTGCCTTCAAAACGGACGCATTGTGGAGGCAGCACAACATTTATATACAGGACGTACCACTGTCTTGTATGTTGGGTTGCTTTGTAGAATGAGAAAATGAAACTTTTCTTGGTTTCTACAATTTTGCCCAAGGATAACATTGGACTATACAATGTAGTTTCCAATGTTAATTGATGCGATGGAGGATGAGCGTAGCGAATCCGAACATCGCTGTTGGAGAGATTTAAAATGGTAATGGACGCATTTGATGAGCCACTCAATTTCGGTGGCGCAAAGTTGATCGAAGGAAAGAAATATCCAATTGAGTTAACCGGCATTGTTAAGAAAGTACAGGTTGTTAATGGAAGCACCTACCTGAAGGGCAAGGGAGTAATCGGAAAGGAATATGAGAAGTTGACAGATTCCGAAAGGGCAATTGTAGATGGCGCACCAAAGGAGTTCTGGGACAAAAAGGACAACGAGGAAACCGCAAGGGAGAAGGCAAAGTTCCGCAATGTGATTATCTTCCAGTTCAGAGAACCAGAGAGTGACACCAAGTTCCTGTACGATGCATCATTTGATATGACTTATCCGGATAATTTCCCCATGAAGAGCAAGACAAGTGATCTCCGAGGATTTGTTACGAAAGTCTTTGGGATGCCAGTGCAGGGCGATGAGGGATTCAAGTGGGGCGATCTCTTCAAGAAGGGAGATAAGTTTGTAGCGACCACTTACAGAAAGGACGGATTTTCCAGACTGAACGTTGACAGTATCATGAAAGAGGAACTTTCCGGTCCAGTTGTGGCAGGAGACGGTTCAAATCTCTCCGGTGATGCACAAAAGTTGCTAGGATATATCAAGACCGCTCTCGTGGGACAACCATTTGCATCTGTCCTGAACACATTTGATACCGGCGCAGATGGACTGCTTGGTCCTGCAAATGATCCTGCGACATACACTAGGACGCATACCGCGTGGAGCGATATCCGCAAGTCCAACGTAAAATATACAATCGATGGAAAGACCTTCGGTTTTGAGTAAACAATTAAAAGGGAAAGAACACTAGGTAGTTCTTTTCCCTTCCTCCAACACATTTTTCGAATACCAATTGTGAGGAACTTGATAATGTCAAAAATTTGTATTAACTTGGAACCAAAAGATATTGAGGATATTCGTAAATATTTGTGTAATGACGGGGAAAGTGTAGAGAGTGCTGTCATGAGAACGACATTGAACGCCTCAAGATCAGCAAAAATGTTAATAGACTTAAAATGGAGGCATAATGACAGATGAAGAGGTCGTTGGATTGTCTACAAGCGACGTATCCTACCCATTATTAATATCCTTATACGGGAAAACTAAAAAGGGAAAGACTTATTTTGGAGCATCATTTCCAAACGCAGTTGTATTTGATTTTGCGCCAGTGCGTTGGGTATACCGGGGAATATTTGCGGATACAAAGAGAACCGTTGGCGAGGGATTTAGAAGCATATTTTACTCAACCGTTAAGGACGGAAATCGTGTCTGGATTCCAAAGATAACGGGATTTTCATATAACAATCAATACAAATTTATTAGGAACAAACAGGATTTCACAACCGCTATCGAACATGCAAGACTTTACTCGGAATCTATTCCCAATGATAGTGGAAAAGTTTGGATCATATTGGATGATACGAGTAGATGGCGCGGCATCGAGGTTATCGACTGGCAAGAAAAGAAC
>JAQVLK010000095.1 GCA_028704165.1 Candidatus Altimarinota bacterium | reverse complement strand
CACACCCAAAGGATATGACTTTGGGAAGTTCCAGAAGGCCATTGAGGAGGGCAAAATCACCCCCGATGTTCTGGACGAGATTGCGACCGATGTTCCCAATTGGCTGGTGAACATCAACAAGAAGAACAAGATCGCAGCTGACAACGCCAACAAGGTAACCGCATTAAAGGCGGAACTGGAAAAGCAGTTGGCAGGTGGGCAAGTCTCGCAACAGAAGATCGACAAGCCGGAGAACCATCCTGCCGTGCAGGCGATGAAGCGTCTCGTTCCCCAGCTCATCAAGGACGGCATGGACAAGGATAGCGCCGATTCTTTGCTGGAACGAGTAACCGCAATCGCACAGGATGAGATCGAACGGCAGGGGTATGCCAAGATATCCGATATCGACAAGTTGTTTCAGCAACGGGCGAAAGAACAGGCAGAGACCAGGGAGCTTTCCACCGGGGCGCAACAACTGACGGAGAAATACAAGGATGTCATTGACACCGATACGGCGGTTAGCCTGATAGCCGCGTTCTCGGATGAAGACGACACCCCCGGTATCGGGCTGAAAAAGGCGATGGCTTTCATCGAAACGATCAAGGTCATGGCCCTGAGGGAACCCAAACCAAAACCAAGAGCGACAATTGTGTCACCCGGCGCGGCCCCGATCATCGCCCGTCCGATGGACGACGACGACAAGAAGCTGGCGGAAATGCAGGCCGCGATAACGGCGAGGCACACGAAAGGATAACCTATGGGAATGTCATACAACGCTGCGGATAGCGTTCTGAATGATCTGCTCCAAGAGTGGGTCATCGAGAAGAAAATCTACCCGCAGGGGATCAAGGACGATCCCGCCACCATGATGTTTTATAACAAGTGGCTGAAACATCAGGGCATTGGCGAGAACGACTACATCAAGATCAAGGCCGGTAACACGTTCCAGACCGAGGCGGCGGACGAGGGCGCGAGCTGGTCAACCATCACTGGCACGCCGGACATCATCAAGTCCGACGCGATCACCAACAAGAAGCTACAGATGCGCCAGAAGGTCTCCGGCACGCTGTGGCGGGCGCTGCGGGCGAAGGTCATGGCCGGGACTACCCTGAAGGGCGGGGAGTTGACCGACCTGATTTCCGATTCTGTGGACGCTTTCACCAACTCGATCCGCCGGATTTCGGTTGGCGATGGCACGGGCCGAATGTTCTACTGCCACACCGATTCCAACAGTTCGACCACCGTTTATGTCACCGATGCTGACGGCACGGTGCTTCCCGCGTCCCATTGGGTTTGGGATCACCTGTACGGTCGAGTGAGTTCCAAGACGGGTTCGGGGATGCACGTTGATTTCGTTGTCACCACCACGGGCCTGGCCGACGCTGCTGCCGCCAAGGACAACGAGATCGTCACCGTCACCCCATCGAGTGGCACCCTGACGATGGCAGATGCGGTTGACCTCTACACCAACTCCACCAACGGCACGAACTACGATTACTACTTTGGCCGGATGTATACCGCGTTTTCGGACACCGGCACGTCGGGAACCACGGCGCTGTACGTCGAGCCGCTGGGTCTGGAAGGGCTGGTTACGACCACCTCCGCGCTGCACGGCATCACCAACGCCCGGTCGCTGTCCAAGGCCATCAATGCGTCCACGACGGTTCTGGACTGCATGATGCTGGACAACCTGATTTACGGGCTGAAGGGCAAGGCCAAGAACTACATGGTCGTGGCCGATCCCGAATGCCTGTCGCGGTTCCAGTACGAGGCACAGAGTATGCTTCGCCTGGCACCCGCCGACGCGAACGCACCGCTGGGCTTCAAGGGCACGGTGTACCGTCATCCCGCCATCGGGCAGGCCGCTTTCATTCCGCTGGTAGAACTGTTCGGGACGAAGCGGTGCTACGTGGTCAACGTGGATTCGCTCCACACCAAGGGAACGCAGCTCACGCCGGAGCCGGTCAGGGGCAAATTGGAGTGGAACCAGACGACCGATTACCTGTTCGACGACCTGGTGAGTGAGTTCGAGAACATCAACACAGAGCGGAACAGCAGCGGCTATATCTACGGTCTCAAGGGCGCTGACACCGCTTGGACGTAAGGAGGCAACATGAAAAACAACCGGATTCTTTTCACTTTCGTCGGCATCCTGGTCATGGTCGGGATCGCCGCAGCTTTCAACGTGAGCGACAACCCCAGCGGTGCGCTGTCGGCGTTCTACCAGAAGTACTTCGCCAAGGCCAAGCCGATTACCTTCCAAATCTCATACGCGGCCTATGACGACACGGTGGGTTCTTCGGCCCCATCAGTCTCGCTGGATACCATTACTCCGTGTAGCCGGAATTATATGTGGAGAGCACCGTTCGACTGCCGCATTGATTCCGTCTACATCCAGTGCGGATATGACGATTCGCTGAAGGCGGCTGATTCGGTGGCATTGCTGGCGATTTCCAACAACAGCGCCACGAACGCCGATACTTTCATCTGCGATTCGCTCAATGGTGTCCAGGCGTTGTTTACCCCGGCCAGTATGCACGGTGGCCCGGATTCCGCGCTGAACAAGGTGGCAAAGGGGAAATGGGTGCGGTTCCGGCTGAACCCTGCGGGAAGTGCCATTACCTCTGAATCGGTGTTCTATGTCTCGTTCATCGCAATCCCGGCTGATCGGTAACTTCCACAAGGGGAGGGTTGGTTTTCCAGCCCTCCCCGCTGGAGCATTATGGCGAAGACACACGCAAACCTTCTCTCCGATTTCAAGTACGTCGTAAGGAACACCGACGTATCTTCCACTGACTTTGACTTTCACATGAACAACACCCTTCCGACGTTCATTCGGAAGCTGGCGCGGTTCAATCTGCATAATCACCATATCCAGTACATCCCCAAGCTGAAAATCGACCTCACCGCTGATACGTGGGAATACTCATGGCTGGACGAGACGAAGTACTCAAATACCGACCTTGACTTTACTTCCGGCGTGACCGAGGCGTTGACGGGGGTGAAGACAACGTACTTCATCGCACCAGGAGATTTGTGTACCTATAACTCCATTGACTATAACATTCTTGCGGTGACGGGCACGACGTTTACCATCGATTCGTCGCTCACTGACACGGCCCACGCGGGATACGTCTACGCCCGACCGCTTATCTTCACGGATTGCTACCTGTTAGAAACGGGGGGAACTGCGGGAATAGACGAGATACCCGTCA
>JAQVLK010000037.1 GCA_028704165.1 Candidatus Altimarinota bacterium | reverse complement strand
CCGACAACAAAGTTGCTTGATCAACCTTAAGACTTGTCAGTGTTAAAGCAGCTTGTAAAGGATGAATCATAAAGTCCTCTCCGGAAGCACGTTTTTGGCCCTGGTGCGCCTGCTCTGCAAATTGGTAAACCTCATGCAAGGACTCCTTATCAAAACCCCTGATATAGGAACAGGCCTTCACTAAGTCTTCGTATAATTTTGCGCTACTTTTACGCTCCTTGGGCATGAGCAAACATTTTAACTATCTTTAATATCTAATTTATAGCTAAGACTGTCAATGAAATCACGGAATGGCTGAGAAAATTGTTATATTGTTAAATGGTTACATTGTTAAAAAACATCCAACAATACAACAATCTAACATTGTTTTTATTTCCGAGTCTCGAGGTCCGCCTGCCCGTCCGTAACTCTGAAAGGGCGAAGGCGGGAGTTTCGAAAGTAGTCTGTCGTCTGTTCTTAAGTGCAAGTGTGAGTGCAAGCGCAAGTCAAAGAAGGATTTTCCTTGCAGGCCAAAGGTCTCCCTTCGGGACTTTGACTGGAATCTCCTGCCTGGCACTGTAGTCTGTTGCTTGCCCTGAGGCGAATGCCGAAGGGTCTGTTTGCCTTTGTTGTCTGTGGTCCCTAGCTTCTAGTTCCCTTACTTCAACTCCTTCTTACTCTTGATAATTTTGTCGACAATTCCGTATTTCAAAGCTTCCTCCGCTGTCATCCATTTATCACGTTCTGTGTCTTCAGCAACTTTTTTCACATTTTGTCCCGTGTGCAAAGCTAGAACTTTATTCAAAGTTTCCTTGATACGCAAGATATGATTGGCTTGAATCGAGATATCGGTAGCCTGACCTTCGGCACCGCCCATCACTTGATGGATCATAACTTCAGCATTTGGCAAGGCAAAGCGTTTCCCTTTGGTGCCGGCTGCTAAGAGAGTAGCTCCCATCGAAGCTGCTATACCGAGACAAACAGTACTCACATCACATCCGAGATACTGCATGGTATCGTAGATTGCCATCCCGGCCGTGACCGATCCACCCGGAGAATTGATGTACATCGTAATATCTTGTTTGGGATTCTCGTTGGATAAGAAAAGTAATTGAGCAATTATTAGATTGGCCACATTGTCATCAATCGCTGTCCCCAGAAAGATAATCCTGTCTTTGAGCAAACGGGAATAGATGTCGAAAGCACGTTCTCCACCCGGAACTTTCTCGATTACAGTAGGAATCAAAATGCTAGATTGAGCTATCTGTGACATATTTTGTTTTTTTAATTCTGTCTTGTAATTATAGCATACTTTACTTATTTGGCGTAGGCAAATCACTTGACGGAGAAAGATGGTTAACTTATAGCTATCTAGCTTCTTAGCTAGTTAGAAATTATTAATAACTGGTTGCATCTTGATTATTTAATCTCTTGATTTTCTGTTTCTCAAGCCATTTAACATTTTTAATTTATAATTTTGCATTTGTCTTAGAGAGCTATCTAATTTAGTATGAAGCAGCTAAGAAAAAGATTTATGCCTAGTCTCGCCAAGAACAAAAAGGCTTTTCATGATTATGAAATACTCGAAGAGTACGAAGCTGGTGTCATGCTCCTTGGCACAGAGGTTAAATCCGTGAGAAAAGGTGACGTCTCTCTCAAAGGTGGATTTGTGACCGAACACGGCGCAGAACTCCTACTAACAAATGTGCATATCGGTGCCTATAAGCCCGCTGCCCAAAACAATCACGAGCCCCTACGCAGCCGCAAGTTATTGCTCAAGAAAGTCGAAGTTAATAAAATAATCGGTAAGCTTTCTCAGAAAGGTGTGTCCTGCGTGCCACTGGAATTTTATACCAAAGCTAGTCATATCAAATTGAGAATTGCGATTGTCAAAGGCAAAAAACTCTACGACAAAAAACGTGACAAGAAGGAAAAGGACATCCGGAGAGATGCGGCGAGGGAATTAAGGGGGAGAAAGAGGGGGTAAATGGGTATATTGTTGAATTGTTACATTGTTGAATTATTGAAATAAGAGCGGGGTTTAAACCCTGCTCTTTCATATCATCAAAAACAACCCTCCAAATATATTTAGAGAGTTTCGTTTAGGCTAATCCTCCTTCGTCACTAAAGTGACTGCGGCGGATTGCACTTTTCCCATCTACTCACTACGACCCGTTGGGTCTATTTCGTAGGGAAAAGGCTAACCAGGTAGCTCAAGTGTTACTTGACAGGGAGAGTTTCTCCCATTTTTTTAGAAGTCAGAGCGGTCCTTGTGACCGCAGAGAAGCAACGTGCCTCCTACCCCGAAGGATAAGAGGCACGCTATCAATTAATTTCCGTGTAGATAGACGTCCAGAACGTCTACCCATTCAATACCGAATTCTCCACCAATCAGATCGGAATTATCAGGATACGTGAGTCCGCTCCAGAAACGAAGCGCGAACTCACCTTCGAAATCCGGAAGGACGAAAGTCGGGAGAGTTTCAATCTCCACTACCTCTCCCGCCGAAATCCCAGTGAGTGCTTCCCAATCCGGACTCTGACTCCACGACGGCGAGAACCAGTACTCCCCGTAAACGTCTAGGATAACCCAAACGTTCACGTCCCACTCGTCTCCCGACCTGTTTTCAACGATCGTCTTCAAACCAAGCTCATCGCCTGGTTCGTAATCGAACTCGTCCATGATAGGCATCGGGTATGAATATGAAATCGGAAAGCCAGGAAAGGGCGTCCCCGTGGGCTCGACCGTTGGAGTACCGGTCGGTGTTCCATAGGTGGGGGTACTCGTCGGCACGCCAGGTGTCGGCGTGTTCGTCGGAGTCGCGGTTGGTCCTGTCGGAGTAGCCGTGGGTGGAATCGGAGTGTTGGTCGGCGTCCCAGGGCCGGTGGTCGGGGTACTCGTTGGCGTTCCCGGCCCCGTCGTCGGAGTCGCGGTTGGTCCTGTCGGAGTAGCCGTGGGTGGAATCGGAGTGTTGGTCGGCGTCCCAGGGCCGGTGGTCGGGGTACTCGTTGGCGTTCCCGGCCCCGTCGTCGGAGTCACGGTCGGTCCTGTGGGAGTAGCCGTGGGACCAGTCGGAGTAGCCGTTGGTGGAGCCGGAGTATTCGTCGGAACTCCAGAAGTAGGAGTTGCAGTCGGAACAGTCGGAGTCGGTGTTGTCGGCTCGGGAGTCGGCGTGAATGTTGGAGCTGCCGGCGTGTTCGTCGGAGCAGCAGGTGTGTCTGTGGGTGTTCCCTGACCAGCAGTGTTGGTGGGCGTCGGTGTCGGAGGTTCGGGTGTCGGCGTGAAAGTTGGAGTATTTGTGGGTGTATTCGTGGGTATCACTGTCGGTTCCGGTGTGTCAGTTGGAATACCCGTCGGAGTGTTAGTAGGTGTATTTGTTGGTATCGGTGTCGGAGTATCCGTGGGTTCCGGCGTCCACGTCGGATAGGGTGTCGATGTAGGCAGAGGTGTGTAAGTAGGTGCCGGCGTGTAGGTCGGCTGTGGCGTCTGCGGTGTATCTGTGGGAATAGGTGTGTTCGTCGGAGCAACAGGCGTGTTCGTCGGAGCAACAGGCGTGTTCGTCGGAGCAACAGGCGTGTTCGTCGGAGCAACAGGCGTGTTCGTCGGAGCAACTGGTGTACTGGTTGGTCCCGATGGTGTCCAGGTGGGCGGGTTGGTTGGTGTGAAAGTCGGAGTCGGTGACTGCGGCAAACCTGCCGTAATCGTCAACTCATATGGCCCCCACGCCATACCAGAATCTACCACCAAACATCTCCAACTCCCTGATGGAAACAGGGTAGGAGAAATCTGATGGACACCGCTGGAATAATGCTCGAGACAAGCTCGGCTTTCATCCAGCAAAAGAACCTGCATTCCCGGCAGAGCGTCAAAATCTACCACAGCTCCACCCGCCGGATGCGGGTTAAAAAAGCTGTGTCCGGCTTCTCCGGTGACCAGACCGTCGATACAGACCCACTCTGTGAAATTTCCTGTCTCTGAGATTTCTCCCAGATAAGGAACTCCTGATTGGAGCTGCACAGCCTGCTCACAAGGATGCGGAACTGGTGTGGGAGTCGGTGGCCCCTGCCAAGGCCAGACGGTGATCGTGAAAGCACCATGGGAATTCGAAAACTCTCCATCAATCACGATCTGTGTCAGGCCGTTTGCAAAAAAGTAAAACTCGGTCGGATTCCGAGTTCCTTCCTCTTTGCAGAAGTTTCCGATCAGTTCTCCAGTCTCCCAATTCCGTAAGAAAGGAATTGGTCCACCAGACGGAAACTCATCCGAAATCTGGGCCACAAACCAACCTGACCCGTCAAACCAGATCGCCCCGTCCATCGCGCTACACCCTTCAAAAGGGGAGCACGGCGGAGAGTCTCCACTAGACTCGTAAGTTTGGGTTGAGCCTTGAAGGCTCTCCCCAGCGACGAGAGGATCCGATGAGCTATTCAGCTCGCGGACCGCAGTGTATTGATCCGGATTTTCGGCCCGGACCAGGCCGACGATCGCTACCACAGCGACCCAAAAACTAAAAAATACGTGTTTCATTTCTACCTCCTCCCCCTAAGGGGCTTGCCCCTAGGGGCGGTTTACAGTTAATAAGCAAGAACCTTCCACTACATCGCAGAATGGGGAAAAACAGAAAACAAAGAACAGAGGACAGAAAACAGGGAAGATTTTCCCAGACTCTGTGATGCAGTGGAAAAGGAGGGAGATGAAACAATTACTAATAACTAATTAGCTAGAAAGCTAAGAAGCTAGTTTAAATTGACTTCTAAAATCGAAGCTCAAGCTCGAGATTTGAACTTCGATGCTACCTGGTTGTTAAAGGACATTTGCTCTCTTTCACCCGCAAAACGGATAAGAGAGAAGCTTGTTCTGCGAAGCCCCGAGTAAAATCGAGGAGCGAAGCAGAAGAGAAAGAATTTCTTTCCCCATTCATCTCACTTTGTAAGATCTCTAAAGTAAGAGAAACAGAGAAAGTAATTAGAACATATTTCAAAAGTCTGTCATTATATAACAAAAGATTGATTTCGTCAACAGTTTCTAGAGGTTCAAAAAGTGCCCAAAAGCACCGTCTATAATTTGGCTTGTAGAAAGCATTTTATCGCTAGGTTTGCTAAGCTTTTTAGCTCAGCCTAAATTTTAAGCTAATTTGGTCAGAAAACAAGCTACGGACAACACAAAAAAAGACAGGTCCGGAAGCAACCTGTCTTCAGCCATTCAGACCATTTTCGGAACTCGGCGACCCTAGACCCTCTACCCTAGTCCCTGTCCCCATAAATTCCTAGCCACAACTGGCATCCGTCGCAGCTCCTGTACCGTCAAAGCCAAATCCAGGGGCAGGAACAGCAGTCTCCAGTTCAGTACTGCATTCCTCAGGAGCATTCTCAAATCCGGCACAGATTAGATCTAGTAGGCTCTGTGAAGATCTGGAAGCATTCACGTTTTTACCATTTATAACCAAACTAGGAGAACCTTGGATACCGTATTTTGCATTATCCTCGGCATAAACATTGAAGGTTGGGTAACTACCCTTCCAAGTGCTTTGATCTGCAAAGTTGGCCATCACTTGATATTCTTGGTCTGTAGTATCGATACAAGTTGCCAACTGAGCAGCATCCAAAGCAACTTCTGTCACACATTGCGCACCTTCTCCGGCTCGCAAGAAACAGCCTAGGTAAGCTTGTAACTTCTCAGGCTGATTTTTCTGCACACAATATTGTACGAGCTGTTCAGTCAGCTCAACTTCTCCGTGCATGGCATAATCACAGAACTTCAGCTCAAAATCGATCTTGTCTCCCAAGAGATCAAGGACCGGCAGTATCCCTTTTTCGATTTGAGTACCATAAGGACAATGACTCATTACAAAGAGTTCAACCTGAGGTTTATTACTTTTGGTAAGCTCGGCAGCCGCTTGTTCGGCAGCTATTTGCTGAGCTTTTTGTGCGGCTTCCTGTTCTTTTTTCATCTCATCCAAATCAATCATTTGCGTAATCACGCGTTTCAAATCTTTGGTCAGATAGAGTGCTTGTTCCTGTCCTTCACTTTTTAAAGTAACTTTATAAAAATCACCCTCAAGCTCCGGAGCTGAGATCTCGATTGAAGTTGGGACACCAAGTTGCTCATGTAAGATTTTCTCAACTGCTTCCTGACTGACAGTCGGATTACAAGCAGCCAATAAGAGCATCAGTCCAAACAGGATAAATGTTTTTTTCATAACAATTTTTTGTTAAGTGCCTGTATAATCTAGTGTAAAATCACTGCAAAAACAACCGCTTGGAAGCTTGCTTTGTATTGACAATTTTATAATGCCAAGCTAAAAACTAAGAGTGCTTTTAATCAGTTTGACGTAAATTAATAAGCCGCGTTCGTCTAGTGGCCTAGGACGCTGCCCTCTCACGGCGGTAACACGGGTTCAACTCCCGTACGCGGTACCACTTCGCTACAGTAAATCCCACTGTTTGCTTATTTCCCTTGTACCAATCTCTCAGCCCGAATCTGCTCAGCCCATTTGATAGAGTTGATCTTCCAAACCAACTGTTCATAGTCATCAACCGGCATAACACGTGAACCAATGATACCGAATTTCTTTTGGCTTTCTTTGAGATCCATGAGGTGAAAAACCAGATACAAAATACCAAACAAATAGGGCACAACTATGAAGGTGATATTCATTTCAAGGAAAAAATTATAGGTTGTGTGCAGTACAGTGGAAAGGACAAGACCTTCAAATATCTTTTGTTCATGGAAAGCTCTGCTCTTTTTCAATCTGGAAATTTTAGCCAACAAGCCAAGCAACTTGGATTTTTTACCCTCTACATAATTCAGATAAGTGATCGGCTCGGCAAAATGAGCAACTCCATAATAATAGCCAAAGATAGCCGAGAAACAGAGATGCCCCAAAACAGCAGCTGTACGAGCAAAAAAGACAGGCATTAATTGTGCCTGAAAGACATTCAAATAAATAATGTTCTCAATAAAAGCAAATCCCAAGCCAACCAGAACGGCGAAAACAATGGCATTATCAATACTTTTGATACGACGATGATCATAGAAACGTAAAATCAAATGTTTGACATACTCCTCCATGATCGCCGCAATCATCAGTGTCCCGATAATACTTTTTAAGAGATAATTTCCGGCCATTTCTTGTCTGAAAATCTCAACGAATATCACGACTCCAATAAAGGAAAGAGCAACTTCAAAGTTCAAAGATTCCAGAAAAATAGCTTGGTAGATGTTCTTTAGATTTTCTTTGGAAAACAAAGTCAGGAAAATAATTATCATGGCACTTATCAGCCCCAAAATCAGAGACAAAAATGCAGATGCCAAGAGAAAACGCAAAAAACCCTCACCAATAGGATTATTCTTTAAAAGATATACAATCTCAAATTTATCAAGATAATCAAAATAATGAGTATTGATTTTCTCGTAAGCCAAGATCGGAATAACGGAAAAGCAGCCTACCAAGAAAGTCTTTACAAGCAAGAACTTGTTCATTTTCTTGGGATCTCTCTTGTAAAAAACCGTCCACCACAAAACAATCGGCACAGCCGCGAGCACGACCAAATGCCATAAATCTTTAAACATCGTGACAAACCACTCCAACATGAAACAATATTAATACTGCTTTCAGTGTATCGTGTTTAGTGATTAGGGTCTAGGGTAACTAAATTTTGAATGAGAGAAAGCACTTCGTGGAATGGTTATATTGTTCAATTGTTATATTGTTCAATTGTTGCATTGTCCCCTTGTTTCCCAACAATGTAACCATCTAACAATATTTAATCCAGTCTTGACATCCTCCATCCAAAAGAATAGTATAGTTATGGATATATATTCATAACACTACAAATAATGCCAAGACCAAGAAGATTCAGAAATATAGCTTTCCAACCCAACTGCACTTTTTTCAAGCCCCAAGGAATACCCATGACAGCTCTCGAAAGTGTGGATCTAAGTCTCGACGAGATCGAAGCTTTACGTCTGAAATATTTGGAGAGACATGACAATGCAAGCGGCGCACAGGAAATGAAGATTTCAGCAACTACCTTTCAACGACTCATAGTTTCCAGCCTCAAGAAAGTGACCGAAGCCCTGGTAACAGGCAAAGCAATCAAGCTGCATAAAGTGATCGATTTTAATTTTCCGGGGATGCAGGGAGGATATGGGAGAGGAAGAAGAATGGGAAGGAGAAAGTGACTAGTGAATAGTGCTTAGAAGATGCATCTTAGTTTACTTCTAATCACTAACCACTAACAACTAACATAGAAAGGAGGTGAAAGATTATGCCAAATTTTGACGGAACAGGCCCACAAGGCCAAGGCCCTCTCACGGGTCGCGGTATGGGAAAATGTGCAGGTGCCAAAGGCGGCGGCCTAGGTCGCGGTATGGGCAGACGTGCCGGTCGCGGCTGTATCTACAACAACGTTTCTGTAGACGATGAAAAGAAGTTGTTGCAAGCAGACATCAAGGCCATGCAAGATCGTTTGCAAGAATTGGGGAAATAATTCTTGCAAAAGCCAAGAAGGGTGAGTCCTAAGTTTGACGCTCGGACTCGCCCCTTCCTGCTACTTCTAGTTTAGCATTTTTACTCGATCTCGTAAGTCAGGTTGATCTTGACAGTAACTTCTTGTGAACCGGGCTCGATTACCGGGCTAGGAGCCATTTCGGCCTTAGCCATACCGCCCATCCCGTCAGCATAAGCATAATTATCATAGTAAGGAATGTAAGGCTGCTCTTCGTAGATTGAAAGTAATTTACCGATCTTGAAGCCACCAGCTGTTGCGATAGCGTCAGCTTTTTCCTTGGCATTTTGCATGGCTGCGGCACGTGCCTCGTTTTCAACCAAAGTCGTATCATCGATGGTAAAGTTTGGACCATTCACATCATTGGCGCCTTTACTAACTACTCCTGCCAAAACATCACCGATCTTATCAAATTCCCTTAATTTTGAGGAAACAGTTTGATTGATACTGTATCCAACAATCTCGGCCGGTGGACAAACTCCATCATCACGACAGCTATGATATTGATAGCGAGGACTTAGATTGTAATTGGAAGTTTTGATATCTTTCTCTTCTACTCCCTGTTCTTTAAGATAAGCTACGATCTCGTTCATCTTGGTAGTATTCTCAGTCTGGATCTTGGCAATGTCCGTGTCACCTTCTGTCAAAACAGAAAAACCAAACTGTGCTACATCAGGAATACCAACCGCCTCACCTTCTCCGGTAACTGAGAAACTGCGGTACTGTGTAGATCTGGAATAAGCATCGACATACATCCATGCGCCATAACTGGCCACCAGTAAAAAGACTACGAGAGCGATGGTTTGGATACTCTTTAGGATCTGATTCATGTTTTTTAAATTAAGATTTTATTTATATGTAAAGTCTTCTGATTGTGCATACAGCTTATCTCGAAGAAGACTAGCTAGTCAAATACCTACAGTCTTGGGCAAGATTGTAAAGCATAAATCTATTTAATTCGCATGTGCCATATTTGTAGTATGGCTTTTCCCGTCAGGGAAAATAACATCAATCGAGTAGATTACAAAAGAAAGAAGTTGCAAGGGGAAATTCTGTGCTATAATACCTTGCGCTCTTTGAAAATTGGGGATTCTGCTTCGCTCTTCGTGAAACTCAGAGCTTCGCAGAACAAGTTATGGGGTTTACTCTTCGTAGCTTTAGCGTAGAAGAGGGGATGACAGGTTTCGACAGAGAGATCAGAAGTCATAAAACTGCAATCACGGGGTTGTCCTGGTCCCCCGTCAGATCCGTCCAGGACAAAATAACTGCTAATACTAAATTAGCTGATGCTCGCGTTCGTGAAGCAGGTCTTGTACCGGTTTTCGCTTAACTCGTAGTATCAATAAGATGCTTGATTGCGTCTTGGCAAGTATTTTCTTTCCCATAACAAGGAACTTACTTGTACACTTTAGTTATGGTGCTCCAATCTAAGTTATTCTTTTTCTTAAATTGGCTAAGACTAAAAAAGATAGTATTTACTAGCGTGTTGCTTCGCATCAGGTAATTACGAAAATTTAATAAAGTAACTACGATTGTAGACGTTTTATCTCTTCCTCTTTGGACGTGGGTTCAATTCCCACCATCTCCACCATTCGTCGTCCGCATTAGGGGACTCCTCATGGCAAGCCGTGATTGTTTTAAGCTCTCAATAAATGTCATACTCTATATACGTCGTCCGTTGTAATGATAATTCCCTCTATACCCTTCGACTTCGCTCAGGGCAAGCTGTACGTATTTTAAGTTTCTAATCAATGCCTTATTACTTATACATAGTTCGCTGTTCTGATAAATCTTTATACACAGGGATTACTTTGGATATCGAAAAAAGAATTGCGCAGCACAATACAGGGAAAGGCGCCAAGTACACAGCTTCACACAGACCGGTGCAACTTGTTTATAGTGAGAAATGTAAGGATAAGGGAGCAGCCCTCAGGCGAGAGCTGGAGATTAAGAAATTGAGTAAGGAGGAGAAGGAGAAATTGGTAAGCTAAAAGAGAATCAAGCAGCCCTGAAGTACTTCTTGAATTTTTGCGAACGTCTGGCCCAAAAACCTTGTTCTTGTGCATCAGCCCACCTTCTGCTTAGCTCGCTAATCTTATCCAGAGCCCCTTCGGGAGTAAGTTTCCTTTCCAGAACATCTGCAATCAAACTCAAGATCGGCATCTTCACCTTCATTTGTTCAGCAATTTGCAGTAGAGGACGTGCCGAATGTTCGCCTTCTATAACCTGATCATCCATCAGCTCCGATAAAGTTTTTCCATTGTAATATTCATTATAGTGCTTCACCAATTCGACACCAGCACGATAGTTGCGTGTGATCCTATAATCGTAGGCCAAGAGACTGTCTCCTCTCGGGCCATACAGCAGAGCTTGCTCTTTTTTGGCTTTCTTGTCGGCAGCATAGACAAACCTCTCCTCTTCGGCTAA
This sequence comes from Candidatus Altimarinota bacterium, assembly GCA_028704165.1. Lineage (GTDB taxonomy): Bacteria > Patescibacteriota > Gracilibacteria > RBG-16-42-10 > JAQVLK01 > JAQVLK01. Next base: position 2,028 of record JAQVLK010000037.1, on the reverse strand, counting down.
GCAAATTGAAGAAAAACTAGCTTGGGAAGAATTTCCAATATTATACCCTGCTAACTCCAATCCTTTTGCTAAACCTAGACTAATAGCCAGAGAGTTTTTGAGTGCCCCTGAGATCTCCAATCCAAGCCTTGCCCTAGTCTGTCTAATCGTCAGATTAGTATCTCTGAAATACCTTGAAATCCTTTTGACAGCAGCCTTTTCTCCTCCGATATTGGCTATCATCAATTGAAGAAGCATTAACTCCCAAGCCAAATTTGGTCCGATGAGATAAGCAATCCTTTTTCGTATCTTTTCAGTCATTAATCCCAGTTCGGTGATCACTTCCTCCGCTATCTGACAAGGAGTTCTGAGGGTTTCTTTTTCTATTCCTTTTGAGACAAGTAGGATATCTCGATTTTCCAAAATTTGCGGTTGAGCTATCAAGAGATCCTTAAAGGCTGGGCGAGTTTTTTGCACAGGATAAGCCAGAATAAGCAGTCCACTTTCCTTCTTTCTCATAAATCCAGTTTGTTTTTTGGGTTCAAATCTAAAATCATCCAAGGTAGAGCAAGTCAGGTTTGGAGGTAAATCACAATTTGCCTCTGTGAATTTTTTTGTATTATCCTCAATTTGTTTTGGGAAAAGAGCCGCCACATTAAAAACACTCGTAGTATCATCTTGGATTCCTTCCGAACAATATTCTTTTTTATGAACACAAAGATGCCCAGTTCTTTCAGGATAATCATTAAGTAACGTTTTCAATAAAGCTGCCGCAAAACTACCACCTGCACCAATGATATCCGGACTACTATTTTGTCGCATCACAAAAAACTTAAGGAGTTTATCTTAGCACCTTTCTAAACTTCTAGGCAAACCGGCTATGCTTTGCGCCAAAGGAAGAAGCCTCTTTTTAGCTTGAGATTTACCAAGGAAAAGATGACCAAAGAAGATAAAACCAGAGCGAGCACATTGAAAATGTCACTTACTTTTTTCGTCTTAATCTTTTCTTAACCCTTCAATAAATTTCAGGGTGGTTAGTTTAGCAACCGAGTTATAATTTTGCAGTAAACTTTCAAGATTTCCGTGCTTGTGGTGAGTCCGCCTAGGCGGATCGAACCATAATTGTTTGATATATTAAAGAAGGGGGTCCCCCCTTAACTTCAAGATATCTCAAAACATTCTTGTAAAGCACAGCATTCAACAGGAGAACAATATAACCATTCTCTTGAGTGTAAGTGAAAGTGCAAGAATCTAATCACTAGTCACTATCCACTATTCTAGTACACATCCAAATACCTCCTCCTCTCCCAACCCGTCACATAAAGTTTGTACTCATCCCATTCGCGCATACGCCCGGCACAGAACTTCTCAACTAATTCTTCGCCCAGTACATCACAGATCACTTTATCCTCCTTGAGAGCTTTGACAGCTTTGCGTAAGTTCTCCGGCAAGGTAGCTACTTTGTGTTCTTTTAAATCAGTTTCATCATATTCATACAGATTTTCTTCAATCGGGGCCGGTGGTTCAATCTTGTTTTGGATACCATCTAGACCGGCAGCCAGCATAACAGCGAAAGCCAGGTAAGGATTGCAAGAAGGATCCGGCGAACGCAATTCACAACGCACAGCCTTTTCGTTTCCCACCGTAACACGCGGCACCCGTATCAAGGCAGAGCGATTGGTCCAAGCCCAGGAGATATAAACTGGCGCTTCATAACCTGGCACAAGTCTCTTGTATGAATTAATCAGAGGATTCAAGATGGCTGTCATAGCCTTGATATGTTTGAGTTGCCCCCCAATAAAATACTTGGCCGTTTTGGAAAGTTTGTAATAATCCTTGGCATCAAAGAAAAGGTTCTTACCTTTTTTAATATCAAATAAACTCTGATGAACATGCATACCCGAACCGTTGATACCGGCAATCGGCTTTGGCATAAAAGTCGCATAGAGATCGTAGATTTGGGCGATTGCTTTGAGTGTGTAGCGGAAAGTTACGGCATTATCAGCAGTGCTCAAAGCGTCTCCATATTTGAAATCAATCTCGTGCTGA
>JAQVLK010000036.1 GCA_028704165.1 Candidatus Altimarinota bacterium | reverse complement strand
TATACGAAGACTTAGTGAAGGCCTGTTCCTATATCAGGGGTTTTGATAAGGAGTCCTTGCATGAGGTTTACCAATTTGCAGAGCAGGCGCACCAGGGCCAAAAACGTGCTTCCGGAGAGGACTTTACGATTCATCCTTTACAAGCTGCTTTAACACTGACAAGTCTTAAGGTTGATCAAGAAACTTTGTTGGCGGCACTCTTGCATGATGTGGTTGAAGATACTGAGGTTACACTGGCTGAAATTGAAAAGAGATTTGGCAAAGCAGTAGCTAGGTTGGTAGATGGTGTCACCAAACTGACACGGGTTAAATATCGTATTAATTTTCCGGATAATAGGAATGAGAATCAGATAGAATCTTTGCGTAAGCTGCTTCTCGTGATGGCTCAGGACTTGCGGGTAGTCTTGATCAAACTGGCTGATCGTCTACATAACATGAATAGTCTCTCTTATTTTCGCCCAGAAAAGAGAGTTCGTATAGCCAAGGAAACACTGGAGATTTATGCCCCTTTAGCTGATCGTCTCGGTATCTGGGAGATCAAATGGAAACTGGAAGATGAGGCTTTTCGCTATCTTTATCCATTGGAATACAAAAAATTGGAAAAGAGCATTAAAACTAGTATGAGAGAGCGTAAGGTCTATATTGCAAAGCTTACGAAGATTCTCGAAGCAGAGGCTAGAAAAGCACATTTGGAAGTTAAGGTAAGCGGTAGAACCAAACACGTCTACAGTATTTTCCGTAAGATGCAAACCAAACATAAAGAGCTCGATGAAATTTATGATATTTTTGCTCTCAGAGTTGTGGTAAAAAGTATAGCTGATTGTTACTCTATGCTTGGTGTTATCCATGATCTATGGCGTCCCAAACCGGGCCGTTTCAAAGACTATATCGCTGTGCCCAAGGCCAATGGCTATCAGAGCTTACACACTACGGTTTTTGGTGTGAATGGTATCCTGACTGAATTTCAGATTAGAACTAGGCAAATGCACGAAGAAGCTGAGTATGGAGTTTCTTCACATTGGTATTACAAAGAAAAAGGACGTAAGAATTTGGGACGAGCACCGACTGATCAGTTGGGTTGGGTCAATAGTATTGTTGAATTACAAAATAATCTTCAAGGCAATAGTGAATTTCTGGAAGGTCTCAAAATAGATGTCTTCAAAGATCGGATCTTTGTTTTTACACCACAGGGGGATGTGAAGGATTTACCGGTCGGGGCAACTTGCATAGATTTTGCCTATACGATCCATACGAATCTTGGGCATAGGACCAAAGGTTGTAAAGTAAATGGCCTGATGGTTCCGATTGATACTGTGCTCAAAACGGGAGATTTGGTTGATATAATCTCTTCCAAGAATATCGAAGGTCCCAAAAGAGACTGGTTGAATTTTGTGGCGACTAGTCAGGCCAAGAGTAAAATCCGTGCTTGGTTCAAGGATCATGCCAAAGAACAAAACATCAAAGAAGGCAGACAGATCTTAAACAAAAAATTGTCCCAAGTGAAAGATGATTTAACCCTAGAGAAGGTACCTAAGGCGAAAATAGCCAAAGCTATCTCGGCTATGTCTTACGATAATTTTGACGCGATTTTGGCAGCACTAGGAGAAGGAGCTATCAATGCTACCCAAGTTCTGAAGAAAATGTATAGCAAAACGGAGCTACTTGATCTTGATGGGGATTCTCCCTCAGTAGATAAGTTACCACAGGTTCTTAGTAGAGAAGTTGTCATCGAAGGGGAAAGTAATTTTGCTTTTAAATTTGCGAATTGTTGTAATCCTCAGCCGGGAGAGGGAATCGTAGGTTATGTCACGCGTGGTAAAGGGGTCTCGATCCATACTGATAATTGTTCCTCTCTCCGACGTTTGGATCCGGATAGGATTTTGGATGCTCAGTGGAAAGGGCAAAAACTGGAACCTAAACGGATAAGGATTAGAATTGAAGGTAAAGATCGCTTGGGGCTAATGGCCGATATTGGAGGTATTACAGCTCAGACCGGGATTAATATTTTGGCTAGTAATGGTCATATTGACGAGCAAGATCGAACTAGATTTATAAATGAGATCACTATCGAAGTGCGCGAATTTGAAGATTTTGAAAAAATGATTTACTTGCTCGAAAAATTACCGGGAATTGAGAAGGTAAGGAAACTTTAAACTAGCTGGCGACGACGATTAGATTTCTTTTGCCAGGACCGTATTCTAAGCGCTTGATTGTAAATCCGGATTGTTTAAGAAGCTTTCTTAATTCACGTTTACTAAAAGCATGATAGTAGCGCCAAATGGGCTTACGGGAAGCTTTCCAAGGGATAAAACAGTCATTCCAACCATAACGTCCCCAATTCTTCAGTCGTGCGAGATAGAGATATTTGAGGTACTTAGCTTGTCTTAGGTTCCAGACGCTAAAAAGTAGCTCTCCCCCGGGTGCTAGAACTTGTTTCAGCTCGCGAAAAACCTTAATTCTGAGCTTTTTCTCAGGGATATGATGTAAAGCGGCAATGCTCACTAAATAATCAAATTTCGTAGCTAATTTAGCTAGCTCATGAGTAAAGTCCAAGATTTCAAATTTGGCACTTGGATGCAGTTTTTTGGCTTCTTGAATTAAATTCTCACTAAAGTCTATCCCCAAATAATCAAGCCTGAGCTCGGCAAGTGCTTGCCAAAGTCTGCCATTGCCACAACCAAGATCCAGGACACGGCTTCCTGGTCGTATTTCTTGCTTTAAAATGTCTATCTCTGGCCAACTGTGACTGCGAGTTTGGGAAAACTCTTTGGCAATTTTGTCATAACTTTGTTGAACTTGTCTCTGAAGGTTGTCAGACTCTGGCATAACGGTCTTATTTATGCTATAATTAGCGGATAAATCTTATACCAAATGCGCAAGAATTTAAATAACACTTTACTGGGGAAGCTATTGCTAACTGCTATTATTTTTTCCTGTTCCTTGTTAATTATGAGTGGAGTTGCAGATTATTGGCAAGTTAAAAGCGGTAAGTTGGAAGTAGTGAGAAGGGTTCTTGCTTATACGGAAACCAACAGCTCAAGACTAAAAACAGCTTATCTTAAGAGTGAGTCGGAGCTTGATAAATTGATCTTGCAAGATTTTATGACTTATCCCGATATCGCCAGTTTTGCGATTTTTTCGGATCAGGGCTATGAGCTGTATAGCAAGACTCGTAATAAGCAAGTTAATAACTTGGAATATGCTGAGCTAAACTCTCATAGTGATACTAATCCGGCTCGCTGCTTGCCTGCAGCGGAAATTGATACTGCTGAAGGATTTTATGCTAAGAGTGCTGCCCTGTTTGGCAAAAAGATCAGCTCCCTTTTTAGTCAAGAATTAAATTGTGCCTGGGGAGAGGTGGCCGGAATCGAAGTAATACGTCCTCTTAATAATGAAAAGGGAGATCTGCTGCGTTACCGCTTCTCCTATCAAGGACTATATGAAGGTTTGATGCCTTTATGTTTCCTTTCGCTGGTAAGTTTTGTAATGTTGCTGGTAGCTGCTTTGCTATTTTATATTTTCATCGTACTGCCTCTTTCTGAGGTCAAGAAATCAGCTTACGCGATGGCCAGTGGTAATCTGGATCGTAGAATTAATGTTAAGTCTCGTACTGAGATAGGAGTTATATCCAACTTTATCAACGAGGTTTCTCGTAACTTGGCCAAAGTTATTCACGATCTTGATGAAAAGGAGCGTCTCTCCAGTGAGCTTGAGATTGCGACCAAGATTCAACAGAACCTTTTGCCGGAACAGATTCCGGAGTTACCAGGTCTGGAGATTTATGCCAAAACACGTTCCACCACTGAAGTCGGTGGAGATACTTTCGATTATATTCAGCAGGATGCTGATAATACCCTAATCTATATCGGAGATGTGACCGGTCATGGAGTTCCTGCTTGTTTGGTCATGATCATGGTCGACGTTTTGTTGCATACTTTTAGCAAGGTTTACAAGAACATCAAGGATGTTTTTGTGCAGGTCAATAAAAACCTGACTCCTCGTATCGATGCTACCATGTTTATTACGATGTTGCTCTTGAAATGGAATGTTCCTAATCAGAAACTCAGCTATATTGGTGCCGGACATGAATATATTATTCATTATCATGCTCGTAGCAAGAAGAGCACTACTACTCCATCGGGAGGTATTGCTTTGGGTATGGTGCCGGAAGTTGAAAATTTGGTGGAAGAAAAAACGCTTAATCTGGAGGTTGGTGACGTGATTGTAATCTATAGTGATGGTATTACGGAAGCTCTTAATGAGAGAGGAGAGATGTTTGGTTTGGATAAATTAGCTAGCGTGATAGAGCGTTTCGGATATCAGGATGCCAAGGGAATCTTTAATAATACTACCAAGATCTTGAGTGAATTTATGGGTAAGAAAGCTCAGCGAGACGATATGACTTTAATTGTACTTAAGTACAAGGGAGCTTCACTGGAAGAAATCGAAAACATGTCTCGACGTGCCAAGCTCTCGATTAAGGATAAGATGTTAGAACGTGATAAAGCAAAATGGGACTGGAAGAAACGTTAATAATTGCGTTATAATCAAGAAGCTGTAAAAAACTTATTTAATGGCGGAAGATCTTATTACAACTAGTCCCGAAGGTGGTTCTGAGAATGTAGGACATTCTGGAGCAGAACAGGCTTCTGAAAAAGTTATAGAGGTTGGGGATGCTGTACGTAGGATTGAAAAAGGATTGGAATCTGCCGAACGCATTGATGAGACGCTAACCAAAACGAAGAAAGACCAGGGTAAGCGTCAGAAGAAAGAAGAAAAATCGCGCAAGAAGGCTATCAAAAAAAATGATGAAGAAGATCAGAGAGTAACTCAAGGTCAGGCTGCCAAGAGCATGACGTATTTTGCAAATGGTGTCAGTAAGGTTTCTCATTTGATACGCAAAAATCTCAAAGAGGCTGCAATCGCACTGAAAGACTTGAGGATTGACTATCGATTAGAGATGGACAGGAAGAAAAAGAAAAATGGCTGAACCACTTCGTGGAATGGCTAAGATGGTTGAGGGAATTGTCACATTGCTAAATTGTTTCATTGTTCTCTGTCTTCTGTCCTCTGTTTTATGTATTCTGTCTCCTTGCAGCTAGGAGCTTTTTCGGTTACTCTTGGTTTAGCAAAAAATACTCATGTCAATCTTAATTGTTTATTTGATATTCGCTGCCGTCTTGATAGTTTTTACTCTACTTGCTTGGTACTCTGTTCATCGTGTTTTCTCTGTACCACATCCCTACCATGAAGCACGATTTGTAACAGGAGTTTTTGTTTTATTATCGACTGTAGTGGTAGTTTGGGCAGTTTACTTGTTGCTCGAAATAGAGTGGGCATTGCTTCTTTAATAATAAATGATGTCACTAGAAGAACTAAAAAAGGATTTACCGTATGTTAGAAGTAGGAGAAATGCTTTTGTGAACCAGCGTGACGACGAAGAGGTTTTGTTAATTATTCGCAAACACTGGATTGTAGACTTGATTGTGCTCTCCAAATTCCTCTTTTTTGCAGGTATTCCCTTTGCACTGATCATGTGGCTTGAATCACGTTTGGTAATTTTTGAAGCTGCTACCGGCCAAGTTTTCATATTGATATTTGCGATGTACATGTTGTTCATGTTGCTTTACGCTTATGTGAATTGGATGAAGGAAAACTTGGACCTGATTATTTTTACCAACCAACGCGTAGTGGATATCAATCAAAATACGCTCTTTAATCGTGAAAATGCCGAGACAGATCTTTCTGAAATTCAGGATGCCAGAGCTCAGGTGACTGGGATCTTGGGTTCACTCTTGCAATACGGTAAGCTGACTATCCAGACTGCTGCTGAGCAATCTTTCTTCTATATGAAATATGTTGAACATCCGGAAAAAACAGTGAGTTGGTTACTTACTATTCGTGAGTGGGTCATCGAACAAGAAAGAAAGAGAACTGTTCACCAAAAGCCAAAACCTAACCTCTAATTGCTATGCCTACTATCATTCTTATGGGGATTCTTGCCTTATTGGTGCTTGTTGTGGTTTTTATGTACAACCGACTGGTGACGAGACGGGTACGTTGTAATGAAGCTTGGTCGGATATCGATACTCAACTCAAGCGCCGTTACGATCTGATCCCGAATTTAGTCGAAGCTGTCAAAGGCTATGCTGCTCATGAAAAAGAAGTTTTTACCAAAGTGACTGAGGCCCGTGCAGCTGCCATGCAAAATCAGGGAAGTCCGGCAGAACAAGCTAAAACAGAAAATGTTTTGGCCGGTGCTCTCAAAAGCTTGTTTGCCGTTTCTGAAAATTATCCTGATCTGAAAGCCAATCAGAATTTCTTGCAGTTACAAGAAGAACTGACTGATACTGAGAACAAGATTCAAGCTGCTCGCCGCTTTTACAACACCCAGACTCGTGACTACAACACGGTTATCGAGACTTTTCCCAGTAAACTGATTGCCAATATGTTCAAATTTGAAAAAAGAACTTTCTTTGAGCTGGAAGATGAAAAGGAGAGAGAAGCAGTGCAAGTAAAGTTCTAATGGGAAACTGAATGGCTACTCCGCCTAGGCGGATGACTATTGCCTGGTGACTCTCTGTTTGAGTTGTCATCTTTAGAATTGATTGCTATATTCAACTCCGCACTCATAGCGACAGCACCCGCAAGGTTACAGCACCCGCAAGGGGTGCTGCTACTAATTACTATCCACTATCCACTATCCACTATCCACTATCCACTATCCACTAATCACTCATTATGGCCCGCTCACTCAACAAAGTACAACTCATCGGCAACTTGACTCAAGACCCTGAAGTTCGTCAGACCCCCAACGGTCAGAACGTTTGCTCTGTGTCCCTTGCTACCAATCGTAGCTGGACAGATGGAAGTGGTCAGAAGCAAGAAAAAGCTGAATTTCACAATATTGTGCTGTGGGGTAAATTGGCTGAGATTACTGGTCAGTACCTACGCAAAGGAGCCAAGGTCTATATCGAAGGTCGTCTTGAAACACGTAATTGGGAAGCTCAGGATGGCACCAGACGTTATAAGACGGAGGTGGTAGCTGAAAGTATGATTATGCTTGATAGTAAGGGCGCAAGTAATTCTGGTGGAGACACTAATTTCCTAGACGAATACGCCAAGACTCAACATGCTCCTACTCCTGCACGGAAATCCGCTTCTGCTCAAGAAGAAGTTGTAACACTGGAGGCTGACCCTTCGCTAGGAAGCTCAGGGCAAGCTCCTTCGCTAGGAAGCTCAGGGCAAGCTCCTTCATCTCCAGAACCAAGCAAGGATGATCAGATTAATATTGAGGAGATTCCTTTCTAGTAGCTATAAGCTAAGGGGAGCTGAAGACTCAGAGCTCTTTTGCTTAGATTAGTATTGTGATACAAAATTACCGTCTCTCGGCCAGTGTTTTGTTGGTCTATCTCATCTTAATCTTTTCTTAATGTTTGTTTGCTACCCTTTGGGTGGCGGGAGGGGGCTGGAGGGCCACCCACTTTTTGAATTATTAACCATTCGACCAGTTTCTTAAGTGAAAGTGTAAGTGCGAGTCATCCCAAAGGGACCCCTGCCTACCGGCAGGTAGGCCTTTGGGGCTAGTCCTTATTCGGACCTCGGTACTCGGAACTCGGCGACCCTAAACCCTCTACCCTAGCCCCTGTTTTTATTCGTAATGGTCCCATTGACAATCCAAATATCTTCTGCTAACCTCCTTCCGCATCGTAGACAGTCGGTGGCCGAGAGAAATCGGCGTAAATCCTGCTTAGATGTTTGATCCAAAGGCCTTTGCCTTTGAAAAGCCCTGTCTACTTTGCACCAGGGTCTTTAATTTTAAATTTCTAATATATGCCAGTTAACAAGCAACAGAAAGAAGAAATCCTAAGTACTCTCAAAGATCGTTTTTCACGTATGAAAGCGGCTGTTTTCACAGCTAATGGCGGTATGACCGTCAAAAGTGTCAGTACTTTGCGCAACAAACTGCGTGCCGAAGGAATGGATTATCAGGTTGCCAAGAAGACCTTGATCAATCTAGCTGCTGAAGGTGCCAAGATCAAAGATTTCGATCTAGATTCATTGGAAGGTTCCGTAGCTGTAGCCTTTGGTTATGAAGATGAGGTTTCGACTGCTAAACTCATCAAGCAGTTTGCCAAAAGTGAAGAAAAGATTACGATTGTCGCCGGTATTATGGACGGTAGATTCCTGACCAAGGTTGAAGTAGAACAGCTAGCTGCACTACCATCCAAATCAGAACTTTACTCTAAGGTGCTGGCTACTATGAATGGTCCTTTGAGTGGATTTGTCAGATGTTGTACTGGAAATATCTCTGCTTTCGCAAGAGTTATTAATGCTTATAAAGAAAAGCTGGCTTCCTAAAGAAATAAGAAACAGTACTTATATTACCTTGTACTGTTCTATCACATATTACTAATTAACTAAAAAATATCATGGCCGAAGAAGAAGCAAAAAAAACTGAAGCTAAGGAAGAAAAGAAGGTTGATACTTCTGATCTTTCCAAGGCTGCCCTCAAAGTTCTAGAAGAAGTTGAGAAAATGTCTGTTCTTGAACTAGCTGAGCTTGTTAAAGTTATGGAAGACAAGTTTGGTGTTTCCGCTGCTGCTCCTGTAGCAATGGCTGCTGCTCCTGCTGCTGGTGCTGCTGCTGCTGCTGACGCTGCTCCTAGTGAAGTAAGCGTTATCCTGACAGCTGCTGGTGACCAAAAGATCAATGTGATCAAGGTCGTTAAAGAGATTACCGGCCTAGGCTTAAAAGAAGCTAAGGACATTGTAGATGGTGCTCCTAAGGCAGTTAAAGAGAAGATCAAGCCGGAAGAAGCAGCTGATCTTCAAAAGAAACTAGAGGCCGCTGGTGCGACTGTAGAGGTAAAATAGTTTTACTTATTCTGGACAAGGGGGCTTGCCCCCTTGTTTCAAAAAAAAGAGCCTGCTCCTTGATCGGAGTGGGCTTTTTTGTGCTATGCTAGCTTTGTACTTACTTGGATATTATGAATAAGTCAGAAATACGACAAACAATACTGGTTAAGCGCGACGCTTTAAATGCAGTAGAAATTACAGACTTAAGCTTCAAGATCGGAGAAAAGCTGCTTCAACATCCCAAGTTCCAAGTAGCTCAGAAGATTCTTCTCTACGCTGCAAAAGGTAGTGAAGTACAGACGCTGGACTTGATCGAGCAAGCTTTGAAACTAGGGAAAGAAGTTTATCTGCCGAAGGTGGAGGGAGAGGAACTAAGGATCTATGGCACTAGGGGACTAAGGGATTTAAAAGGGGGAGCATTTGGAATATTGGAGCCGACTTTAAACGAAGAACTGGATCCTGCTGATTTGGATTTAATAATCTTACCTGGCGTGGCTTTTGACCAGCGTGGTTATCGGATTGGTTATGGTAAGGGCTACTACGATCGTTTACTCAAAAAGACCAAAGCCTACACAATCGGGCTATCTTATGATTTCCAGTTTATCGCAAACTTGCCACACGAAGAGCACGACGTAGCTGTAGATGAAGTCATTACTAAGCACTAATCACTATCCACTAATCTTTAGTTTCCTAGCCCGCTCAAGAAAGAGTTGGCATTCTTGACGATCTCGCTGAAGCTCAAATAATTCACAAGATTGACGCCGAAGAAACTACCAATAATATTGATAATCGTGAGGGACAAAATAGTGATAACCAGGCCAATGATAGAATAGCGAATAGTATTCATAGAGGACTTAACTTTGTCCTCTTTACCACCGGACAGGATGAAAGAAATACCTCCATAAAGCATAAAGATAAGTGACAGGGCACCAGCTAGTAAAATAGCAACGGCAATACCTTTATTGGCCAAATCAACAAGATCATAACCCTGACTAGGATCCGGGTTGATGTTTGCGCTAAAATCATTTAGAGAACTATTTTGGCTAGAGCTAGAGTCTCCGAGTTGCACGAGATAAGGAACGATTTGAGTGTACATGATAAATCATTTTAGTTTACGAGTAGCATACTAACACAAAAGAGAGGGACAAGCTAGCTGTCCTAAAGCCCGTTTTGGTGCAGAGCTGATCTTTAGGCTGCAGCTGCTACTTCTCCCGGTTCTACAATCTTCATATTGACGCGTGCATTTTCCTTGGCACCGATCACTCGGAGTAAGGTTCGTAGCGATTTGGCTGTTTGGCCATTTTTGCCGATAACTGTTCCCATGTCTTCTTTGGCAATTTCGACAGTAATCAAAACACCAAGTTCATCGATTACACGAGTAACTTTGACGGCATCTGGCATACTGACGATTGACTTGAGAACGTACTCAATAAACGCTTGATCTGCTGGAATATCTGCCATGATCTTTTGAGGTTAGAAAGTAGAAACTATATAATATAAAAAGCTCGCGCTTTTACAAAGCAAGCTTAAAAAAGTAAGGATTTCACAGCTACTTTATTTGCGCAGTTTCTTAGCGAGGTCTTCAACATGACGAGTAGGCTTAGCGCCTTGCTTGCACCAATAATCATATTTGGCGAGATCGAGAGTGAATTCTTTGGGATTTGAGATAGCATTGTATGTTCCCAAAACTTCAAGGAATTTACCTTGGATAGGAGCAGAATGCTCTGCAACTACAACACGATACTTTGGTTGCCTGGTACGACCGATACGAGTAAGTCTAATTCTTAACAAACTTTTACAAGATTAAGTGCTAAAACGGCTACATTTTAGCCGAAGTAGCTTGGAAGTCAAGAGGAAGTAAAAGTGTATAGTGAAAAGTGCTCAGTGTTTAGTATCTTTTACTATCCACTAATCACTACGCACTTCTTTATAGTCTCTGCCAGTCAGTCCTTGCCTTAGAAGAAACTCTGTTTGGTTGCACTTGGTGTGGATCAGAGTTTCTTATGATTTATCCCCAGAGGGAATCCGTGTACTCGGATATGACTCGCAAAAAGAAATCAATTATATCATAAGAACAAGATTTGTCAATAGTGGTGTCGAAAAGTGTTTTACCTTACTTTACCTTTCCTTGAGAAATGTTAAGCTGAGGATGTTCTTATAAGAGCCTTACTATGGATTATCCAGCTCTACTGGAAAACGAAAGCTTGGCAAAATACAGCTACTACCGCATTGGTGGTCCTGCACGCTATTTTTATATTGCAAAAAGCAACTCAGATTTTGCTGAGTTATTAAAGTTAGCTAAAAAAGAAGATCTCAAAGTCTTTGTTTTGGGAGCGGGCAGTAATGTGCTTTTTGCGGATGAAGGCTTTGATGGCTTGGTAGTTAAGAATGAATGTCGGCAAATTAAAATTGATGGAACATTTGTAAAGGTGGAGGCAGGTGCTTTATTGAAAGATGTCATCCTGAAGGCTCGTGAGCATAATTTGCAAGGCTTGGAAAACTTATGGGGATTACCTGGAACGATCGGAGCAGCTGTACGTGGCAATGCCGGTTCTTTCGGTACAGAAATTGGTAACTTTATCAAAGAGGTAAGAATCTTAGAAGATTTGAAAGAGTTAACTTTAGATCGTGCTGAGTTAGAGTTTGCCTATCGGAGTAGTAAACTCAAGAGTAAAGGAGGCGTAGTTCTGGAAGTTACTTTGGAACTGCAGCAAGTAAAAAATCTTCCCAGTCTGGAAGAATTCTCGCAAAAACGTCAAGCGAAACAACCACCGGGTTTTTCTTGTGGTTCTTTCTTCCAGAATCCTGTCGGCGACAAGAGTGCTGGCCAGTTGATCGAAGAGGCCGGGCTGAAAGGTTTGCGGATTGGAGGTGCTCAGATTTCTGAGAAACATGCTAACTTTATCCTGAATGTCGACAATGCTTCTTTTGCTGATCTGATTGAGCTTAAAAATCAGATTCAGAAGGCCGTAAAGGATAAATTCGGGATTGAACTTGAACCGGAAGTTGTGATTGTAAAGTAAGTAGTAAGTGGGTAAGCTGGGGATAGACAACAAACTACAGGAAACAGTGCCAGTTAGGAGATTCCAGTCACAGTGCAAGGTAATTTCTTCATTGACTTGCACTCACACTTGCACTGATTACTGAGAAGCAATAGACGCCAGAAAAAAGAGACTAAATACAATTGTTGGACTGCTATATTGTTTCATTGTTGGAAAGCACCTCAACAATATAATAATTTAACAAGGTAGCCATTAACATTACCACTATGAACATCAATTTCACGGCCAAAAATCTCGAACTCAGGGAAAATCAGACAGAATACATTTTGGAGAAGATCAAAAAGCTATCCAAATATGGAGAACGTCTCGCGGATGAGTCCACACAAGGCAAGGTGGATGTTGAACAAGATCTCAAACATGCTTCCGGTAAGATCATCTTTTTGGCAGCTACGATTTATGTTCCGGGAGATACCTTGCGTGCTGAGGTGCGCGCCACTACTGTTGAAGAGGCTGCTGATTTTGCTTATGAAAAACTGAAATCACAAGCAGAAAGTTACAAGGCCAAGACCGAACATCAAGTAGTCGAAGATTTGCCTATTCCCCAGCCAGAAGAAGAAGAATTTAACTTTTAGCACAAATGCCTATTATCATAGATTCAAATTGTACCTACTGCGGAGCCTGCCAAGAAGTTTGTCCGCGTGGTGCTATTATTGCCGGAGACACTCAGTTTCAGATTGACAACGATTTATGTGATGAATGCCAAGGATCTCCGAAATGTATCCCTGTTTGTCCGGAAAAATGTATTACTAAGATTAGCATGGAGCGATTGGCGGATTTGGAGAGTTAGGACTGGAAAAAAACAGAAGACATTGTTAGATGGTTGGATTATTATATTGTTAAGAAACAAGAGATATTGTTATATGGCTATATTGTTAAGAAACAAGGGAACAATAGAGTCCCAAAGGGGTCACGTTGTGGCGGAAGCGAATGGAGGGGCCGCTTTTATATCTAAGCCAAGTATTAGCCAGTGTAACCAGTTTAGCCATTGAACAATGTTTTCTGTCTTAATCTTTTCTTAATGTTTAACAGCTAGAATGGAGAGTGATTTTAAGTAATTCTTAAAATTTGGGTGGAGGTGGGGGATGGTGGGCCCACTTACTAAACTTAGTGAAAGTGTAAGTGCAAGATACTAGTCACTAACTCCCCCCTAGACCCTCCACCCTAGTCCCTAGTCCCTGTTTCTGCTATACTCCCCCCTGCCTTTAATTTTTGAAAGTGTTTAGA
Organism: Candidatus Altimarinota bacterium; assembly: GCA_028704165.1. GTDB lineage: Bacteria > Patescibacteriota > Gracilibacteria > RBG-16-42-10 > JAQVLK01 > JAQVLK01. The sequence continues at coordinate 31 of JAQVLK010000036.1, read as the reverse complement.
GCAACTGATCTAAAAGACAGCAAGGAGTACA
>JAQVLK010000094.1 GCA_028704165.1 Candidatus Altimarinota bacterium | reverse complement strand
TATTTGTAAGTGCATTTACCTTCTTCAAACCACTCTTCTGGTAGGCAGTACGTTTCCAGTCCTACACTGCCCGCCTTAACCTCTCCATTTTCGGTGTCACATTCTTTTATTCCATCGCGAAGATAACACGCCCCAGGAGCACAGGGACTACATAGAGGTGCCAAAGTAAAGAATGGACTCTTCACCACGAAAAGATCGCAATCGTCATTCGAGGACTCGATTATGAATCCATCTTTTTCATAACGCATTAACGAATTTTCAGAATCCCAATTATCATTGAAATCTTGTTCAGCAATTTCAAGTATATCACTTATTGCACCGTCACTCAAATTTAATGAATTTATTGCATTTTTTATTTCTTCGCAAGCACTCTGATAACTCATATCTTCAGCATTTTCAAAGAACTCTTCGGCACAATTGAATAGATCATTCTTTGGGATAACACCATAACGGATACCCGTATTCAAATCCATGTTAGAAGTTATCATTTTACTCACCACTGGAATGTAGGTTACAATACTATATAAATGTTGCGTTTCTAGTCATCCTTATCCTACTTACCCTACCTTAACTGTAATCATAACAGTATAATCAGTATCTACTACCATATCATTAGAGTATTAGGGTATAATAGTAATATAGTAATAGTAGAGAATATAGTAGAATTAGAAAGAACATATCTTGTATAGCACGGAGTAGGAAATTTTAAAAATACCGCTTATCCCTAAAGGAAAGTCCTCCTGATACCGAAAAAGAGCATTAGAGTAGGAAAAAATATTAGGGTATTCGGAAGGTCGTCGAAAAATCCCACTTGCCGCTCCAAAGTCGCGGACTGTGTGGAGATTTTTCTCCTCCCCTTCCTCCTCACGCCCAATGGGAAGAAAATATTGACCGCGGATATTGGATTTATCAATCCGTTTTTATTTCTCGGATATTATATCCGAGTATTCATCTGTATTGCAGATTATCTTATTGTTCACGATTTTACATGAAGATTGAATCCGCCAGAAAACTCGATTTATGATCATTTCGGAGGTATTCAATCCACCATGTTCAACCAAGGCGACTGGTTTCCCGTTGAACATCTTCTCGTTGATCCTTTTTGCGATTCTATCAAGGAACTCTTCGCTATATTTCCTGTTACATGATATATGATCCGCGAAGTTGACCTCGATTGCCTCATTGCATGGTTTTTGATTATGAATTCCACTGCTACCTGTTGATCCCTGCGAGTTTGCAATTGTGATCTTGCCATCAGGAGTCATCCAGTGCGTGACCGTATACTTGAGATCGATCATGCTGTCGAATCCACTACCAGCGAGCGCACCAACGACAGAATCAACCTCGCTTTCAATGGGGCCATCAGTCCACCGCACGCTAACTGCAGATCCCATTGAGTAGGACTCCGATCTGACAGAGAATTTTGTATTCGGAAATTCTGTTTTGAGCATCTTTCGCACGACCTTTGCGGTTTCCGCCGCGCTCAAGTATTTTGTCATTTAATGTTTCCTCCAGTTCATCACAATTTTATATATTTCTGTTAATACTCCGATTACGATTAAAAAAACACATCCCAGGAATACTGTGACCACCAGATCAAATATTGTTGTCATAGTAACATATAGGTGTTCATAGTATTTAAGTGTTGCGCTATATTATCACAAAAATTTTATAAAATAGTTTTGACCCTGAAAAGGTATGGGGATTAGGTCCAAATTATCTTGTAGACGATCCCCTTATCAATATCGCTTATTTCCTCTTTTATGTTGGACCGTACAATGGACTCATCATATTCCACTGCATTTTGTACCCATTCGTCCACTTGTTTTTGTAGTTTTTCTTTCATCTCCTCTGACATCTCATCAATATCGTCGATTCCATTGGAGTTTTTGAAGTCATCGATTGCACTAGACCTTACCTCTGAGTAATTTCCGATATCAGAGGCATCATGATCTATCGCGTCCTGGTCAAAGAGATCCCCAATATCAAATATAACATTGGAATAATTGAAGTCGGGACCATACGAACACCCATTTTGTATAAATTGCACTTTTTCCGGCATTGGGTTCTCTTTTGTTCCCTTTCCAAATAATCCCGCCATCTTTGGGAATATATGGAGTTCCCGATTTCCGTTTTCCATGTTCTCTTCATCAACGCTCCACATATAGTCCCTTATGGTCTTTTCCTCATCCAATGAAATATAAATTTCTTTCATTAATATCACTGCTCCCATCCGATCATTTTGCTTATACTAACCTGCTCATTGTTGCTCAACAATCTCTTCTTTTCTACCATAACATCTTGGAAGTAAGATCCAAGTTCTCCTTCGAACATTGGATCTCCAATGGGAGAAAATCTCCACAATCGAAGCATTTCCCCATATGTCATGGCATTTATCATATCTTTTACTTTTGGATCGATCATTGGGATTCCTCAACGGGTTCAATTCTAAACCAATGCTCGGATGCTCTGAATATTGCCATTGTGCTATTTCCAGAGCGCCCACCCATCCAGTGACCATCGGGGCGGATCAATTTTTCGGGATCAGATTCGACTCGGACGAATCCTTTTGGAGTCACCTTTATCACTTTTGTTATAGTTTCTTTTCCACGATTCCCGATTTTTCTTACCCTTTGTCCTTCTTTAAACATCATATCACCAAGACACTATAGGTGTTTCTAGGATAAATACCTTTCGGTATAAAATACAGATAATATTATAAATATGTTTCTACCCTAAAAAGGTAAGGATATTTACCAAGATTCTGGATTGAACTCATTATCCCGGTAATCATCGATAACAGCAAATCCCTTATCTACAAGGCGCAAATTGAAGTTATCATTTCCGAGGTAGCAAACCGCTACCCATCGACCATATCGATCTTGACCAGTTTTGTTGTCCACATCAAGGTAAACAAGGTTTCCCAACAGTTCCTCTCTTGTGAAGTTTGCAGCATCCTTTCCTGTCTGCGATGCCTTCTTTCCGCGAATTTCCGGCGTATCAATATCCGCAAGGCGTACCCTGATCTTTTCCACATTAATTCGCAAATCCCTATTATCCGTTATGTTGACATCGAAAGTGTCGCCATCCACAACGTAAGAAACAATCCCGATGACCTCATATGGGTTTTCGGCGCTACTATTGAATGTTCCAATGCCCGCAGCGTTAGTAGATGTCGAAAATTCAGGAATTCCAGAACAAACTCCAATTAGAAGAATAAAATATAAAAAAGATTTCATACCCATTGAAGATCATTCCTTGTATGCAAGATTTATTCCTGCACGAATTGCAGATACC
>JAQVLK010000093.1 GCA_028704165.1 Candidatus Altimarinota bacterium | reverse complement strand
GGCGCTGAGCAGACATGCCAGGGGTTCGGCGATGGCGTCTTCGTCGGCAAGGTTGGCGGGGACGTGACAGGTTTTGGCCGGTTCCATGACGATATACTCTTTGTATCCGCCGCCGCCCAGTCCGGTGACGCGGTCGCCTTCCTTGAAGCCGGTGACGTTTTTGCCGGCTTTGGCGACGACGCCCATTGATTCGTGGGCGAAGATGTCGCCGGCTTTGGCTATGCTCCACGGATACAGTTCCGAGTGGCAGATGCCGGTCAGCGTCACCTTGATCAGAAGCTGATTGTCGTCGATTTCCGGAATCGGCACGTCCACGATTTTGCTGCGGCCGGGCCCCACCATGATGATTTGACGCATGATTTTTTCTCCCTGAGTTGTTTTTATCGTTCTTCGCGTATGAGCAAAAATATTCAACAAATAAAACTTGTCTGCGCGGCGGCTTCCGCAAGAGTCAAGTTCTTGCGGCATCCATCCACGCATCCGGCGTTTTTTTGTTGTTGCTATTCTTGCTCATACGCTTATCGGCAACTTACCGGGCGGCCTTCGGCGGCGGACCGGTAGGCGGCGTCGATCAGACGCATCAATTTTACCGCTTCGTCGGGACGGGTAAGCGGTTCCGCGTCGCCGTTGAGCGCGGCGATGAAGTTGGCGGGCGCGCGGGTTCGCCCCATGTCGAGATCGTTTTGAAAACGGAAACTCTGATCGTGCGAGACGCCGTCCTTTTCGGCGTAGAGTTCGCAGCTGTTTTGTTCATTGACCGAGCGGATGTGAGCGCCGCCGCCGCTGCCCTGAAGCGTGACGTAAGTGTCTTCCGCTTTGATCATTTCGGCCCAGGAGTTGTGGAATGTCAGCACTTGCCCGGTTTTGAAGCGGACGAAGCCGTGACAGGCGGACTCGACGTCGTTGTGTCCGACCGGTTTTTTCGCGGCCTTTCCCCAGCTGCCGCTGAAATCGGGGTCGTTGATAAAGTCGTCGAAGGTCTGGGCAAGGACGAATTCCGGCTCCGGGTAGTCCATGAACCAGAGCGCCAGGTCGATCATGTGCAGCAGGTCGATCAGCGGACCGCCGCCGGCCATGGCCTTGCTGGTGAACCAGGAGCCGAATCCCGGAATTCCGGTGCGGCGCATCCAGGTCGCCTGGGCCGAATTGATACGGCCGATTTCGCCGGAGACGATCCGCTTTTTGATGAACTGCGAATCGAGTCTGGCCCGGTTGTTGAGGTCGAATTGGAGGGCTTTCCCGACTTTTCGGGCGGTTTCGGTCATTTCGACGGTTTCGGCGACGCTGAGGGCGGGAGGTTTCTCGCAAAAAACGTGCAGACCGCGTTGCAGACTCTCCATCACCAGCGGATAATGGAACTTGTTCGGGGTGATGACCGACACCGCCTGAACCTCGGGATGGGCGGCCTGAAGCGAAGCGAGGTCGGGATACGTGCCGCCTTTGATGTTCCATTTCGCGGCGAAGGCGCGTCCCGCCTCCGGGTTTTGGTCGACGATTGCGATGACTTCGGCTCCCGCGGTGCGGAATCCGCGAACATGGTATTCCGCCATGGTGCCCGCGCCGACCAGCGCGACATTTTGAACTTTTTCCTGCATGACTGCATTCCTCCGGTTGAATTCTCTCTTTCCTTTACTATATTGTATTAGAAAGGATTCATCTTACGGGAATCGGTCAAAAAACTATGCGTAATCGATCAAAGAACGATTTTTCGTTGGAATCCGGGAAACTGGAACATATCGAGCTGGACCCGGTTTTTCCGGTCAGCGAGTCGCGGTACGACGTGCGGGGGGAGGAACCTGAGGTCGAGCCGCATATTCACGATCAGCTGGAACTCGGTTACTGTTACGACGGCGGCGGAGTTTTTCTGATCGGCGGAAAAGTGTTTCCGTTCCGCGCGGGGGACGCGGTGGTCATCAATACCCGCGAAGTGCATCTGGCCAAGGGCAATCCCGGCGAAATCACCCGATGGGGATGGATCAATCTCGATCTGCTGCGGCTGTTGGCCGATATTCCGGAGAGTTACGGGGGGAGTGTGAAACTGTCCCGTTACTGCGGCGCCGCATTCCGCAATGTGATCGACGGCGAAACGCATCCCGAAATCCCGGCGTGCATCCGACGGATTCTGGCCGAACGCGCGGAAAAAAAGGTACACTGCCGCCCGATGATTCGCAGTTTGGTCTGGCGGCTTCTATTGCTGTTGGACCGGTATTATCCGGCGGAAGGCGGGGACGTCGCGCCGGAAAAAGCGCCGGGCGATTACCACGAGGTCGAGCGGCTGGTCCCGGCGCTCAACCACATTGCCGGAAACTTTCAGAATCCGATTCCCGTCACCCTTCTGGCCCGGCTCTGTTTCATGAGCGAAGCCAATTTTCGCAGATGCTTCCGCCGGGCGATGGGGTGCGCCGCCAAGCCGTATATTCTGAAGGTTCGGCTTCACGCGGCGGCGGCGATGCTGCGCGGGTCCGAGCAATCGATTCTGGACATTGCCCGGCTTTGCGGCTACAACAACATCTCCAACTTCAACCGGCAATTTCGCGACACGTACCGGTGTTCGCCGCGGGAGTTCCGCTGACGCGTCCGGTCTTATTTCGCTTTTCGGAGGTTGGCGAGAATGGTTTTGACCACATTGCGGTCACTGAACGGGTGACGGACGCCGCGGATTTCCTGATACGTCTCGTGTCCTTTTCCTGCGATCAGGATCGCGTCGCCCTCTTCCGCCGTCTCGATGGCGTGCCGGATGGCGCGGTGACGGTTGAGTTCGACTTCGCAGGGCGTTCCCTCGGGGATTCCTGCGGCGATTTCGTTGACGATGGTCGTCGGGTCTTCATCGCGCGGATTGTCGCTGGTCAGGATGATGTAGTCGGCCAGTTCCGCCGCGGCGCGTCCCATGCGCGGACGTTTGGTGCGGTCGCGGTTGCCTCCGGCTCCGAATACCGCGATCACCCGTTTCTCCGTGATTTTCTTCAGGGTTTCGAGCGCCCGTCTCAATGCGTCGTCGGAGTGAGCGTAATCGACGTAGATCGGGAATCCCCGTTTGCTGTTGATTCGTTCGAGTCGTCCCGGCACGCGGATTTCCGTCGCCAGGGCCTGGTTGATCTCTTCCGGCTTCAGACCGAAGGCGCGGACCGCCAGGATCGCTCCGGCCAGGTTGTGGATGTTGTGTTCTCCGATCAGATTCGAGGCGACATCGAAGGCTTCGCGGCGTCCCTCCAGGCGGAATTTTGCTCCGCCGACGAAAAGTTCCTCCTGCGAAATGCGCCACTTGGCGCCGGGATCGACTCCGCCGAAGGTGACGACCCGGGTTTTTTCATCGGCCAGTTCTTCAGCCAACCGTTGCCCGTAGTCGTCATCCACGTTGATGAT
>JAQVLK010000035.1 GCA_028704165.1 Candidatus Altimarinota bacterium | reverse complement strand
GGGAGCCACCGGGGCTGGTAGTGGATTCTGGACCGCAATGCCTGGCAGTCCAACTAGGGTTAGCGACACCCAATTTACCATAACCGATACTGGTAACGCCAATAAGTATGACAAATTGTTCTGCAAAGGAACAGTTTTGACTTGGAATGAAGGCGGAACCTGGCAGACCGGAATGGTCATAAGTGCCGCATATGATTCGAATACGGTAACAATCGACATAGTGGGCGATTCACTCACAGCCGGTTTCGATACCATGAAATATGCTGCACAGTTGGCCATGCGTGAGACTTTCGCAATACCGGGATCTCAAGCAACCGGCACCGATGTAACCAGGCAATGGGTGGCACCGTTCGCATTGTACAAGCTCTCCCTGGACGCAATCGTTGATACCGCAGGTACAACCAACGCCACCACATACGATGTCAACGATGACGGGTCAAGCCTGGGTGCAAATCCAAGCATTGCATCGGGTGAAACCACAGATTTCAACAACGGTATCACGCCAGCAGTAGTAGCATCTGGATCGATAATTACAGTCGATATTGATGCAGCCAGCACCACCCAGGCCATTGATGGGTACATAGTATTCTGGTATTATCCGGAATCATGGAGGTACAGATCGTGACCATAGGCCAATTCAGAAACATGAATAATCTCGTCTATGGATATCATTTGAACGCAGATTCAAATGACCTGATGGGAGTGCTGAATGGCACCAACTACAACATGGGATACAGCGGCGGCATTCTTGGACCCGCCGCTTATTTCAACGGTTCCAATGCCCGAATATATCTGGGCGTGAATCCGCCAAATACCCTACTAGCCAACTCTACCTTTTCAATCTGCGCCGTAGTCAGGCCTGCAACCGGATTTGGTACATACCCCATACTCAGCCGTGGATATGTTCAAACTACTTACAGATACGGAGTTGACTGGGCAATAACTACGTCGCAAATGGAACTTCATCGATGGCAAGGAACATCAACTGACTACAACTTAATCACAGCCTACACATTCTCTGCAGAACATGTATATTTGATAGGGCTAACCTATAACAAAAGCAACGGTGCTACCGTATTTTACATATATCCACTATATCCGGGTGAAGCATCTAAAATTGCATCTGGATCTCTCGGAACGGGTAACGCCGCATTCACAGCCACCTATGACCAGCATTGGAATCTGGGAGCTAGACTGCGAAACATATCTGCAGTATATGGAAAAGGCTATATGAACGAATGCCTGATGTTCAATGATGTACGATCTCCCGCGTGGTTTAAAATGTACTATGCCTGGCTTAAAGGTATGCTAGATTAAGAATAATTGATATTTATTATTTTTTAAAAAATAGTTAATGCTCTTTTGAAATAGTTATTGCTTCTTCTATCATGTCCTGAATAGCTTCAAGGTCACTGGCAATTAATTCTCTGTTAACCATATTCTGTGACCTCAAAACAGTTATCGAGGCTTCAAGTTTTAATTGACAGTCTCGAAGTTTATTTTCGAGAGGATCAACACAGCATCCAGTCTGACCAACATTCATTTTCAACGTCTAACACCCCTGAAAATAGGTAACCTTCTTGGCAACACCTTCTGAGTTACAGGATCGATATCACTCGACCCGAAATTAGATGGTTGAAGAGGTGCCCCACAGACAGGGCAGATCTCTTCTCGCACGTAATACCGCCATATGCCTTTGCATAGGCACCATCCACTCATATTTTCACCTTACCCAGCTCCCCCCAGCCCAGGCCCCAGAGATCCGTGAGTCTCTTGAAAAAGGCATCGTACTTCCATCCACAAGCATCTGTTGAAAATTGTTCAACAGCCCATGACCTGCAGGTTTTCGGATTTATGGTATCGATATGTTTAGCAGCCCTGACAAATTCCTTCAGCACCATGCATCGAGTACCAACCGTTCTAGGTATCGTTTCCGTGTAGCACCCAAAGTCCGTGGTGATTACCGGGGTTCCGCTCATCAGGGCCTCTACAGTAACCCCCTCGAAGGGGCCTATGTAGAGCGTAGGTGAGAAAAGACCCTTGGCTCGGGATAATAGTTCGAGCTTGGTCTTCTCGTCTACATAGCCTATATACTGGACGTTGGGAGAATCCAGTTTGACATTTTCGCCTGGCTGTCCAGCCAGGATGAGATGATCTCCGGTAGCCTCGCATGTCTTGATTGCGATGTCAATGCCTTTCCGTGTAGCGATTCGACAGTTCATAAAGAAAAAGTCTTCCTTATCTTTTCTGAACTTGTAGTGCTCGGGGTGGTAGAAGTTCGGTATTACGGCATCGTAAAAGTCACCATTGACGAATTTCTTACCTTGCGTCCAGGCTTTATAGATACCGTAAACATAATGCCTCCAAGCATTGCTTTCGAACACGCGGTGGGTGTTCAAAAGAATGCCTTCATAACCGATACCCGATTCAACCAACCAGGGATATCCGTTGGCCTTCTCTACGCCTCCCTGGGACTCTGGCCGACAGACATCCTCGTAGTAATTACCCATCGGATTACATACCACGTCATTCTTCTGGACACGGCTTCGAATCTCCCGAATCGTATTTTCAATGAAGATTTTATATGCCGGATCGCCTTTGCCATGCACGAAAAACTTCTTGGCGAAAGCATCAAGAGGTCCATAGATCCGGTTTCTATCATCCTCACTTAGGACCACCACGTTCTCCTTGCAGCGCACTTGGCTTCCTTCCACTCCATAAAAGATGACATCGTAACCTATATTGGTCATCATTTCACAGAACCGTAAGATCTTCTGCGTATATGCACATGCAAATATGGGATCTTTAGCTACCGTTGGTAGATGAGCCAACCCAAGCACATGTAATCTATTTTTCGTCATTAGATCTCACCTTGTTCATGATGTCCTTCGCCCAGGAATGGTATGTTGTCTCAGCAGGATCACTATGCTCAGTAGCTGCAGGACTATTTATACGGCCCGTTGGTCCGATATCACCGCGTAGACCTACCATATTCTTAGTGACCGTAACCAGCTTAGTTCGCAATCTCCCGAAGGAATGGGCATAATCATCAAGCTCGGACGAAATCGTTACCTGGTAGAGTATTGGGTTGATTGCATCGACTATTTGCTTGCAGCCTATGAACGGCATCTCTTCGAAATAGTCATCGAAAACGATTACCGTAGACGGTCCAGCAAGTTCTTCGGCCAGCAGCCAATCATGCCTGATGGTTGCCAGGGAATGACCCCCATCGATGTAGATCAAATTCGGGGTTCCCATGTCGTGGAAATCTTTGGCCGTTAGATGGTTGGAATTGGAAGCTATCAGCTTAACTTTGACCCACGTCTCTCTCTTTATCTTATCATAAACCACTCCTAATTTTGGTGGTTTATAACCCCCTGTGAATTCCTCACTCCATACTTCTTCAGAACCGTTTTCAAACAGATCCACACCCCAATAAACGATCTCGGCATCAGGAACCAATTTTGCGGCTGTACGGATCATTCCAACGGCAGTATCTCCAGCCGATGTTCCTATTTCCAAGATGATCTTTGGTTTATGTGATCTAATTGCTCTGAATAGACCGGCATAATGTTGACCTCTGCTAAGTAGGTACTTCTGCTCGTCCCATTCTGATACGTTCCAATCGCTAATAGGAAGGATAGCTCGAATGGTTCTGGCCAGGAGAGATTCACTGTTTCTCACAAATGTAGCATCCACCTTTTCAAACATTTCTGACGATTTTGCATAAAGGTGTATTATCTCCGTATCTGGCGGAAGCTCCAACTTGGGATTTTCTTCATAAATCTGAGAAATCTCATTTCCACCAAATGGACAAAACACCGAATGATCCGGTGAGGTGGCAGACCCGGATGACATTTCTGTCATGATGCTCAGCAGAATTGGTCCGGTCAATCCCCAGGTAATCTCCGATTGATTCATCAAAGAGCGGGAATAATACCTTATTTTCTTGACTATCCATGACTCTGCTTTAGCCATTACTACGGCATTGTTATATGGAAACGGATTCGATACTGCATCTTCTACATCCAGGGACACAAACAGATCCTTATTATTTGTACTCCAATGCGTAGAATCTTTTACAGATATCGTATCCAGGTCCAAGAATAGACCGCCATGGATTGCAAGGATATTCCACTCCATGTAGTCCTTAAGATGGGTGGCTTTGAACTGAGCTGTTTGGTTTTTCAACGCTCTCAAATCAGGTTCTTGGAAGGTGCAAACTTCAACCAGGGGCTTGATTTTCTCCCAGTATATCCCCTTCGGCTCATCCATTACCCAGAATCGTATCTGCGTCACATCGTGGCATTTGATGGCTGACAATACCGCGATCATGTGCAGGTAGCAAAATCTTTCAGCAGTGCTTATAAAGTGCAATATCATGGCTATACCTCAAAAAAAATAAGTCACCCGACAATTAATCGGGTGATTCTGGGCTGATTTCACAGATTATGACATCGCCCAGCTTGAGAGTGCCAAGGATTTCCTCGATAGACTCCTTGCTTACACTTTCGAGCTTCAAGGTAGCCTTGACATCATCATCATCTCCAACTGTTGACGTAGCAATCGCCACGTAGCCAGTCTTTTTCTTCCCGGATGCAAGAAGCTTTACGGGTTTGGTGCCGCTGGTCGTTACGGTCAGCTCGACCATGGCAACCACTCCACGCCCTTCTTCTTGACCACTGGGTAGTTGATCTTGGCTGGCAGCCATTCGGGGTCCGACGCCTTCTTGTTCCTCTGTTTTCTGGAACCCTTGAAGAGATGGATCTTGACCTCTACTTTATCCTTGCCTCCCACCTTCACCTTTCTTCTCACTCCGGTCTCTCTGAGACGGATATTGGTAACGCCGGTGTTCGCTACCTTGAGAGCTGCTTGTCTTGGGGCCTTGCCAGTGTATCTACCGATTTCTTCATTATCGGTGTTGAGTAGCACGAAATTTCTGACTTTCTTCTCAACCACTGGCTGGACCTCTGGTCTCTTCTGCTTGGGCTGCTTAACGGGCTTCTTCTTAGTCTTTGGCTCTACGGTTGAAGGCTTACCCCCAGCCTTGGGGGTTTTAGCCTTCTTATTTTTAGACAACTTTGCCATCTATTCCTCCACTACTGTAAATAAAGCATCTACAACGGGCCATTTTAAGATTAATAATCTACTGCGTAGGGTATCATATTTTAAACCAACAATAGCCGCCCATTCTGCAATATCGTGTTTGATTCCATTGTACTCAATAACACGATTATTTGTCTTATTGTGCATTTGTTGGCTAAATGTCACCCATCGGCAGTTATCAGGGCAATAGCCCTGTGAATTATCAATCCTATCTAAAGACAAATTGTCCTGATATCCGTTTGCAATAGCCCATTGCTTGAAGTTTTCGAATTCGATCCATTCAGCACATACTTGTATTCCTTTTTTCTTATAGTATCCATATCTGCTACCGGATAGTGTTGAACACCTCCGCTTCATGCCTTCCCATTTTTTGTAAATAGGGGTATCTGTGCAACCATGTGTTGTTTTACTTAATTTGGTATGCTGTACCCTGAAACACCCACAGCTAATGGATAAATTACGAACCAAATTAGATCCATAAACTGAAACTACGTTACCGCAGTCACATTCACAAATCCATTTGGCATGACCATTTTTATCAGAGTCATCCTGTACAAGGACAACCAGTCTGCCAAATCTTTGATTCGTAAGATCCATTACTTTCATCTACTGGGCCTCAGTCAACCATTTCTTGATCTGCTCGCCGACATCTGAAGAGATCTTGAGATACGGCGTGTCTCGGAATATTCCGGTTCTGTCTTTGGTTACATTGGCTACGTGGCTTGCCTGATCCAATTCAAATGCTATGGACGTATCGTATTCCAGGCCATCCCTGAAAACAATTCCCATGCCTACCTTTTTCGGGGTCATCCCCTTATCAGTTTGGTTCAGAACATACTCTGTCTTGGACCTGGCCGTCAAGATCACATGCGTGTCGCAGTTCATGATCTTCTCTATGAGCTTTGCATGTAGCGGTGTAACATCTTTCCAGGCCGTGTAGCTGTTGCCGGTCCTACTGGCTGCCGTGATCTTAGTGTGCAGGTCCAACAGACCGCCCTCGGCTGTCCAAGCATGAGACAGTGAATCGATTATCAGGCATTCTATCCCAGCCTTCTCAGCCATTGATATTGCGCGAGTATAGCGCTCAACGGTATATGGTGCGGACAGCACAATGGTCTGATATTGACCAATCTTCAGATCGTCAATTTCTGTGCCGACATACAACGATCCTGATCTGTTCTCGGTATCGATGATGAGGATCTTCGACCAGTCTTTTACCAGGCCATAGGCCATTAGTAGCGAACTCAGTGTCTTACCGCCACCAGAAGGAGAGCTTACCAACATTTTGATGTAGGCCATACTCCTTACGGCTGGCGCAATTACCAGCTCATCACCTATTGGATCGGGTGTTTCCTGCTTAGCGGCTGGAGGGGGGCTGGTTGCCTGGGGCTTCGGAGCTTTTGCCGCTGCCGCAGCTCTCATCTTGTCGCCATATGCCTTGGTGCCGGGGATATCCTCAGCCTTTGGAACCTGATGCTTTACAGGTTCTGGTTCAGGTTCTGCGATCTTTCCGTTCTTCTTGGGCTTCTCGTCCTTGGTGAAATGAGCTGGGGGCTTATTTGGAAGCTCTGGACATTTTCGTCCAAGGCTATCAACCTCTGGGTCCGGATCAGCCTCTTCATCCTCGGTGGTGGCATCAGGCTCTATGGGTGCATCTTCTGGATCATCAGCCTTCTTCTTAGCTGGCGGTTTGGCAGGCGGTTTGGCAGGCGGTTTGACTGGTTCAGCTTTCTTGTCGGCTTTCTTCTTAGGTGCTGTGGATATCGTTTCCTCTTCTTCCTCCTCCTCCCCTTCTTCCTCTTCTGCATGATGAGCTTCAACGGCCTTCTTCAAGGCACTGGTGAAATGCTTTTTGACCTTGATCAGTGCTGATATGTTGTCATCCTCATCATTAACTGGCTCAACTTTCAGCAAGGACAACGAGTTTTCTGCCGATATGGCAAATCCAACTTTACCGTACTGTGTAACGATTAAGCCAGTATCTTCAGTCATCTCGGACTTATACGAGAATTTTTCTGCGTATTCCTCCAGGAAATCCTTCAAAAATTGTTGCATGGGTCTACCTCATATACGGATCGATTTCTTTCGCAATCTCGCGGACTATTTTACCGCTGGCTGTCAAAAATGTTGACGCTGCGTTATGTTTTCCTGCCCGGACACCCAGGCAGAATGCACGCTGTTCCTTGGGCGTCATCCCTTCTAGCAGAATACTGGCCAACTCTTCAGGAGTTCCTTTCGAATCAGCCATTTTCTGCATCCGATTGTTCACCCAGGTCTCATCATCTACCTGGCTGTCCTGCCCCTCATCACTTGGGGGCAGGCTCTGTGGGGGCATCATTGGCTGGTACTCCCAGAATGGCATCGATTGACTGGATGGTCTGGGCATTGTATGTTATTGTGGCCTTAGCTCGATTCTTGAGGTCCTGCAGGATTCCACCCATGATGCTGCGTTGGAGGAATACTCCCCGGACTATTCCCAGCTTGACATCTTGACTCAGGTCAGCCCAGCTCGCCAGGATGGAATCAATGTCTGTAGGCTCTTTTGTGAGCCGGACATATTCATTGACGATCTTGTCAAAGTCCTGTCTTGAGATCCCCAGAGTACGGATGATGATGCTGTCAGAATCGAGGTATTCCGTAACTTCTTTGATGAAGGTCTCGAAGTTCTTGCCACTGGTGACGATACCCTTTTCTTTATCGATCACAGAAAGAACTTCAAGGGAGATCATCAGCTCCACATATGCTGTGGCCTCGGCCTCCATCTTGTCAGAATCCTCTTTTGTGGCCGGATTGCCCCGGAACAGTAGTACAGCCAGTCTTTTGATCGGTACTTTGAACTCGCCTTTAAGCCCCAACAGCTTGTTCATCGGGACTTGATCTTCATACATGTTGGCGATCAGAGTCTTGATGCGTTCGTTGCTCATAACATTCCTCAAACTTTTCGTTGCATTTACACGGTGCGATTATCTAATATATAAACCTTGTTGACGTTTATGGAACGTTTACAGGTCTATCGTTTCTTCGAAATCAATTTCTTCGAAGATCTTCTTATAGCGTTTCCAGCCTCTCTTTTTGGCCACTTCGTCAGCGGTGTTGAAACCTATTATTACATCATCAAAATCACCCACCACATACGTTTTTCCATTGTACTCAATCGTTACATGAATCAATTATCATCACCCTTTTCAATTTTAGAGTGCTCACCCATTGATATTGTGACTTCGCATCTCGATAATAGGTCAAGTATGTAGTCTCGATCTTGCAGATGAGGCTCGATCTTATTCGCGACGGTTGACATGGCCTCATCGTCACCCCAACCAGTAGTAATGTAGAAAATTAATCGTTTCATAACTTGATCCTCGATTTATCGTTACGCTGTTTAAGCCACTCATCAAAACTTACAGGCTGTAGATTTCTTCGCTTTTGTTGTCCAAGATAGCGTTTAAATGGCTTGGCGTATTTTTCGATCCACTCCCGGCCAGAGTAAGGCCCCCATTCCTTGATGCACTCCGGTCCAATTCCGCGTGCAAAGGAAAGTTCATCAGTAAGGGCTTTACCACAGCAAAAACAATGTGTCTTACCATTTCCCAAGGGGATAAACCCTGGGAGTCCCGGCATCACTCGACCATTCTTCACAAAAACACGTTTTATAACAAGGTCTCTACCATCGATTTCACTCATGTAAACCCCTCGCTGAATGTCCGGCCTGGCTGGAAAGGAAGAGGATCGCGCTCGGCAGAGTAACGCGAATTCTTGAGGGAAACCAGCCAGGTATCCGGTTCAAAAAGGGTTAGCAGGGCAAGATTGAATGAACTTCTTTCATATGCGGTAATAGCATCCTGCCAGCATCAGTAAGTTCATATCTGTCTCGCAGACTACCAATCACCATCTCACCGTTGTTTCTGACAAACTCCCTTGAGCGTTCTTTAACTATTAATCGTTTCTGCTCAAGAATGTCCAGCATTACCTTGAGAGGTGCATTGTTGATGTTTGCTATTTTGGCTATTTCAGTGATCGTTCTTTTATCAGCAGCCTCCAATATAGCTATGAACATCTCAAGTTTGCTTCTCAAACTAACCGCCTCGCCAACTGCTCAGCAATCCCCAGCTTTCTCTTTCTGAAGTACGCCTGAAGAATAATGGTTGCCTCTTTCTTCATGAATCGCGCATCAGTTGACATCATATGCATGATGAGTCCTGGGTTGGGATACTTCTTTTCATCCAGTGCTTGGAAGAAGATGGTTGGGACGTAGTACCTCTCTTCAAAGTGACTCAGGTAATGGTCGTAGCCCATCGGTTCAGTGTTTTCCGGATGGGATTCATCTCGCATAGCGCAGCCCCAACAGTCACCATCGCCTGGCTGCTCAATACCATCCTTCAACATCTTGTTTACGTAGCCTTTTATGAAGGCACTGACCATCTTATCAACCTGGGCTTTAGCCTTCTGCATGGCGTAACCATCGTTTCCAGTTATCGGGCCGGTTGCTGGAATCACCATTCCATCTTCGAAGAATACCGTTTGACCTCTCACATTAACGTACCAGAGACCCATGTCTTGGGTGATATGCAATTCTGGGACATGCTCATTAATCCGGCTCTTAGTAGTCATTGTCCTGTAACCACCAGAGTTCAGGACTATCGAGCCATCCGGCTTCAGGGTTACGATATTCGTTTCATGCAACCGGACTGCATAATCGGAACCCACTTGGACAAGGCGGGTATTGTTTCCGATTGGCTTTCCGGCATTCTTATCCTTGGCCTTTGCGAAAAGGGCCGCAGCATCATCGTATTTCATAACTTTTCACCTCATCAGATTAATTTATCTCCACCAGCGCCAATAATTGAATTGCTGGTTTGAAAACCAGTAGATGTTGCCATAGTAGGGCATATAGTTGTACTGATAATATATGTCCTGGTATGGGTTAAACTGGTATGACTGGCCGTATCCTGTACCTCTAACTGACCCCCATGAATCAAACATGGGTTGGCTGCAACCAATGCCTATCAAGCATATGATGCAGATTATAGCTATTGAGATCTTCAAAGCTCATTCACCATCTTTGTTATTAGGTTTTTGACTTCCGATTCATCCAAGACTATTTCACAGTCAGATTCGAAATTGCGTATTCGAAGAGAATATACCCCAAGATCAACGTGCTTGAAAAAAACCGCTTTCTCTCGATCTATTTTTCCAAGATCAATGCAACCCTTGAGATCCGACGCCATACTTTATTACCCCCATGAATACATTGTCCGTAGGTATCGAATATTTGTCAGTTTGCCTATCACGGAAATCCACGTATATAACGTCATACATTGGACTTTCGCCTTTCGGTATGAAGGTTAAAACAATAGTTCCTTTTTCCCACGGATAACATGAGACCCGTTCTAAGTTGCCTGTTGTCTTATTTTCTTTAGCTTTGTAGAAGTCACCTGCCCTAAACTTGAAGGTTGGCCGTGTGGTATTTGATG
The DNA here is from genome assembly GCA_028704165.1 of Candidatus Altimarinota bacterium. Classification (GTDB taxonomy): domain Bacteria; phylum Patescibacteriota; class Gracilibacteria; order RBG-16-42-10; family JAQVLK01; genus JAQVLK01. The sequence continues at coordinate 3,120 of JAQVLK010000035.1, read as the reverse complement.
CAATATCACTAACGAAATCAAGGCCGCCTGTACGTATCATGGTTGCATCAGAATCTACAGCTCTTCTCTGTGAGCTAATCGATATCAGTATGCGACCAACTGGCAGGATAGGTTTATTTTTATCAAGAACTTTGAAACTTACCGAAAGTATATCATCTTTTGGATGATCGGTAAAATTATATGATGCATATCCTACCAGTTCTTTTCCTTGGCCTGCGCTCATCAGCAAACACATCATGCAGACCAATAAAATGAGTTTTATATCGTTACACCTCCAAATTATGTGCCGCCAGCACTTTTTCCAGCTCCTCGGTGAACTTCGCAGATGGGAGTCTTGCCGCCTTATTGCCACCATCTATGGCGTTTAGGTGCTTCCCAGTAGTCGGACCCCAGAGGTTTTCAGTTACCTTGAGGCTCATGTTATCCTCGAATGCTACAACGGTTTGATAGCTGAAATAGAGCGTTAGAGAGCCAATCGTGACTCTCATACAATGCGCTCCATAATTGCCACTGTATCCACCATAACTACTCAGACTACCCGCATCCTCAATCGCCTGCTTCACATCCCTAGCCCATTGTTCATCGCCTACCGACCCGTAAACCAGAGGATGGCTGGATAGATGGGCAATTACCCGCTCTAACCGTTCCTTAGCATCCCCGATATTCATTTGCTCAAGAGCTTGTCGAGCTTTTTTTGCATCTTCAGCAATATAGGCAATGTGTTTCATGCTATTCCTCCTTTGGAATATCCTTTACAGCGGATAGGGCGGAAATCATTTCATCCAGCCATGCCTCGCATTTAACGGATGAAAGTTTCCAATGTCCGTCATCGCCATTGGCAGTTCCTATCCAATCAGGATGATTCGGCATTCGGAATACTGCGAATACACCCTCATCACCGCCTACACATAAGGCATTTACAGTCACCTTATATGGTGCTCCATGCTCATTATGGTAGTTGTAAACTGTTATCCTACAAAGTCGCATTACAATTCCTCTATGTCACTGTCTGTATCTATTGATTCTATACCACCGGCTTCTGACACCCAGATCTTGAAAAGCTTTCCGTTTTTCATCTTCACGATCACCGGATTAAGCCCTGGCTGTATCGAATTTAACTGAAAATCAGACATTGGGTCAATGCTGTGTCCATCGGTTATGTCGTCCTCAGTTATAGTTGAATATGCATATTCGACTTCATTCTTACCGATGATAGATTGCAGCTCTGGGGTCAAATTTAGATGACGATATAGCTTCATATACCCTCTACCAGGCAATGGTTGTTAAAGCCACGTTTTCGATAGGAAGAACCGATTCCTTTCAGAACCACCCTTGAGAATTTGTCAGCGATCAACCATCTCAACTCAATGCCGTCCCAGCCTTCAGGGATCTTTCCTGCATCAAAATCGGCATTTATGTCTTCTATGGTAGCCGTAATAAGACTGGCCACCAATTCTTTCTGCTTGTTACGTTCCATTTTTACCACTCTTGATTTCAAATTTATACGGGTAATTGGTTGGGTCTTCTACAACAATTGATAGGCTTTTGTCGTTATGTGTGAAGGTCAACATCACAGTTTCTGATAAATTTACAGATATGTCGAGAGAATAATTAGACAAATCGACACCTATAGATGTTAAAACCATCTTGACCAGTTCTATTCTATTGGGATTCATCTAATGCACCTATTTGGTACAGTCTCTTGTTAAGATATGGGACCGATCCTTCAAACCCGTATGCCATGCCGTTGTAGATGAAAATTCCGCCGTAATCTTCTTTACACCCAAGGTCTGACAGAATTCGTTCTACGTCCTGGGAGTCTGTAAAAAGGGAGGCATCGGTTTTATCTATGTCGGAAATGGTTGTTATCTCAGAAGACTTGCTGGGCAATGCGAATCACCCTCCCATCAAAGTAGAAGTGCTTCTCCACCCATACCTGAATCATATGGTCTACGATATCCGATGTAATGGATATATCCCCAACAGATGGAAAAGAGTCATTCCAATTATCGCATCCACTGTTTTCAGTATTCTTTGCTCGCCAGTTAGCTATCCATTTATCGATATTTTCTGCACTAGATAGCTCTCTAAGCATCTCGGTCATGTCGGATAGATCCTCAAGATCCTTTTTCATTATGGCTTCACTCATCACAATCACCATCTACTAGATCTTTGGTTGCTCGGAGAACGTCAAAAACCCTTACGGCGTCCTGATTTGAATCTTCCATTGTCTGGCGTGCTGCCTCATCAGTTAAGGCATACACTACCATTTTAAGGCCATACATGGACACTAGGTCTGATAGTGCATCCTGAAGGGCATCGTGTCTGTCTTGCTCTAATAAAGCCCTTGCAACTTTATCCATTTACACATCCCTCCTTTTCTGAAATATCGGGGTATTCCATTGTTCTATACCCCATATACCATCAAAGATAACGTCGGGTATCTCGATTATTGAATCTGGGAGATAAACAGATATAGTATTGCAGGTTTCAGATAGATATACCTCTATTTTCTCAATTTTTTCTTCTGGTATGCATTCTGGCAAACATAGCTCACGCACTTGATACGCGAGCTTTTTCATCAGTTCGTTATCATAGCCTATGCAAAATTCCATATATCCACCAGCTTATTATTAAAAAGTGATTGGTATTCGCTTAACTACTATTTTATAGGTTCCTTCGGGTTGGTTTTCCCGGTATTCCTTGAGTCGAGACCTGGCCGCTTTTCTGGAGGATTCAGCGGTTAACTCTTCGAAGCCCTGGCCGTAATCACCCCAGAGTTGAAATTCGTCTTGTGTTTTACGTTTATAGGTCATACCTGTATTTACCTCCTTATTTGATTCGAATCTCAACCTCTTCTGGATGGGCGAGAAGGGTTTCAACCAGGTCAAGAATTGAAACTTCACATCCATTCTCAATGATTATCTTGGTATTGTCGAGTAGGGTAAAGAACTCTTCAGCCAGGTTCACAGGTTGGCCGAATATGCTCTGATTTTTGTAAGACCAGACATACCAGATAGTCGGATCGTGAAGCTTGAGCTTATTTGCTTCCTGTAAAAAATCGGAAGGAAGGGAAGAATCGCAGTTTTGGTTGTTTCCGGTTAATTCCATTAATCGTCC
>JAQVLK010000092.1 GCA_028704165.1 Candidatus Altimarinota bacterium | reverse complement strand
GTGTAAGTTTAGGTGCAAGGGATGTCAAAACCCCGAATTACAGAATGAAAATGGCGGATATTGGGTGGAAACCTCAGAGATTGTGAAAGAACTCGATAAATTTGGGGATTTTTACAAAAGTGTGACTTTTAGTGGCGGAGATCCAACTTTTCAAGAAATGGGTTTAATTGAACTTGCCAAACAGATTATATTACCCAAAATATTGTACACCGGAATGCTATACGAGGATCTGTCCGAAGAAGTTAAAGATGTGGTAGATATTGTGGTAGATGGACAGTATAGAGAGAATCTGAAAACGGGCGGGTTTCCGGCATCAGCAAACCAACGAGTGATAAGAAGGAAAGATATAATCTGAGGATATCAAAAAAATTTTGAATGGATTACATGGAGATATTTTTGTGAGGTTAGAGACTACATTTTCGAGTGATTTTGATGACTGGTATAATAGTTTTAATCAAACAGATAACGGTAAAAAATTATTGGATGTTGAAGGCATCTCACGTAGATGCCTTGATATCGGCAGTATGAGTCACTCGTATTTTACAAAGCGATTTGTAGATGTTACAATAGATGCGAACGCAAATTCTGGAGAAAACAAGAATCCAAATGCATATGGAGCAGAAGTCGTTAAAGGTATACAAAAATTAGAAGGCATGTATCTATTACATAGATATGCTGTCCGTCGATTTGGATTAGAACATGCTAACAAATTGTTATCATCGGTAATCCGCGGAGATATATATTTTCACGATAGTTCGTCTGTTGGTATCCAAGAACCGTATTGTAGTAGCATAAGTACAACTGAAATAATGAACGAAGGAAGACCATATGGACAACTTTTTAGTTTGCCACCAAAATGCGCATCATCTTTTATGGGGCAAGTTATAGAAATGATTATGGATGCTTCGACCGAATTTTCGGGTGCGATTGCTGTGGGAGATCTAATAACAAATTATTGTTATTATGCAAAAAAAGAAGGTCTTTCCGATGCAGATATAATACAGGACTATCAAAGACTGACCCACATTGTAAATAACAAGTTTAGAATTGCATCACAATGTGTAGATTCAGATACCGAAGTTCTCACACCAGATGGATTCAAAAATTATGAAACATTGCATGTAAATGATGATATATATGTATGGAAAAATGGTAACCTAGAAATCGAGAAGGTTACCAAAGTGAACATATCCCATTACAATGGAGAAATGCATGAGTATTCCGGACGAGATTTAATTCAAACGGTTACTCCGAACCACCGAGTATTTCATCTTCGAAATAATCGCCATCTCTATAAAGATAAGCACATGCTAACAGAATCAAGCGAACTAATAAATATGAAAACGCCACTTACAGTTCCTGTAGCAACACTTAAATATGATGCGGAAGAGTATCCTATTAGTGACTCTGAAATTCAGTTATCGGCAATTATATTATGTGATGGAGAAATTCCAAAAGGAAAAATGATTATATTTAAATCTGAAAATAGATATGGGAATGAACTAATACGGGAATGTTTAAACGATTTAGAACTTTCATACAGAGTCGAAAAAGATTGTGCGGAGAATAGTTTCGGTATAGAAGGGTACAAATGCCCCGTTAATGCATATATAGTCAGTAGAACAAAGCACCGAAACGAAATTATAATGGAATTAAAGAAAGATGCTCTTCCTGATTGGGTCTTCCAATTAAGCAGGCGGCAGGCGAATCTATTCATAGATACTTGGGCAATGTTTGATGGGCATACATCACCTTCTGAATATGGTAGACAAAAGTTACAGGTAGATAACTATCATATAGCAGATCAGATTCAACATCTTTGTGTAATTGCTGGAAGGGGTTCAAGAATCACCGAACGATTAATTGGAACCAACAAAAAACCAACTATATATGTGATACCTTACATACGAGTTAATAAGTCATGTATCAATGCTGCAAAAATCCAATACAATGGTATTGTGTGGTGTCCATCAACAGATGCTGGAATTGTTATATATAGAAAGGATAGGAAGGTATTTATAAGCGGAAACTCCCCATTCACCAATTTGTCAATATTTGATGTGACAAACCTACAAAAGTTGTTTGGAATGTATATGTATCCAGACGGTTCTAAACCAGATTTTGACTACATAATGCATGTTCAAAAGATATTTTGCGAATGGTTTGCCAAAGGCGATCCATCAAGTGGATTTCCGTACAGATTTCCAATTGTAACGCTAAATATTTCGTGTGATGAAAATAGAAAGGTTATTGATACGAAATTCCTAGATTTTGTATCAAAAGTGAATTGCGAAAAAGGATGTTTCAATATATATGTGAACAGTGGAAACAAAATTAGTTCGTGTTGCCGACTTTTAAGCAACCTAGACAACATGCCAAAGATCGATACCTTTGGTAATGGATCAATCGGCAGTATAGGTAGCGTGCGCGTAGTTACTATAAATCTGCCAAGAATTGCCTTAAAATCTGGAGGAAATAAAGAAAAATTTTTTGAACTACTGAACTCACAATTAGAAAATACGAGAGATTTACTTCAGGTACATCGCGAAGACATTATTCAAAGACGGATTGATGCCGGTTTCTTGAAGTTTTTTGAACCGCTCAAATGGTTAAATATTAAAAGATACTTTAGTACATTTGGTATAATCGGTGTATTCGAAACAAACAATTTGATGGGATTTGACATACGATCTAAAGATGGCATAGAATTTACCACAGAAATGTTAAAATTCATCGAAGAATTTGCCAGAAATACTAGTAAAAAAACAGGATTTTTTACAAATGTAGAAGAAATACCAGGAGAAAGTGTAGCAACAAAGTTTGTAGAAAAAGATAAGATACTATTTGGAGAAGATAAAATCCCATTTACAATGTACTCCAATCAATACCTCCCATTGATAGTGGATGCTTCAATACCAGAGCGCATAAAGATATCTGGTAGATTCCAAGATATACTTTCTGGCGGTGGAATTTTACATCTAAATGTTAGAGAACAAATAACCGATCCATCGGTCATGAAACACCTTATTGAATATTCCGTGCAAAATGGAGTATCACATGTTGCCATTAACTATGGATTTGGAGAATGTGAGAATGGACATGTAACGATTTGTGGTAATTCAAAAAACTGCTCGGTATGTAATAAACCAATCATATCTTGGATGACGAGAATAGTCGGATACATGACAAAAGTGGACTCTTGGTCCAAAATTCGCCGAGAATATGAATTTCCCAAGCGGGTATTTTCACAAATTGATGAGGTATAGAAATGCCAGATCTTAATTTTTTTGAAGAGTATCTCAGAACGCTCAATACAATGGAAGGATGCCTACCACAAACTATATGTATATATGGTATGTATCTCAGGGAATCAATTGAAAGACCGGTTTTGTTTGAGCACCAGTGG
>JAQVLK010000034.1 GCA_028704165.1 Candidatus Altimarinota bacterium | reverse complement strand
TCAATTTGTTGCAAGATTTTCTCAACTTGCAATTCTTGCAAAGAATCCTGCCAAATAGCTATCATTTCATCCTTAATTCCAGCCATGTGCAAATCACTATTAAATAGCTTTTGCAAGACATATTCGCATGAACAATATTCTTGTTCAATAATCCTGAATTTATGGGTCGTAAACCCGGGTAATAAACTCAAAATAAACAAGGATTTGGACTCTTCGGATTGGAATGGCATAAAAAGATACTTTAAGAATATCCCAATCCTAGCACTCAAACATTAAGGGAAGATTAAGATGGGACCAATACGAATAGGAATGATGCGAATAAAAACACAAATGTTTGGGGTAACACACCCTAGCCCCTATTCCCTAAACCCTTCCCCTTATTTATTGAAATGGAAATAAACCACATCCCCGTCCTGCATCACATACTCTTTCCCTTCCATCCTCATCTTGCCTTTCTCCTTCACTCCAGCCCAACCGGCAAGGTCCAAGAAATCCTGACATTTACAGACCTCGGCCTTAATAAAGCCTTTCTCGAAATCAGTGTGAATCACTCCGGCCGCACGTGGAGCTTTGTCACCTTGATGAATCGTCCAAGCACGCACCTCTTGTGGCCCGGCCGTGAAGTAAGTTTGCAGACCAAGAGTTTGGTAACCGTCCACAATTAAGCGTTTGAGGCCAGAATCTTGCAATCCATAGTCAGCCAAGAAATCTTTCCTCTCAGAAATAGGAAGTTGTGCCAGCTCGGATTCAATCTTGGCCGAGATTGGAATGAGATGGGAAACTCCCAGTTCCTTGGCCTTGGCTTCAGCGTTAAAGTTCTTAATTTGATCCTCTGAAATATTAGCTACGTAAATAAAAGGTTTATCGGTCAATAAATGCAGATCGTAAATCATTTCCTTTTCTTCTTCATCAAGTTCTAACTCAGAGACCAGTTTTCCTTGTTCCAAAATGCTTTTCACCTTCTTCACAGCTGCCCACTTTTTCAAAATATCCTTATCGTTGGACTTCGATTGCTTTTCCAATGCAGACTCACGCTTGGTTGCTGTTTCCAGATCAGCCATGATAAGCTCTGTATTGATCACTTCCACATCACCCTTGGGATCAACTTTGCCGTGCACATGCGTCACATTAGGATCTTCAAAAACACGTAAGACCTGACAAATAGCATCCGTCTCGCGAATATTAGCGAGGAATTTATTTCCTAGACCCTCTCCTTTACTGGCACCAGCAACAAGTCCTGCGATATCTACAAATTCTACTACCGCCGGTGTCGTCTTCTCGGGTTTTACAAGTTCAGATAACTTATCCAAACGTTCGTCAGGCACCTTCACAATCCCCACATTGGGATCAATCGTACAAAAAGGATAATTACTGGCCTCAGCACAAAGAGACTCCGTCAGCGTATTAAAGAGGGTTGATTTACCAACATTGGGCAGTCCGACAATTCCGATTTGGAGAGACATAAAGAAAGTGCTAAGTGGATAGTGATTAGTGAAATCCCTTAGATTCTAGTTTAGCACCTTAGGGAAGTCAAAGACTACTCCAGATTCATAATCCCGTACATGTCCTCCACGATCCAGCCTCGTAGTTTACCGGCAGCAGGATCAAAGTCTTCTGTGCCAAAATACAAAGTGCCCTTTTCCATAGCCGTATGCACGTAAGGAATTAAGCTTGACTCTGACGGAAGTCCATAGGTAATTCCAGTTGGGACTTCCTCTAACTCAATCTCATTCAAGTTTAGGAGCACTTTGGCAGCCTCAGCTACAGTGAGAGGATTATCCGGACCAACATGCGTGTCGTCGTAGCCACTGATGACGCCTTGATTGTGGAGGTACAAAACATAAGCCTTTAGCGTATGATCGTCCGACAAATCGACAAAAGGGTTCTCGACGTAGTTGTAACCGGAAACATCTACCTTCCCACCCAAAGCAATCTTGAAAGCTTCGGCACGCGTGGTGACCTTGTCAGGGAAAAAGAGTGTTCCAATTCCTTGGATAATGCCATCCTCCTTCAGCGCCATAATGGCCTCGTAGTTGGGATGAGCACTTGAGACATCATCAAAGTCAGCCACCGGTTCTTTTTCCACACAATCACTGGGACAGTTACACTTATTTTCGCCCAAACCACAAACTTCATCTCCACAAGCCGTACAGACAGCAGCGCCCACGATCGGCTCATCCGGACAATTTCCATCCAATAATGGTTCCATAGGACCAATTGGAACAAGTCCTTCGCAACACAGCAAAGCTCCCGGATACAAAGCATACATATCACCTTCTGCTGTACATTCTTCAATCCCTACAGTGAGCTCTTCCTCCGCTACCCAACCGTTAAAGAAATCTGTCCAAGAGAAATTTTCAATCTCATCAAAAACATGAGCTAAATCAAGTTCCTCAAAAGTCGGAACTTCAGGTTCCGTGCCTTCTTCTTCCATTAAAGCACATGACATCCAGACCTGATCCAGATATGGCTCATAAATCTTCCAACCCATCCCTAACTCGCTCCCAAAACCAAACCAATCATCCCACCATCCCCAACTTCTCTCACTGGACTCCCCCTCCTCATACCCCATCTCAGGCCTGAGATATGCTTTGAAGAAAAATAAGCCCGCACCAACTTCACTATTATATTCATCCAGGTGTTCATTAATAACTACCGCTGTACTACTTTGCTCATAATGTCCGGTACTTTGTTGCCATTCAGCATGAGTTTCGTTGAAATAATACCAGGTACGCCCATCAGGACTTAGGGTATAAGTAACAGGGGCATAAGAAGTGGACAGCACTTGATCACCGCTCCTTACCTCAGCCACTTCCGTAAAGTTATTGAGTCCGGTATAACGCACCCCAATACGAGAAGTAAGTGTTGTAACGACTCCCGACAAAGGATCTTCACCCTCTCCTTTAGGAGCAGCGAAACCGCGATCGAGTTCCAGAGTATCGACATCATAGAGCAACTCATCTTCTTCGAAACTCCACGACTTAGGACAATCATAATCTCCTTCATCAAACCAATTAGGAATTTCTGTAAAATTAAACTTCGCAGGCAAATCATAGTTCGTAGGAGCAGTGTAGAAAGTAGCACTGGCAATAGGCACAGCAAGAAGCCCTACCACAGCTAGCGCTAAGAAAATCTTCATCTTCATGTTGTTTTGTTTAATTAGCAAGGTAAATTTAGCACAAGACACACACTCTCTCAATAAATTGACAGTGAAATCGTTTACCGCTAAACTTCAGGCCGCATTTTAAGAGCACATGGGGCCATCGTCTAGTGGTTAGGACGCTAGGTTTTCATCCTGGCAACAGGGGTTCGATCCCCCTTGGCCCTACCAAGTTTGATCTAATTTAGAAACTCTCTCAAAGAGAGCTTCTTTCAAGATAGCTACCAAAGCACACAGCGGGCTTCTTCGTCTTAATCTTTTCTTAATATTTGGGGTTTAAAATAGAGGGTGGTAGGGTGGAGGGTGGAGGGCCCACACTAAATTACTCTTCGGTACGGACTGAGCCCGCATCATGAGATCAGTAAAAGTGAAAGTGAAAGTCATCCCAAAGGGACCCCCTTGGAGCTAGTACCCCCCTTAGTCCCCTAGCTTTTAGCTACTAGCTAATAGTAAGGCCCACCGGACAGTGATCAGACCCCATTACATCCGGCAGAATAAATGCTTCTTTTAAGTGCTCGAGATAATCATCAGTCATGAAAAAATAATCAATCCTCCAGCCCACATTTCTTGCTCTCGCCCCCGCCCGCATCGACCACCAAGAGTATTTTACTTCCTCGGGGTAAAAATGGCGGAAAGTGTCGACATAGCCCTGCGCGACTAGTTCATCTAGCCACTTCCTCTCAATCGGCAAAAAGCCTGAGATGTCTTCATTCTCCTTCGGCCGAGCCAAATCAATCGGCTTGTGCGCGGTATTCACATCACCACAAAAGATAAGCGGTTTTTTCTTTCGCAGACGTTCGCAAAGTTCCAGGAAGGCAGCGTAAAAACTCATCTTGAATTGCAAACGTTCTTCACTACTCTTGCCGTTGGGGAAGTAACAGTTCAGTAAGTAAAAATCTTCGTACTCTGCGATAATAAGACGTCCTTCGCGATCAAATTCTTCGATGCCCAAGTCGTAAGCAACACTCAAAGGTTCCTGCTTCGTATACAGCGCCACGCCACTGTAACCCTTCTTCTCGGCCGAGCTCCAGTAAGCTTTGTAACCGGGAACATCCAGTAAAGCATCATCAAGCTGCGAAGGGTCAGCTTTGGTCTCTTGTAGACAAAGAATGTCCGGAGCTTCTTTGCCAAACCATTCCAAGAAGCCTTTTTTCTGTACAGCACGAATCCCGTTCACATTCCAAGAGAGCAGGCGCATTAGTTTCAGTTTAAGCAACTTTATTCTAACACGCTCGAATTACTAAACAAAGAGAAGCCTTGCTACAAAAAACTAAGACTTAGTCTTTGGAACTTTTACCATACCACGCCACCCATACTTAATCTCACCCATTTGTTGTGCTGGATCAATAACCTCTTTGCGTCTATGCAAACCACGATGGTCGCCACAAAGATATGTCATATGATCTGTAGAATCAAGGTGAGTCTTAGTGTGTCTATCGAAAGTACCAAATGCCAACATTCTCCGGTATAACTCCAGGGGTATAAAATCCACTCCCATTGCTATAGCTTCATTCGATGCGTCGTAATAGTGAGGATTTGTCCTAGGAGATTCAGCCGCCAAATCTACAAAAACATAATCGATTACAGATTCTTCGAACAAATTTGGAGCTCCAAATGAATTTTCCAACCTACGGAGCTTTTCCAAAGATTCTGGATCAGCCCTGAGAGCTTTTTCCACTTTCATCCATGTTTCAGTATCTCTGTATATTGAATAGTGAGCTTCTCCATTTAGAAAGCGCTCTTTTAAAGTACTAATTAATTCTTCATACTCTGGTACCAAAGGTTCTTCTTCATGGTTTATTTCTTCTTCATGATTCACGAAAACATCACTTCCTTCAAGTTTTATAAGAAGACTTTTTAGTTCAGCTCTACGTTCAGGATTAGCACTTTCCAAGGAATCTACCGCTTCAGTAGCCGCTATTAACAAATCTGTTAACAATCCTTTTTCTTGTTCTGTTAATTTTTTCATAAATAAATGCATTAAAGTTAGGAGTGTATTTTACACATATGTGATTTTTCGTCAAATACGTTCTATGTCTCCTCCTCAGCAAATTGACCCTCCGGTTATCGAGATCGATCATAGATACCTTTGCTCATTGGCAAATTGAGACAGGGCGTGCTGGGAATTCTCTCAACACGCCCACCCGTAGACGACTAGCTACTCTTTTTCATCGAATAGCCCAAGCACCACCTTCTTCAAGAGATGTCCCTCTTGGATATCAGCCTCCAGGAAAGTCTCAGCACAGTCATCGCCATCACGATCAATCATCAAACAAGCTTTTCTCTCTAGATTTCTCTTTTCCTCTGCTTGTTCAAAGACAAATCCTGTCCGAATCTTATCCTCATCCAAGTTGAAAGTTTTAGCGTAATTCGCACGTGCTTGATTCAATTCTCTCACGAGAGAGGTCCATTCATTTTTATGTTTTGCATCAGCAAAACTAAAAGCCATAGCGAATATTAAGGTATTAGTTAACATATCTCCCCAAAAAGAAGACTTTGAATCAGGCTCCTTTGAGATGTTTTTTTCTGACATAAAATTATATTAGTAAATGATAAACCTGAAGTTAATTTTGTTTGATCCCCAGAGGGGATAGAGAAATGAAGATTTGTACCAATGCATAAAAAATATCATGAGATTTTCTTAATAATAAAAAGACCCTCCTGCATAGAACAGAAGGGTCTCGTCGACAAAGAAGCCTTCTATTCTATAAATAAATTTGAGTAGTAATAAAGTTTCATAAGGCTTTGAATATTAGTATTAGCATCCTCCCCAACCACTGGGACCACCCATATCGAGAGATCGTATAGCTTCTCTTTGTTCACTGGCGAGTTCCGGATGATCTTTGAGAACTGATTCTTGGATAGAGCCAAGTAGGGCTATCAAACTAGCTGAAGCTTTTTGCGACTCTTCGATCCCCTGCCCCCAAGGCAGATGATCCATTTCTATTTTTGATATATTTTCGACTGACATAAATTTAATTGGTTAATTAATAATTCAAAATTCATCATTCAAAATTTAAAATTGATATATCCCCGAAGGGAAATACCTATTGGTCGAGAAGTAGTAATGTGCTGCCAGTAAGGCTTTGAGTGACATAGTATAGGATTAGAATACGTTTGCAGGTTGATTCGAAGTACCGTCCTTGGTTCTCAAGCCGTAAATTTCACCATCTCTGATATCATAGCCGTACTCGCCATTCGTCTTGAGATGATAAGGGTCAACGGTGCTCTTGCCATGACTGGGAGTACAACAAACCAACTTGGGCGTCAGACAACCGGGTAAACGCCTCATTAAATCACGGGCAATTGCCATAGATTCTTCTAGGTCTATGCAACGAGAAGCCGGAATTCCGCTTTTTACCGGATGTATCAGATCCTTGGGGATTACTCCCATGCGAGCAAGCTTGAGATACATTTCATTCAAGATATCCGGATCATTATTAATATCCTTCAAGATAGGATGAACCGTGAATAAGAATTTGGAATATTCTTTCAGCTTGGCTAGAATCTTTTTCAAATCTTCCGTAATTTCTCTGGGATGTAAGATATGAATACCGATATTGAACGGTTCAAGTTTTTCTAAAGCATCCAGCAGTGCTTCGTTTTCAAGCATCTTGCGAGGATTTACAACAACTTGGCGAGTATTTAAACTTACCTCCAAGGGAAGAACGCCTCTCTGAGAGCGCTCAAGATTTAGTTCTTCTTTCAATTTCGCAAGTTCTTCCCAGAGAGATACCGGCATAGTCATCGGTTCGCCACCACTAATAATCAGTTCTTGAAAATCATCAGCTGCAGGCATAGCAAGATCTCTGAATACTTCTCGCAAACTATCTTCAGAAATAACACCTAAGGAGTTTGCCGTTTTTTTTCTGAAACAATGAGAGCAGAATTGATCACAGTGAGGAGTAACCAATAAAATCGCATTGCTTTCATATTTCTGTACAAAGTAGGGAGAATGCGACATTTTCCTCGAATCAACGGAAGTTATGTGTCCGAAAGAATCATCCGTTTGATGCAGGTAATCCAAATTTGGCAGAATTACCTCAAGCAGAGGATCTTGAGAGTTATCTCGATCGATAACTTCTTCCAAATAATATTTGGTTACGGCAAAGGGGTGCCCCTCCGCTTGAGCACTGATTGCATCAGAGATTCTTTTCCGTAGCGCCTCTGATGCTGGCAAATACCTGAGTAAATCTTCCGGAGCCCTGATTATATTAGACATAAATTTAATTGGTTAATTAATAATTTCAAAATTCATCATTCAAAATTTAAAATTGATATATCCCCGAAGGGAAATAGCGATTAGTCGAGAAGTAGTAATGTGCTGCCAGTAAGGCTTTGAGTGACATAAAATTTTACATATTAAGAAAAAACTCTTCCCAGTGGACAGAAGAGTTCGAATCAAAACGAATTACTCCTCTATCCTAGGCAAAGAAAAAATAAAAATAGCCAAAAGAGAAGTTGGGAGAAACAGAACTTCGAGATGTGCAGATAGTTTTCTTCACTTCGGCTTTTTTACATCTCCAGTTTAATATAAATCTTCTAAAATGCAAAATCTTAGCAAGATTTTATTCCCTCTCCCAAGTTGAGTCATGCAAAAAGGTCCGACTAACACCAGCCGGTAGCCCGACAATAGTGTTAAGATAATATTCTGAAGCCATAAGAGTATCAGAATGACCATCACCATTACTATCTAATGCAAAGAAAATCCTCTTGCGCAATTCTTTTGTCTCTGGATTCTCATCTACCAAGATACCTGTCTTAATAGTTTCAGGATCGATTCTTAGAACTTGCGCTGCCTGTTGACGATTATCATTTAATCTACTAATCACAATTTCTGCATCCTCACTGGTTAGCACTTGCCCCCTTGGTAAAGAGAAACCCAGCATTACTGCAATTAAGAACGTCACAGGATAGCATATGCGATGTATGCCCTTTAAACTATCATTTGAGGGAATAGCTGTTTGATCTTCTTGAGGAAGATACGCTCCAACTCCAGTGTTAGACATTTCTAAAAAGTTAAAAATAAGGAGTCGATTGTAATACTTAGGTATTTAGAATGCAAGAGAAAATTCAATAAGGACTAGACATTTTCCATCTTGACAAGCTTCCTCTACCTGCTATACTTTAGTCAACTAAAGTGAATTCATGTCACGCAAATGGAATGACAAGATCGGCCAGGACCTTATCAAGGTCATAACTAGCCTCAAAAATGAGCAAGAAGCTCAGAAGTTTTTGCGCGACCTTTTGACTGAGCAAGAAATCATTGAGTTCTCAAAACGTTGGCAGGCAACCCAGCTGCTTGATCAGAAGATTCCTTATACTGAGATTGTCAAAGAAACTGGCTTGAGTTCGACAACTATAGCACGTATTTCCGATTGGCTGCAGAATGGTCAGGGAGGATATCGATTAATGTTGGAAAGAGTTGTCAAGCATCACAACTCTACTTAGGAGTCTCTTGATTTTTACAGTTAAGTAGACTCCCTTCCACTGGAAAGAGTCTGTTTTTTTTATTAACTCAATTTTATGAATCAATCTTCCTATATAGCTCGATTCCTAGCTCTCTTGTACGAACACTGTCCGCTTATTACTTTCTTTATTATTTATCAAATAAATTAATTTTATGACTGAAACGATCCCCGTAGAAGATGCCGAAAGCATCATGAGAGATATCCAAAAGAGACCTGATTGGCAGGTCTTCCTAATCGAAGGTCCACGCAGTAAATTCTCTGACACCCTGATACTCCAAGACAAGCAGGGAACTTCTCAGATTATCAGATACGCCAGCAATGAATTCGAAGCGCTAGAACTTCGCAATGCAATTCGCAGTATCAACCCCCAGAAAATTCAATACAACTACTAAAAAAAGAGGCGGGCTAAAGCCCGCCTCTTTGCCACTCACAAAAATTAATACTTAACCTGCGGATACAACTCTTCATCAATCGTTCTCTCAAAACAAACCCTACCGGCCTCATGCTCCCATTTCTTCATATAATCATCGCTATTTATTTGTGGATAATCCAAACTGGCACTTTGCTTGTTAAAAGTGGCGCAAAGTTCAAAGGTTTTATCTCCCAGAACCCTGTATTCATATTCACTGCTATTTTCAGGATCCGTCGGAACAAGATATCCACCCACTTCGTCATTTAGATCTATTAAAGATCCCGGTAATACTTCTTTATGCTGCCAGTAGTTCGTAATTTGCCATTGCATACTGTCCAAGTCCTGTACACGCTCGCCATCAAAACGATAGAGACGTTCTTCTCCGGGAGAACCAACAGTGATAAAGCCAACTACCAAGGCCACAAGAACCAAGAGAGAGACTCCCCAGCTAAAAAGCTTAACGCCTTTCCAAGGAACACTACGTTTCAAGTCCCATAGGTTATAGGTGAAGACCACGCCAAGCACCAAGACCATACTGAGAGCTTTGAGAGTAAAACGCATAGTTAGGTCGCCTTCGAGATAGTTGTAAACGATCGCAATCAAGTCCCCTGCCATCACCAAAGCGGCCACAAAAATAGTCAGGTAAATTAGCCATTTTCTTAGACCCAAATCAAGCTTAGCCTTCTCTTTCTTATAGCCTTTATTTTGCAAGTATGCAGCAACGATTAATGTTGGGAAAGCTACAATCAGAGAAGAGATGGCAAAACGCAAAGCTCCAAAATAAGGTCTTCCGGTTCCATAATAGTAGTCATTTGCCAAGGGATCGGCAATGTTCAAATTAACCAACTGCCACAGCAGCGTGATCATGGTAATCGCCGAGAAATACATGGCGACAATCACGAGTAACTGCAAGAAAACGTCCTTGGGAGAAGTTTTCACCTTTTTACTTGGAGGCATAATGAAATCGTTAATGGTATTTGGAGTATAGGACAAGGAAAGACCCAAGACAATAGAAAGACGCGATTAATAAATGCCAAAGGTCAAAAACCAAATGCCAAATGAATCTCCAATCGAAAAATCCAAACTGGAAATAGCTAAGTTCGAATTAAGTGATTTGGGCATTTAAAGATTCCTTTGATCCGCCCAAGCGGATTGGATTTTGGTTTTTGGCATTCTCATGCGACCACTTGTTTCCTTGTCTCCTTTATGTTTTTATTAAGGCAGAAACCTTTAATCTTTATCGGCATGAGTAAGCTCGTCATCATCCGTCACGGACAATCGATCTGGAATCTGGAAAACCGTTTTACCGGCTGGGTGGATGTACCTTTGAGTACACAAGGAATAGAGGAGGCCAAGAAGGCCGGCAAACTTATTAGTGATATCAAATTCGACATTGCCTTTACCTCTGTCCTCGTCCGCGCCATCGATACGCTCATCATCGCCTGTGCCAATATGAGAGATTCTGTTACTCCGGTTTTTGAATCTTTTATCCCGGAAGTTAAAAAGATGCAGGATTACAGTAGTTGTGGCAATGAACTGCGCGTTATCATGGATCCCGCTCTCAACGAACGTAATTATGGTGAGTTGCAGGGCCTGAATAAAAAAGACACCGCCGAAACATACGGCGCTGAGCAAGTACAGGCCTGGCGCAGAAGTTACGATCACAAGCCACTTAATGAAACAGGAGAAAGCCTCAAGGACACAGTCGAACGTGCACTCCCCTATTATCATGAACATATTCTGCCTTTACTCAAAGAAGGTAAGAATGTTTTAGTCGTTGCGCATGGCAATAGCCTCCGCGCACTCAGCATGGAACTTGATGACCTGAACGAAGAACAGATCCCCGGATATGAGATCGCGACCGGGGTGCCGATTGTGTATGAGATTGATAGTGAGGGGAAGGTTTTGACTAAGAATATACTTAACTTTTAACATCTATGAATCCTGAATCTCCACAAAAAGCTCCTCGAGACAAAGTTTTGTTGGGTATTATGCAACGTGTTCTACACAAGCTACCCAGAGACGCTAGTAATGCAGCATTAGAAGCTGCTAAGCAAAGCGAGCAAGCATCTTACAAACAATTAGAAGGGATAGATCCCAATAGTCCGGCTGCTCAAAAAGTCTTGGCAGATCTTGAGCAAGCGCGCCAAGCTAGACAAGCGGGTAATCCGTCTCCATCTCTACTTCACATTTTGGGATTAGATGAATCTGCCAGCAATGAAGAAATCTTAGATGCCTTGGCAAAATCTGCAAGGGACAGCTCACGTAGGCTACTTGATCTGGGTGAAGAAGCCAGTGATGAAGAAGTAGAGGAAAAGCTAGCCTATTACTGGGAAATTTATAAGTAAGATCTTAATGAGCCACTAAGGAAAGGCGGATCTTGCAGTAAGCATTTTTCTAGAGAGGACTTTTGATATTTTTTAATTTGGGATTGGTAAGATGAGTGTAAATCTGTGTGGTGCGAATATTCTTGTGCCCCAGCAGTTCTTGCACGTAGCGAATATCCACACCGTTTTCGAGTAAATGAGTGGCGAAGCTGTGACGTAAGGAATGGAAAGTAGCCTGTTTCTCTATGCCTGCTTTATGCAAGGCAGTTGAAAAAATCTTCTGCGCCGTTCTGGTCGTCAGCTTGCCTCCACGTTCACTGGCAAAGAGAAAAACTGTCTGTTTTCTGGCACCAAAAAGCTGCCTAAAATCAGGTGTCAGCTTTTCCGGAAAAACAGTTAAACGATCCTTGTTGCCTTTGGCTGCTTTGATATGAACGGTATTTTCCATAAGATCCAGATCGCCTATCTTCAAATTCACGATTTCACTCACCCTGAGTCCAGCCCCATAGGCTAAAGCAATCATGAGCCTGTGTTTTGGGTTGCTGATATTTCCCAAAATCTGCTCTATTTCTCTTCTTGTAAGCAAAACTGGTAACTTCTGACTTCTTTTGGCAAATTTAAGGTTGATTGTTTGACTAACTTTGAGAATTTCTCGATAAAAGAACTTAATGGCGTTCAAATAAAGATTAATCGTCTGAGAACTAGCCTTCAGATGCACCTTCTGCTGCAAAAAATCCTTAATATTCTCCTCGTCCAGCACCTCGGCAGATTTGTTATAAGCAAAATACTCACGCAAACAGCGCAAATAAGCCTGCCTCGTTCTCGGACTATAGTTTCTAATTTGTAGTTCCCTACCAAGCATCTGTAAATATTGTTCGGTCATATCGATTGTGTTAAGCTCCAATTAGCTGGCCAAGAGCTAGGAAGTCAGCTTAGCAAAGTTCGTATAACATACAAGTTGAGTGAATTATGAAGAAAACACTTCGCATAGAAACGAGTTATACGCAATTCAAAAAATATTTTTCCTTTTATAAGGAATTTTGACAGGCTTTTTTTAAAGGGGAATAAATTTGTTTTTTTATTTATTAGAAAGGGGTATAAGGTGTTTTCTCCGCTCCGCTACGAAAACGATTTATTTATAAGGGGAAAACGAATACAATACAAATATCTATCATGGAAATAATCTATGCCAAAAATTAAGGATATACCTAAAATTGACCGCCCAAGAGAACGATTTTTGCAAAAAGGGGCTGATGCACTTTCAAAAAGTGATCTTTTGGCTATTCTTTTGGGTAGCGGAATAAAAGGTAAAAATGTTAGAGAGCTTTCTGAGAATATCATTAAAAAATTTGGTAAAAACTTTTTAAATATCACCGTCGATGGTCTTTTAGAAGTTTCGGGCATTGGACAAGCTAAAGCATTACAAATTGCTTCCGCAATTTCATTGGTAAAAAGATTTTACGACGAAAACAAAACCAGCGAGATTGTTATAAAAAATTCTCAAGATGTTTTATCCCTTAATTACGACTTAAGAGATAAGAAAAAAGAACATTTAGTTTGTCTTTATTTAAACGCACGAAATGCTTTGTTGAAAAAAGAAATTGTTAGCGTCGGCCTTTTAGACAAAGCATTGCTACATCCGAGAGAAATTTTTTATCCCGCAACTGAATTAAACGCCGCCAGCGTTATTTTGGTTCACAATCACCCTTCGGGCGATTCTTCACCAAGCGAAAAAGACAACCAAATTATTGAAAAAATAGTACAGGCTGGCGAAATAATGGGAATACCTGTTATTGATTTTATTATCATTTCTCAAAACGACCATTACAGCTTTTACGAAAAATTAAATAAACAAAAAGCAAGTGTTGATTATGTTGCAGATGGAATACAGGGTACGCTTTTTGCTATGCTTGAAACCGAAAGACCATCCTATGAGATAACCGCCGAAAAAATCCAAGAAAATTATTTTTATATTCCACAAGTAAAAGAAAACCATCTCCAACTACACAATCGCAGGTATATTGGCAATAAACACAAGTTAATTGAATGGATTTTTTCTATAATCAACAAAGAATGTAGCGGAAATTCATTTGCAGATATTTTTGCAGGAACGGGTGTTGTATCCGCTGTTGCAACCAAACACTTTGAAAAAGTTTTATTAAATGATTTTTTACATGCAAACTACGCAATATATCGTGCTTTTTTCGGAAATGAGGAATGGGATAAAAATAAAATCGATAACATCATCACAAGCTATAATAATATTTATGGCGATGATTTGGAGGAAAACTACTTTTCCAAAAATTTTGGTGGCAAATTTTTCAGCAAAAATTCAGCAAAAATTATCGGCTTTATTCGCGAAAATATACAAGAAAA
>JAQVLK010000091.1 GCA_028704165.1 Candidatus Altimarinota bacterium | reverse complement strand
ATGAAGCTTCTGCCGAACCAGAGGAGCGAAAGGATAATCAAAATGCCTGCGATAATAACGAAAGTATTTTTTATGTTTTTTAAGATATCGATATGCGGATACACAAACAACACGACCGCCAGTGCGGCTATGCCGCCTGATACGAGAAGGCTCGTGATGTTTCTCATTCCGAAAATGATTGGGAAAAGAAAATTCAGCACGCAGAAAAAAGTCAGGGCATAAAAGAGCGAGCTTCGCAGCGGATGCCGGGCTATTGCGCGCTGGTAAAGATAATACCAGTTGGAGACGACGGACAGGCTGATAATGATTGGCGCGAAAAGCATGTTCCGCGAAGGGAACGTCATTGACTCAAAATAAAATGGAAGGATGAAAAGAAGCATGTTGTTCAGAATAAACAGCAGCGCCGTGTCCCATAAAGAAGCGAGGATGCTCTTTTTTTCTCTCATAAGATAGAGGCGGTATGTTATGTAAAAAAAAGCGAAGATGACGGAAACAATGGCTATAGGCACATATTCAAATCCTTTTCGGAACAGGAAAATGACGAGCAGGCTGGTGACGAGCGCGAATATGGGCTGGAGCTTCATGACCCGTATCAGCCCGATGGGCATATCGTTGAAGATGCTGGCAATATAGCTGGCAATGCCTCGCCACCCCGGCGGGAATGCGCTTCGCGGCGGAATGCCTTCAGTGTAATGGCGAATAATTTTCATTATGTAATTTACTTTTGCAGCAAGTCTATTTTTATTTATATAAAGTAATGGGTGGGGCGCCCACAAGGGTGCCCCACCCATTACTTTATGAGACAATATGTCTATTTTATGCAATAAAAAAATTTTTGATGATACATTATCCCCGCGGCTTAGCCCTGCTGGTCGGCTCCGCTTCGCGCGGATTGTCGGGCCAGTAGTGACGGGGGTATCGTCCCATTAATTCTTTTTTGACTTCAGGATATGCTCTGTCCCAGAACCCATCCAAGTCGCGCGTGATTTGGACCGGGCGGCTGGCCGGGCTTAAAAGATGGATCATGAGAGGTTCTCCGCACAGCTGCGGCGTTTCCCGACAGCCGAAAAATTCCTGTATGCGGGCAGCCAGGACCGGGATAGCGCCGCTTTCGTAATCGATGCGCTTGTTGGTCCCTGATGGAAGCTGATAATGTTCAGGGGCCAAGGTGTCGAGCGTGCGGCGGCGTTCCCATCCCATATAATGTTCGAGCGCGGATTGAATCGTCTGTTCGGTGAAAACAGGCCCACCGGTTGTGACCGCGAAGGGGAGTAGCCATGATTCGATGTTATCCGCGAGGGCCTTGTCGGTGAAATCGGGCCAATCATTCTGGCGGCCATATTCCTGAACAAAGCGGCATCTACATACAAATCGCCTGGTATCATCATTCCAGGGCAGGATATTCAGCTCTTCCTGTAGAAGACGTATTCGTACAGCATTCGCTATTTCCTCAGGAGGGGGCAGTTCGCCGACTGATTCGTTAAGGATAAGTTTCCCCAGATGACGCGTTATCCGGGCGCGAGGCGTCCACGCATTCCATTCAACCAGATATTCATCTGTCGGCGCTCCCGCCAGCCCGCTTTCCAGGTCGCCGATAGTTATCGGCGCTGCTAAAAAGACGCGCGCGTCAGTGTCCCCGCCGTCCAGATCGGCCACAGCAAGAAATTTTTCCCGCGAGAGAGGCCCGCGCACCTGCGCTCCACGGCCGGTTGCGAGCACCCAGCGGGAAACATGGCTGCGGTCTTCGTTTGTTTTCCTCGCTGCTCGCTCAGGATAGGCAAGGAGGATAAGTTTCCCGGCTTGTCTGGTATCAATATCATACCCAGCGCTGTTCTGCTGGTCCTTGCCAACCGCGCGTATAATGCGACGCAGTTCATCTGCAATCCTCCGGGCAGGCCCTTCTGGCATCACACCCGCTGCCCCGTCATTCCAGGATTTCCACGCTTCGAGACGGTCGCGGAAGTCCGGATCATCACCGAATGCTGCGCCGCCTTCTTCAAAAAATGCGGCTGTCAGCGCTGCTGTTGCCAGCAGTCCTTTTTCAGCGGCTGAAATTATCATGCGGCCCAGCCTGGGATGCATTCCCATGTTCGCCGCCCGGATTCCCGCGCTGGTGATGCGGCTGTTCTGGTCGATAAGACCGAGCTGGTGCAAGAGCTGCGTTGCCCGCTGTACCGCTGCCTGCGGCGGCTGAGTCAGCCATTTGAGATTGTACGGGGATGAGGCGCCCCAAAGAGCTGTTTCCAGCACCAGCGGCGCAAGGTCAGATTCCATAATTTCCGGTGGCGAGAATTGAGCGCGAGGGTCGGACTCATGCCACCAACGCAGGCACAGGCCGGGACCGAGACGTCCAGCACGGCCTGTGCGTTGTTCGGCAGACGCGGCGCTGATTGACACGGTGTCCCAGTGGTCCATGCCGGTACGCGGCAGGTACCGGACGCGGCGTTCGAGACCGGAGTCCACCACGGCGCGCACGTCAGGGATAGTAACGCTGGTTTCAGCCACATTCGTCGCGAGTATGATGCGGTCGTGAACCGTTGATGGCGGATTCAGAACATTCCTCTGTTCTTCAGGCGAAAGCTGGCCGTGAAGCACACTGACGTTCTCGTTGGTATTGACAAGCGCTTCCTGCGCGCGCCGGATCTCTCTGAATCCGGGAAGAAAGACCAGAATGCCGCCGCCGGCCGGTCCCAGCATATCCTTTGCTTCGGAAGCCAAACGCGCCACGCCGTCCCATGGTTTTTCATCGGAACGGGGCGGGCGGTACGCGACCTTCACCTGATAGGCGCGGCCGGGCACGGTCATGCGCTGTACAGGTCCCAGGAGGGATTCGATCTCGTCTGATGGGGGCGTGGCAGACATGAACAGGAGCTTGATATCAGGCCGCAATGTTTCGCGGCAATCCAGTGTGAACGCGAGGGCCATGTCTGCCTGGAGTGTGCGCTCATGAAATTCGTCGAAGATGATTGTGTCATATCCTGCTAGGGATTGATCATTCTGGATGATACGCGTGAGAATCCCTTCGGTGACCACTTCCAGGTGCGTTGCTCTTCCAATGTAGGTTTCCGTTCTGGTGCGGAGCCCGATCCTTTGCCCGATTTTTTCACCAAGCAGGGCCGCAATGCGGTCTGCAGCGGCTCGCGCGGCGATGCGGCGAGGCTGGAGGAGTATGATTTTTTTTTCGGCAAATGCTTTATGGCTTAATAGCTTCCATGGAACAAGCGTGGTTTTACCTGCTCCAGTTTCGGCATGAAGCATGACCGTATAGTTATCGGCAAGGGAATCGGTTATCTTATCAAGATACGGAGATATGGGGAGCGAGTGTATGTCTTCTATTGACATGATTTGCTAATGACCATTCTGTTAATGGAGAGTCAAGATATATCCGCTCTCTATGAAATTAATTTTTTTTTCCTCGAAAACTTTGCTTGTATTATTGGG
>JAQVLK010000090.1 GCA_028704165.1 Candidatus Altimarinota bacterium | reverse complement strand
CGCATTCGGTATGCCAGCCGGGCCGACCTTTTCCCCAGGGGCTCTCCCACGACGGCTCCCCTTCTTTTGCGGCTTTCCAGAGTACAAAATCAAGAGGGTTCTTTTTTTTATCGTTCACCTCGACCCTTGCCCCGGACAACATTCCTTCTATGTCCCTCTTTGAGAGCTGCCCGTACGCGCCGAACTTTGAGATGTCAAAATAAACGTCACCTCCCGCGGAATAGGCAAACCCCTTGTCTTCGAGAGATCTTGTAAATTCGACCATCTCTTTGATATGCTCGGTAGCTTTGGGATAGCCGGATGCTTTCTTAACTTTAAGCTTGTCCATTACGTCGAAAAAACTATTTGTATATTTTTCGGCGATCATTTCAATACTGGTCAAGCTGTCGGCGGCTTTTTTGATTATCTTGTCGTCGATGTCGGTGATGTTCTGCATATACCTGACCGTGTAACCGCTGTATTCAAGATAGCGGCGGATGACGTCAAAAGCGACATATGCGCGCCCGTGGCCGAGATGCGTCTCATCATACGGAGTTATGCCGCACACGTACATCGAAACCTCTTTAGGAACGAGGGGTTCGAACAGTTCTTTCTGCCTGGATGCGGTATTAAATATTTGAAGGGCCATACGATTTACCTGCCGACCTTCTTCTCAAGCTCGGATATCCTGCTCTGGAGGTCATCGATCATCTTTCCGACCGGGTCCGGCAGGTCCCCGTGCTCCAAAGGATTGATCTTTACGCCGTCCCTCACCACCACCCGTGCGGGATTGCCCACAACAGTGCAGTTGGGGCAGACCGATTTTGTTACAAGGGCTCCGGCGCCTACTCTTGAATTATCGCCTATCGTAATGTCCCCGAGGACTATTGCTTCGGCCCCTATTATCACGTTATTTCCTATCGTAGGATGTCTCTTCCCTTTTTCCTTGCCTGTCCCGCCCAGGGTCACGCCCTGGTAAATGGTGACATTGTCGCCTATGATCGTGGTTTCTCCTATCACAACTCCGGCCCCGTGGTCTATAAAAAAACCCTTCCCTATCTTTGCGCCGGGATGGATCTCTATGCCGGTTAGAAAGCGGCTTATCTGGGAGACCAGCCGCGGGATGACAGGCACCTTGAGCTCGTAAAGGAAATGAGCGACCCTGTGTAGATATATGGCCCATACTCCCTGGTAAAAAACGACTTCAAAGATGTTCTTTGCCGCCGGGTCCCTGTCAAACACGGCCTTTATATCGTCAAACATGTCAGATACTCCTTATTTTTTGTCAAAAAAAATGTTCTTGCCGGTTGCGCTCAAGGGGATACCTATGATCTGCTTAACACCCTGGCCCAGCAGTCCCAGGTTCTTTGCCGCCATGCCTACAGTCCACATTAGACGGTTGTCTATCCTTTTGTCGGCAGCCACGGAAATGGCCGATCCTACCGCGATCCCCAGGTCCATCATATTAAAAGCGCATACAGCGCCGTTCTTCTCGTTGTCATCACAGTCCCTGAATCCGCACAGCCCGCACGGGGCCAGCCCGGCTGTCTTGTTCTTTGCGCCTATCAGGACCGCGCAGACGCAATCATTGAGCGAGCCGGCATTTTTACGGAAAGCCTCCCTCTGAGTAGAGGCGAAGATCTTTTCCATCTCGGAAACGATCTTTTTGAGGTCTTCCCCGTCAACGACAGCAGTTTCTATGAGGTCCACTCCTCTGGTCTTGGGAGCGGTGCGCGCCGCAAGGCATATCTCCCGTGCCGCCGCATCAAGGGCTCCCGCCATAAGGTCATTTTCTCTTTTCAAAGCCATATCTACAGTATGTTCTCCAGACAATTTAACTGCTGGCCGGTCCCCAAAGCTACAAGGACATCTCCTTTTTTGATCAGGCTGGAAGATTTGGGCGTCAGCTCAAAGCCGCCCGAAGATTTCTTTATGGACAGGACCATGGTCCCGGTGGCTTTTCTCACATTTGCCTCGCCGAGAGTCTTGCCGGCAAGAGGAGAGCTTTCTTTTATATGGAATTCCCTAACCCACATCTCAATATTATCGCTGCCCGTTGCGATATCCAGAAATTCAACGGATACAGGGCTTACCGCCATAGACGCCATGCGGCTTCCGGCAATGAAATACGGAGATATTACTTTGTTTGCTCCCGCTTTCCTTAATTTGCTCTCTATTTCCTTATGGCTGGCACGGGCAACTACTATTATTTCAGGGTTAACCACTTTTGCCGCAAGCGTAACATAGACGTTCTCGATGTCGCTGTCAGCAGCCGCAAATAGCACTTTTGCGCGCGATATCCCTGCTTTTTCCAAGATTGCATCGTCCGACATACTGCCGATGTAATATGGAATATCCTTGGAATTGAGCTCCTCAGCTGTGGATTCTTTTTGATCTATCACTACAAATGGAAGTTTGTGCGCTTTCAATTCCTGGGCTATTTGATGCCCCACTCTCCCGTAACTGCATACGATATAATGATCCTTCATATGCTTGATCTTGTCATCCATTTTTTTTCTCCTCCTGATACCTAAGATTGTTCCCTCAACAATGAAATCGATTATCGTACCTACCGCATAAAAAACCGAAAATACGCCAAAGACGAGAAAGAAAACCGAGAAGATCTTCCCGGTTTCTGAAAACTTGATCGTATCCAGATAACTTACGGTAAGGAACATGCTGGCAATGGTCAGATACAGGGAATCCAGCGGCGTCATCTTTTCTATTAGAATATATCCTATTGTTCCTATCAGCACCGCGGATACGGCAAAAGCAACGGGAGGTATTATCCTCTGAAGAGAATCTATGGACTTTGAACTGAGCAGAGGCTCATTCTTCTTCATAAAAGCCCTTGTCTTATCATTTCCTCGGCTATCTGTACCGCATTGGTGGCCGCGCCTTTTCTTAAGTTATCGGACACGATCCATAGGTCTATTCCGTTCGGCACGGAGATGTCTTTTCTTATCCTGCCCACAAAAGTATCGTCTATGCCTACGCAATCGATGGCCGTAGGATATACTTTGTTCGCCGGATCATCCATTACGCGCACTCCCGGAGCTTTCGCCAGAAGTTTTCTTACTTCTTCCGCTGTTATCGGATTCTCGGTCTCGATGTTCACGGCTTCGCTGTGCCCGATGAACACAGGGACCCTTACCGTGGTCGCAGTGACGGCGATCGAATCATCTTCCATTATCTTTTTGGTCTCGTTGACCATCTTCATCTCTTCTTTTGTATAGCCGGTGTCAAGGAAAGAGTCTATCTGGGGCACGGCGTTGAACATTATCTGTTTGGGAAGTATCTTTACCTCGACAGGCTTGCCGGCCACCCAGGCTTTTGTCTGTTCAATAAGCTCATCCACCGCTTCCTTGCCCCAGCCGGAAACGGCCTGGTACGTAGAGATAACGAGCCTTTTGATCCTATATTTGTCATGTATCGGCTTGAGCACCACCACCATCTGAGCGGTGG
>JAQVLK010000089.1 GCA_028704165.1 Candidatus Altimarinota bacterium | reverse complement strand
ATAGGATCCGGCATATTCTCCATAGTTAAATGGGGATTTAGGGTAGGGATCGATTTTACCGGGGGAGTAGTAGCCGAGTACAAATTTGCAGACGGCAGACAGGAGGTTTTCAGATACTCTCCAAAAACAAAAGAAGAATCGGATAAAATCAGGGCTGATTTTAAGGCTCAGGGGGCAACCGAGGTAAGTTTTGAAAACATAGGTCCTTCGGTCGGACCGGAACTTGTCAAAAAAACAATATATGCTTTGCTTCTGTCAGCCGGAGGAATCCTTCTCTGGATTGCATATCAGTTTAAAAGTTTGAAGTTTGGAGTTTCGGCAACGGTTGCCACGCTTCATGATACTTTTGTGCTTCTTGGAATGTTTTCTTTGTTCGGACATTTCTTTGGGGCAGAGATTGATTTTCTTTTTGTGACGGCTGCTCTCACTATTCTTTCTTTCTCTGTCCACGACACGATTGTTGTTTTTGACAGACTTAGGGAGCAAAGGAAAAAGATAGGAGGGGATCTTAAGGATCTGGCAAATACTGCCCTGACAGAAACAATGGTAAGGTCATTAAACAATTCATTTACCATAATATTCATGCTTGTAGCCTTGATTCTCATGGGCGGAGAAAGCGTCAGATGGTTTGCGGTAGCGCTTCTTGTGGGGACCGTTTCGGGAACTTATTCTTCCCCGTTTGTGGCAGTACCCTTACTTGTTACCTGGGATGAGATGGAGAAAAAGTTAAAAAGAGGATAAATTTTTATTTAGCTAGGTTATAATTTTTAAATCTTTTATCATCTGTTACGTCAAGTCCTATGGCAATTATTTCTCTTGCTTCTTCTGCCGTCGGGACTTCAACTTCTGCGACAGTAAGATCTCTATCGGTGGATACATCAGTTTCTATCTGGTGTTTCCCGTATGGTTTTTTTAAACGAACTTTTTCAACGCGCGCGCCTTCTGTTTGAGGCCAAAATTCCTCAAATAGTTCTGGGGTTATATTAGCTTCCAACTCATCTCGGGTAAGACTTTCAGGACCTTTAACTGTGAAGGTTAACTGGCCTCCTTTATCTCTAAGTCTGGCCTCCATAGGTAAAAAACTTGGTCGCATCCCGATTATTCTCATCAGGTTAAGTGCTCCTGCCTGTAGATATCCTTGTCGAATCGGGGTACCGTTGGCTAAGACATCTGCACGAAGAGCACTTAAAGAAGGATAAAGAGTTAATAAAGCTGTATTTATAGAAAAATTCTCGCTATCACTTTGTAGTAAAAATTTTCTTTCGATCTCCGGCATTCGTGCTATATATAACTGATATGTTTTAGGAAGTCAAGAGAGGTTTTTTAGCTTCTTAAGGAGCATTTCTTTTTTGTTTTCAATTTTCATTTCTTCTACCTCTTTAAATATTTCTTCCAGGATTTCTCCTACTTTTGGTCCCGGTTTAA
This sequence comes from Candidatus Altimarinota bacterium, assembly GCA_028704165.1. Classification (GTDB taxonomy): domain Bacteria; phylum Patescibacteriota; class Gracilibacteria; order RBG-16-42-10; family JAQVLK01; genus JAQVLK01. Next base: position 2,033 of record JAQVLK010000089.1, on the reverse strand, counting down.
GGTTTAGTTCTTTCATTACGTCGTTTCCGTTAATTTTAAGGTCCCTCACACTGAATGGCTGTTTCTGGACTTCAATCAGTCTTTTTTTGAACTCTTCAAGTCTCCAGCTTGTTTCTGTTGCCCCCCCTCCGAGTCTGTCTCCGGTTCTTAAGGCAAGCATATCCTCCATGTTTTCCGGTCCCACATTTCTCAAAATTCTTCTTATGGCAGAATCGGTTTGGTGTTCATCGACAGTGAACTGGTGCCATCTTACAAGAGTAAGGAATTTGTCTTTTTCTTTTTTTGAAAACCTAAGCCTGTCGGCAATGTTTTCGGCAATTTTTGTCGAAACCATTTCGTGATTGTAAAAAGTAATTACTCCGGTATCCAGTTTCTTATACGTCAGGGGTTTCCCTATATCATGAATTAGGGTTGCAAACTTCGTAACAGGATCGGTACTTTTGCAGAATTTAAGAGACATCACAAGGTGAGTTCCCACGTCATAAATGTGGTGCCGTCCCGGAGATTTTTGCTCTACTCCGAAACATTTGATTAGTTCCGGAAGAATTTCCTGCATAAGCCCCGAATCCTTTAGAAGCATGACTCCGTCTGCAGCATTCGGGGATGCAATCAGCTTGAAAAGTTCGTCTTTTACCCTTTCTTTTGCAATCTTTCCTATCAGGGGAGAATTCTTTTTAATCGCTTCGAATGTTTTGTCTCCTATGCTAAAACCCAGTTCAGTCGCGATTCTTACCGCCCTCATCATTCTTAAGGCATCTTCTCCGAATCTTTCGTTGGGGTCTCCCACCGCTTTGATAATTTTTTTGTTTAGGTCCTCCCGGCTGTTGTAATGGTCGATTAAGTTAAGGTTCTTGTCCAGTGCCATGGCATTGATTGTAAAATCTCTTCTTTCAAGATCTTCTTCTAGGGACTTTCCCCAGGCGACTTTATCCGGTCTTCTTTTATCCGAATATCCGAATTCAGTTCTGAAAGTGGTAACTTCGAGAGGTCTTTCAAACTCTTCCGTTTTTATTCCTACCGTTCCGAAAATATTGTCGTAGAATCCGTCGGGGAAAATTTTTAGAATTTCTTCAGGGGTTGCATTTGTCGTGAAGTCCCAATCATGAACAACCTTGCCGGTTAGAATATCTCTTACTGCTCCTCCGACGATATATATTTCATACTTTGCAGTATCAAATTTCTCCAAGATTTCGGCAACGGATATTGGAAGCTGGACATGAAGATCCATATTAGATACATTATATCAGCATGAAATGGGAAATTTTGGGAAAGAAAAAGATAAAAGGTGAAAAAGACATCATTGATGCGCTTCTTATCAATAGGGGTATTAAAACAGAAAAAGAAAAAAAAGAGTTTTTTAATCCCAAGGATCCTTCAAAAATAACCCTTAAGGAACTTGGAATAAATAAAACTTCAGTAGGAGTTGCAATCAAAAGAATCAATCAAGCCAAAAAGCAGAAGGAATTTACAATAGTTTACGGGGATTACGACGCGGACGGAATATGTGCAACGGCAATTATGTGGGAAGCGCTTAATGAGTTCGGGTTGGAAGTTCTTCCTCATATTCCCGACAGGTTTTCCGAAGGATACGGAATAAATTCCGAAAGCGTTATTTCTCTTAAAGAAAAATATCCGAATTTAAAATTAATTGTTACCGTTGATAACGGGATTGTGGCAAATAAGGCAATTGATACTGCAAATAAATTGGGAGTCGATGTGATTATTACCGACCATCATCAAAAAGGCAGTAAACTTCCAAAAGCTTTCGGTATTATTCATACATCCGGGATCTGCGGAGCGGCAGTGGCGTATTTTTTTGCAAAAGAGCTTATAAAAAAAGTTGACGACAAATTGGAACTTGCCGCAATAGGAACTATTGCCGATCAAATGCCACTTTTGAAAATAAACAGGTCGCTGGTTAAATTCGGACTTGAAGCTCTTAATGAAACAAAGCGTCCAGGACTTAAATCCCTTTTCAGACAGAGCCGTGTGGAAAGAATAGGAACATATGAAGTCAACTACATCATAGCCCC
>JAQVLK010000033.1 GCA_028704165.1 Candidatus Altimarinota bacterium | reverse complement strand
CTCCTTCCCACCAATCACTTATTTTAGCTCTCGTCATAGACAAGAAACTCTTCTTTTCCGGAGACTTATTTTCGAAGTTATTTGGGGCCATAAAGTGCTTCAGTTAAAGCAGTTTCCTATTATAGCACAATTTCACAATAATTCAAGTTTTTTGCAAATTCTAATAATTCAGTGCCCTTCTGCAAAGATCTTTTCCCGTAAACATTGCTATTACCAAAGCAAGTCACTTGCCAATTACCCAGCCTCCCCTCTTAGCAAGTCCTTAGATAGAATATTAAATAAATATGTCAAGCCTTTCTTCCACCTCTATTTGACAAAGCTTTTTCGCATCTATAAACTGCTCTTCGTATTGGCCAAACGATTGTGTTGTAGTTGAGCGCCATTTTTATCAACTATTAGCCATTTTTACATGTCACAAATCACCCAACGCAGATTCTTCACAACAACCAAGGGAGAGGCTCTTTTGCCAAACCTGATTGAGATCCAGACCGATTCCTACAACTGGTTTCTCAACGAGGGAATTGCTGAATTACTAGACGAGATTTCCCCGATTGAGGATTTTACCGGGAAAAATCTGGAATTGCATTTTATCAAACATTATGTGGATGAAGAGAAGTACGACGAGATCACTGCCAGAGAAAAGAACATTTCTTATGAAGCACCTCTGCGTTGCCAGGTTCAGCTCATCAATAAGGTCACCGGTGAAGTGAAAGAGCAGGAAGTTTTCTTGGGAAACATCCCTTTGATGACTCCTCGTGGTACTTTTATTATCAATGGTGTTGAACGTGTCGTCGTCAGTCAGATCGTTCGCTCCCCCGGTGTGGTTTTTGTACAGGACAACACTACCGGTTATTTCGGCACCAAATTAATTCCAAATCGCGGTGCTTGGTTGGAAATGGAAACTGATAAACGCGGCATCATCTCCGTCAAAATTGATCGTAAACGTAAATTACCGGTTACCTCGCTCTTGCGTGCTTTTGGATATGGAACTGACAAAGAAATCATCGACCTCTACAAGGATCTGGAAGAAGAAGGTTTCCCCAATCCTTTCCTCTTAGCCACTTTGGAAAAAGATCCTTCCTCCTCTGTTGAAGAAGGTTTGCAAGCTGTCTACAAACGTATTCGTCCGGGAGATCTAGCTACGGCAGAAAACGCCAAGCAACTCCTTAATAGTATGTTTTTTGATTTCAGACGTTATGACTTGGGCAAAGTAGGTCGTTACAAAATCAACAAGAGATTGCATTTGGATACTCCTTTGAACAAGAAGTTTCGTGTTTTACAAAGAGAAGATTTGGTAGCCATTATTAGTGAAATGATTCGTCTCAATACCGTAGGCGGTGTCCCTGATGATATCGATCACCTTGGTAATCGTAGAATTCGTGCCGTTGGTGAGCTTTGTCAGAACAAATTCCGAGTTGGTTTGCTACGTACCGAACGTATCTGTAAGGATCGTATGACTGTCTTGGATTTGGAGACAGTTGTGCCAACCCAACTTATCAACTCACGTCCTATCATCGCAGCCATGAGAGAGTTCTTTGCCAGTTCACAGCTCTCACAGTTCATGGATCAAACCAATCCCCTCTCAGAACTAGATCACAAACGTAGATTATCTGCGATGGGTCCGGGAGGTTTGGCCAGAGAACGTGCTTCTTTTGATGTACGTGACGTGCATCGTACACATTACGGACGTATTTGTCCGATCACCACTCCAGAAGGACCAAACATCGGTCTCGTAGTACATTTGGCAACTTATGCTAAGGTCAATGAATTCGGATTTATCGAGACTCCTTATATCAAGGTGGATAGGAAAGTCTCTTGTAAAGACGAAAAGATGCTGATCGGTAGATATGTCGATGAAGATATCAAGGATCCTCAGACCAAAAAAGTGCTCGTCAAGGATCATACTCAAATTACTCCTGAACTTGCCAAGAAATTGGTCAAAATCAAAGGCTTGGATGAAATTCCGGTCCGTGCCTATGTAACGGACCAGGTTGATTATTACGATGCGGATGAAGAAATGCACTTTATCGTTGCTCCATCAAATACCAGTCTGGATCAATATGGAAATTTCATGGAAGAGCGCGTTTCAGCACGTAAGGATGGTGAAGCTGCCTTGTATCATATTAAGGATGTTACTCACGTAGACGTTGATGCCAAACAGATTGTATCCGTCTCAACCTCACTCATTCCTTTCTTGGAGCATGATGATGGTAGTCGTGCCTTGATGGGTTCTAACATGCAACGTCAGGCCGTTTCTCTCATGAAACCCGAAGCTCCTGTGGTTGGTACAGGCATGGAAAAGATGGCAGCCGTTAACTCACGTCAGGTGATCGTAGCCGAGGAAAGCGGTGTGGTTGCTGATGTGGAAGCAAGTCAAATTACCATGATCAGTGATAGTGGTAAGAAATATGTTTATAAATTGCAAAATTTTGCTCGTAGTAACCAGGCTACCTGTATGCACCAGAGACCAATCGTCGAGCAAGGCGAGAAGATCAAAAAAGGTCAGGTTTTAGCAGATGGAGCCGCTACTCAAAACGGAGAAATCGCCTTGGGTAGAAACTTGCTCGTAGCTTACATGAGTTGGTTTGGAGGAAACTACGAAGACGCTATTTTGATTTCAGAAAGAATGTTGCACGAAGATTATTATAGTTCCATCCATATTGAGAACTATGTGGTTGATGTCCGCGATACCAAACTGGGACCGGAGACCGTAACTCGCGACATTCCAAATATCAGTGAAGAAAAACTCAAGAACCTGGACGAAGAAGGAATCGTAGTGATCGGTTCCGAAGTGAACGAAGGAGACATCCTAGTCGGTAAGATTACACCCAAGGGAGAGACTGAGCTCACAGCTGAAGAAAGACTCCTAAGAGCCATCTTCGGCGAAAAAGCTCGTGATGTTAAAGATACTTCCTTACGCATTCCGGGAGGAGCCAAGGGGAAAGTGGTTGGCGTTCGTATCTTTGATAGAGCACAGGGAGATGATCTGCCAACCGGAGTCAACAAACAAGTTCAGGTCAGTGTCGCCCAAGTCAAACAATTATCAGTTGGTGATAAGCTAGCTGGTCGTCACGGAAACAAGGGTGTGATCAGTAAAGTTGTGCCATTGGAGGATCTTCCTTTCTTGGCGGATGGAACTCCCGTCGACATTGTTTTGAATCCGCTCGGTATTGCCAGTCGTATGAACGTGGGACAGTTATTGGAAGCCCATATTGGCCGCGCCGCCAAAGAGTTGGGCATTAAAATTGCTACTCCGGTTTTGAATGGTATTACCGAAGACGAAATCAGACAGACCTTCAAAGAAGCCGGCCTACCGGAAGATGGTAAGGTCCAACTCTATGAAGGTAAGACCGGTGAACCCTTCGACAATCGTACCACTGTCGGTTACACCTATATTATGAAGTTGCATCATTTGGTAGACGACAAGATCCATGCTCGTTCGATCGGTCCATACTCACTGGTAACACAGCAGCCACTCGGAGGAAAAGCTCAACATGGTGGTCAGCGTTTCGGAGAGATGGAAGTTTGGGCACTCGAAGCCTATGCCGCTGCGCACGCCTTGCAAGAGATGCTTACCATTAAGTCTGATGATGTTTTGGGACGCTCCAAGGCTTATGAGTCAATCGTAAAGGGTGAAGAGATCAAGAAACCTCGTACTCCGGAATCATTTAATGTTTTGGTACGTGAGTTACAGGGACTTTGTCTCAATGTCGACCTAACCAAGACCAGTGAGATCGTTCCTGAAAGTAGTGAGGACTTCTATGATCCAACCAAGGAACTTGAAGCAGCCGAAAAGATTCCTGTGCGAGAAGAACCCAAAGAAGATTCTAAGAAAAAAGGCTAATTCTTTTTAAAAACTTTATCACTCTAACTTTCATCATAAATGAACACTCCCAATAAAAGAGATAAGAGCTATATTCCCAGTGACTTTGATACAATCTCTGTCTCGGTTGCTTCTCCTGAACAGATTCTAAACTGGTCTTATGGAGAAGTTACCAAACCGGAAACCATCAACTATCGTACGCAAAAACCCGAACGTGATGGTCTCTTTTGTGAGAAAATTTTTGGGCCTACCAAGAACTGGGAATGTTATTGCGGTAAGTATAAGAAAATCCGTTACAAGAACGTCGTTTGTGACAAGTGTGGCGTCGAGGTAACTCGTTCTTCAGTCAGAAGAGAGCGTATGGGTCATATCAAGTTGGCAGTTCCTGTAACTCATATTTGGTTCCTACGTTCCACTCCTTCCAGAATAGGATTGCTACTCAATCTGCCGATCAAGACACTTGAACAAGTAGTTTATTTTGCAAGTTACATCATCCAAGAAGTTGATCATGATGCCAAAGCCGGCGCCACGGAAGAATTGGAAAAAGACTACAAACAACACAAGAACCGCCTCCAGAAAGATTACAAAGATCAACAGAATCAGCTTGAGCTTGATCAAAAATTAAACGCCAATCAGAAGAAGAAAATGAAAGATCAATTGAGAGACAGTTCACTCAAGGATTTTGAAGAACTTGCCGAAGCCTATGAGCAAGCACGCGAAGATTTGAAGTCCATCGAAAGATTCAAGGTAATCTCAGAGTTGAAATATCGAGATCTCTCAATGAAGTTTGGCCACGTCTTCAAGGCCGGCATCGGTGCTGAAGCTATCAGAGAATGTATCGAGAGCATTAACCTGGAAACACTCAGTCAGGACATCAAAGCCAAGATAAAAAAATCCAGCGGTCAGAAAAAGAAGAAACTTACCAAGCGTTTGATGCTAGCGGGTAGTTTGGTCAAAGCCGATATCAAACCGGAGTGGATGATCTTAAGCATCTTACCTGTTATTCCACCTGACTTACGTCCTATGGTGCAGCTCGATGGTGGACGTTTTGCCGCTTCAGATTTGAACGATTTGTATCGTAGAATTATCAACCGTAATAATCGTCTCAAGAGACTACTTGAAATCGGTGCTCCGGAAGTAATCTGTCGCAACGAGAAACGTATGCTACAAGAGGCTGTTGATGCTTTGATCAACAACTCTGCCCGTGCCGGCCGTGCCGTTACAAAAACCGGATACTCCAGACTGCAACTCAAGAGTCTTTCAGACATGCTCAAGGGTAAACAAGGACGTTTCCGTCAGAACCTGCTGGGTAAACGTGTGGACTATTCCGGACGTTCTGTCATCGTGGTTGGTCCAAACCTCAAACTCCACCAGTGTGGTATTCCAAAGAAAATGGCCTTGGAGTTATTCAAGCCTTTTGTAATTGGAAAACTCTTACAAAATGAACAGGCTCATAACCTCAAGAATGCCGAAAAATTGATCGAATGGGGTCGCCCTGAGGTTTGGGATGCTTTGGAAGAAATTACCAAGAATCAATACGTCTTGCTAAACCGTGCACCTACCTTGCACCGTCTCGGTATTCAAGCTTTCCAACCGGTTTTGATCGAAGGTAAAGCTATTCAATTACATCCACTCGTCTGTTCCGCTTTCAATGCTGACTTCGATGGAGACCAGATGGCCGTGCACGTACCTCTCTCAAAACATGCTCAGAGAGAAGCCGGAGAGATCATGCTTTCAGCCAAGAATTTGCTCAAACCATCCAGTGGAGAACCAATCATCAGTCCTTCTCAGGATATGATTTTGGGATGTTACTACCTGACACATATCTCTGCCAATGCGAAACTAAAGCCATTCATCTTCTGCGACATAAACGAAGCTATCACTGCTTATCGTAAAGGTTTTGTCACTTTGCAAGACAAGATAAAGGCTCGTATCAAAGGCGAGATCATTGAAACTTCCGTGGGAAGAATGATCTTCAATAGTTTTCTACATGAGGCCTTGGGTTATAGAAATATAGACATGACCAAAAAGGCTCTCAAAGAAGCAATCAGTGATTGTTATGAGAAGGTTGATATTGAAACAACCGCACAATTGGCAGATCAGATCAAACGTATCGGTTTCAAATTCGCCAGCAAATCAGGTCTTTCACTCTCTATTAGTGATCTGCAATCTCCTAAGAATAAAGACAAGGTGATTGATGAGACCAATGAGATCATCGCTCAAATTACCAAACAGTATCGTAAGGGTTTGATGACTGATGATGAACGTTACCAGCATACCATCAAGTCTTGGGCTACAGCCAAGAACAGAATTTCTGAATCATTGGTGGACGAGATCGACCGCGAGGGAACAGTCTTTACCATGGTTAACTCCGGTGCTCGTGGTAACTGGGGACAGATTACGCAGATTGCAGGTATCAAAGGTCTCGTCGCCAATCCGGCCGGTAAGACCATCGAACTTCCCATCAAGTCCAACTTCCGAGAAGGTTTCTCTCCTTTGGAATACTTTATCGCCACTCACGGTGGTCGTAAAGGAAAATCAGATACAGCTCTCAAGACAGCTGGTGCAGGATATTTGACACGTCGTCTTGTTGATGCCGTACAGGACGTAGTGGTTCGCGAGCAAGATTGCGGCTCAACTTCCTTTGTCACAGTCACTCGCAAGGAAAGTGAAGAGATTGGGGAAGCTTTTGAGAATCGTATTTTTGGTAGAACATTGGCAGCAGATGTCGCAGATCCCAAGACCGGAGAAATCATCGCCGAAAAAGGACAAGCGATTGACTGGGAAGTCACACGCAAAATTCATAAGGCCCAAGTCAATGAGCTTTATGTACGTTCTATTATGACTTGTCTGACGATCAATGGTGTCTGTCAGAAGTGTTACGGCCGAGATTTGGCCACCAGTAAAACCGTTGAACTTGGTACTCCGGTCGGTATTATCGCCGCCCAAAGTATCGGTGAACCTGGCACCCAACTTACCATGAGAACCTTCCATTCCGGAGGTGTAGCCGAAGGAAAAGATATCACTCAAGGTCTGCCACGTGTGGAAGAATTATTTGAAGCTCGTTCACCAAAGACTCAAGCTTATCTGGCCGAGATTAGCGGTGAAGTGAAGATGACACGTAAAGGACAGATCGCCGAAATTGAAATCGTAGCTGACAAATTGGAAGAAGATGTTTACGAACTAAAGGGTAAATGCGAGGCAATCGTCAAAGTGGGTGATAGTGTCAAAGAAAAAGAGGTTGTGGCACGTAGTGCCGACAAGAAAGAAACTGTCAAAGCCCTCAACCAAGGTAAGGTTGTCAAGGTTAGTGAAGACTTTATTGTGATCAAGCAAACTGTTAAGCCAGTTCGCACTTATTCTATTCCTGCTAAAGAAGGTTTGAGGGTTGGCAATAAAGATCATGTTTATGCCGGACAAGCTTTGACCGAAGGTCACTTGAACTTACAAGATCTGATTCTAGCAACCAACATTTTGACTGCTCAGAAATATGTCATGCGAGAGGTACAATCCATCTACGCCAGTCAGGGACAGAGCATCAACGATAAGCATATCGAAATTATTGTAAAACAGATGTTCTCCAAAGCTCGTGTCACCGATCCGGGTGATACAGAGTTGCTGCCGGGACAGGTAGTCAATTTCTTGACTTTGGAACAGACGAACGCAGCTCTAGCCAAGAAGAAAAAGAAACTAGCTAAGTTTGATCGATTACTGCTAGGATTGACCAGAATTTCTCTCAATACCGAGAGCTGGTTGGCCGCTGCTTCTTTCCAAGAAACTATCCGAGTATTGGTAGAAGCTTCCGTCACCAAACGACTAGATACATTGGAAGGATTAAAGGAGAACGTTATCATCGGTAAACTGATACGTGCCGGTCAGATTTATCGTGATACTTACTGTAAGGAATAAGAGAACACTTTCTTAAGTGCAAGTGCGAGTGCAAGAATCTAGTCACTAGTCACTCGTCACTAGTTTTCCCACCCTCAACCCTCTACCCTAGTCCCTATTTCTAACCATTTAGCCATTCTGTTCCCCCGCCAGTAGCATCAGTTCCGCCAAGGCGGATCAGTAATACAGTAAATACAATCCTACTGAATTACTGTGTCACTGAATTACTGGTTCTCCAACCATTCTAACCATTTATCTCTTCCCTTATTTCTTGACACCTCTCTGGTCTTCTGCTAACTTCCTACGGCAAAAAGTTTATTCTAAAAGATTTCAAAAATGCCTACAATCAATCAATTAGTGCGCAAAGCACGCAAGCAAAGTACCAAGAAAAGCAAGGCTCCTGCACTGCAATTTCAGCTCAACGTACTTAAGAAAAAGCGTGTTGGCTTAAAACGTGGTTCCCCATTTAGACGTGGCGTTTGTACCAAAGTTACTACTCGTACTCCCAAGAAACCTAACTCCGCTTTACGTAAAATCGCGAGTGTCAAACTAAGTAATGGCATGGAGGTTTTGGCATACATCCCAGGAGAAGGACACAATCTACAAGAACACTCTGTTGTTGTGATCCGCGGAGGCAGAGTAAAAGATCTACCAGGTGTGAGATACCATATCGTCAGAGGACAGCTTGATACCGGTGGAGTTGAAAACCGCAAACAGAGCCGTAGCAAATACGGTGCCAAGAAACCCAAGTAATTATTTCTAATTTATAAGTAAATGGCCAGCGCAAGAAAAAGAAAACAAGAATTAAGTATCCAAGAAAAATTAGTTAACACTATTATGGGCAGAGGTAAAAAATCCACTGCTATTCGCATTATCGACAAAACATTCGAAATTATTGTACAAGCCGGCAATCCTAAACCTGAGAAAGTTTTTGAGAAAGCTATGGAAACCATCAAGCCCAGATTAGAGATCAAATCCAAGCGTGTCGGAGGTTCAAATTATCAGATCCCGATCGAAGTCAAACCCGAACGCCAGAATACACTCGCTTTACGCTGGCTCATCGAAGCTGCACGCGGAAAAAAAGGCAAGACCATGGCTGAAAAATTGGCTAGTGAAATTCTGGACGCATCCAAGGGACAAGGCAATGCCGTGAAAAAGAAAGAAGATACTCATCGTATGGCAGAGGCCAATAAGGCTTTTGCTCACTTAGCAAAGTATATCTAAAGTGTTCAGACTTTAGAACTTACTAGGTTCTGAGTAATCTTTTTTATAAGACTGCAGATTCCAATTCATAATTAGCCCCAACTTATCAATCAATAATTACCCCTATGGCAGAAGTAACCTTGATGGCCGCTCTGAAGGACATCCGCAATATTGGTATCATCGCCCACATTGACGCAGGTAAAACAACCGTCACGGAACGTGTGCTTTTTTTTACCGGTGTCAGTTATAAACTCGGTGAAGTACATGAAGGAGAAGCAACTATGGACTGGATGGAACAAGAGCAAGAACGTGGCATTACCATTACTTCAGCTGCTACCACTTGTTATTGGAAAGACAAGCAGATCAATATTATAGACACTCCCGGCCACGTGGATTTCACGGCCGAAGTTGAACGTTCACTGCGCGTGCTGGATGGTGCTTTCGTAGTATTTGACGGTGTGGCCGGTGTTGAACCTCAGTCCGAAACTGTTTGGAGACAGGCTGAAAAATATCATGTTCCTCGGATGTGTTTTATCAATAAGTTGGACCGTACCGGAGCCAGCTTTGATTTTTGTGTAGGTTCTATTTATGAGCGCTTAACCAAGAACGCCATCCCCATTCAATTACCGATCGGTCTGGAGTCCAGTTTCAAGGGCCTCGTAGATTTGGTTACCATGAAGGCTTTTATTCATAAGGATGATCTGGGTAAAGACGTTGAAGAGCTAGAGATCCCTGCAGACATGCAAGATGCTGCCAACAAGGCACGCGCTGCCATGCTTGAGAAAGTTGCTGAGAATGATGAACAGTTCATGGAAAAATATCTTAGTGGTGAAGAATTTAGTGTGGAAGAATTACAAGCTGCCATTCGCAGAGCAGTGATCGGACATCAGTTTTGTCCTATCCTCTGCGGCACAGCTCTCAAGAATAAAGGTGTCCAGAAACTACTCGATGCCGTTACCGACTATCTCCCCTCTCCTTTGGATGTGCCGGATATCAAAGGTATCGATCCCAAAACCGAGGAAGATATGATTCGCAAATCTTCGAAGGAAGAACCTTTGTCTGCTTTGGCTTTCAAAATCATGACTGATCCTTTTGTAGGACGTTTAACTTTTGTACGTGTTTATTCCGGTGTGTTGAAATCCGGTTCTTATGTTTACAACTCTACGAACGGTAACAAGGAACGTATCGGACGTCTTTTACAGATGCATGCCAATGATCGTAAAGAAATTTCTGAAATTCCAGCCGGTAATATCGGTGCCGTGGTAGGCCTCAAGGCTACCAAAACCGGACACACGCTCTGTGACGAGGATAAACCAATTATCTTAGAAAACATTGTTTTCCCAGAACCTGTGATTGATATTGCCATCGAGCCCAAGACTAAGGCTGACCAAGAAAAAATGAGTCTCTCACTCCAGAAACTGGCTGAAGAAGATCCTACTTTCCGTGTACACACCGATCAAGAAACAAATCAGACTATCTTGGGTGGTATGGGAGAATTACATTTGGAAGTTCTCGTAGATCGTATGAGACGCGAATTCAAAGTGGAAGCTAACATTGGTAAACCACAAGTTGCTTATCGCGAAACTGTTCAAAAAGCAATTGAAGTTGAATCAAAGTATATCAAACAGTCCGGTGGTCGTGGTCAGTATGGTCATGTTTGGTTGAAACTTGAACCGCAAGAACCCGGTAAGGGATATGAGTTCGTAGATGCGATTGTGGGAGGCAAGATTCCGAAAGAATACATTCCAGCTACCGATAAGGGTATCCAAGAAGCGATGGCTAACGGTGTGATGGCCGGCTATCCGGTAGTAGATGTCAAAGTAACTTTGTTTGATGGATCTTACCATGATGTCGACTCTTCCGAGGCAGCTTTCAAAGTCGCAGCTTCGATGGGATTGAAAGATGGTGTGCGTAAGGCTAGTCCTTGTCTACTCGAACCAATCATGGCAGTGGAAGTGGTCGTCCCTGAAAATTTCATGGGAGATGTGATGGGAGATGTGAACTCCAGGAGAGGACGTATCGAAGAGATGGGTGATCGTGGTCTAAATAAGTTCGTCAAAGCTAAAGTTCCTTTGGCCAATATGTTTGGCTATGCAACTGATCTTCGTTCAATTACTCAAGGTCGTGGTAACTACACCATGGAACTGGCACACTATGAGAAAGTACCTCCAAGTATTGCGGAAGAAATTATCAAGAAGAGAACTGGAGCCTAGGGAAATTACTAATATCTAATGACTAATTACTAATATCTAAAGTGAAAGGTCATGCTCTCTGCTTTTGAAACATTAGCCCTTAGTAATTAATCATTGATTAGAAATTAGCCTTCGGCCCTGAGGTGCCTCAGGCCCTGAACGGGAGCAATTAGACATTAGAAATTTTCTTCAAAGAATCCCTTTACATTTTTAAATCTTTCCTATAGTATTTTGCCCGCACAGAAAAAAATTTAATTATATATTTAAACCCTAAAAAATCTAACTTTATTTCCCATGGCAGACACATTTGATCGTTCCAAGCCACACGTAAACGTTGGTACAATCGGCCACGTAGACCACGGTAAAACAACTTTGACTGCAGCTATGACAGCTGTTCTTGCAGCCAAATTTGGAGGACAAACTTCTGTGAAAAAATTTGATGAAATCGACAACGCTCCAGAAGAGCGTGAACGTGGTATCACGATTGCTACCGCTCACGTCGAATACGAGACAGCCAAACGTCACTATGCTCACGTTGACTGTCCGGGTCATGCTGACTACATCAAGAACATGATTACCGGTGCCGCTCAGATGGACGGTGCTATCTTGGTTGTTTCCGCAGCTGATGGTCCTATGCCACAGACTCGTGAACACATCCTACTCGCCCACCAAGTGAACGTTCCTTACATTGTTGTTTTCTTGAACAAATGCGACATGGTTGATGATCCTGAATTGATCGAGTTGGTTGAGACTGAAATCCGCGAGCTTTTGAACAAATATGAGTTCCCTGGCGATACTACTCCAATTATCAGAGGTTCTGCTCTCAAGGCTTTGGAGAATCCTACCGACGAGGCCGCCGCTAAACCAATTCTAGATTTGGCTGAAGCTTTGGACACTTATATTCCTCAACCTGCACGTATACTAGACAAGGCTTTCTTGATGCCTGTTGAAGATGTTTTCTCTATCAAGGGTCGTGGTACTGTTGCTACCGGACGTATTGAGCAGGGTATTGTTAAGATCAATGATGAAATCGAAATCGTTGGTATCAAGGACACTCGCAAAGTAGTTGTGACTGGAGTTGAGATGTTCAAGAAATTACTTGATCAAGGTCAAGCTGGTGATAACGTTGGTGTTCTCTTGCGTGGTATTGAACGTGAAGAAATCGAACGTGGTCAGGTTTTGGCCAAGCCGGGTACTATCACTCCTCACACTGAATTCCAAGCTAAGATTTATATCTTGACCAAGGAAGAAGGTGGTCGTCATACTCCATTCTTCAAGGGTTACAAACCACAGTTCTACATCAGAACTACTGATGTAACCGGAGAATGTGTCTTCGATCAGGAGATGGTGATGCCTGGAGATAACATCGAGATGACTGTTAAGCTCGGTACTCCGATCGCTATGGACGATGGTCAACGTTTCGCTATCCGTGAGGGTGGTCGTACCGTTGGTGCCGGAACCGTTAGCAAAATCCTAAAATAGTAACGCTAGGGTTAAGTGGAGAGGGTATAAAAAACCCTAGTCCCTAGTCCCTAATCCCTACCTTTAACAGCCCTTTTAAAAAATGACCTCAGCTACCCCTAAAGCGAAAGCTGCCAAACCCAAGATACGTATCAAGATCAGAGCTTTTGATCACCGCGTGATCGATCAAGCTTCACGTGCCATTATCGAAGCAGCCGAACGCACCGGAGCTTTGGTAGCAGGTCCTATTCCCCTTCCCACCAAGATTGATAAGGTTACTGTTAATCGTTCAACTTTCGTTCACAAAGATTCTCGTGATCAGTTTGAGATCAGAACCCACAAGAGACTGATCGACATCACTGAGACTACCAGCAAGACCGTAGATGCTCTGACCAATCTGAATCTACCGGCCGGTGTTGATATCGAGATCAAGATGACGACGAAATAAGTTAGATATTTATAATTTGTAAAAGAGACTTCCTCCCTAGGGGTCTCTTTTTTTGTGTGCCTTTTTGTCTTGGACAAGGGGGCATGCCCCCTTGTCTCGGGAACAATGCAATCCTTCTAGGCGGATAATCATAGTTCCAGATGTTCCCCAGCCAGTAAGCGCAGCGTAACAATGCAACAATGTATGCATTCAACAATGTTTTTGTATTTCGTCAAGCCCTTCTCCCCTCCCCCTGCTTTTTGCGTATTGACAACCCCTTTGGCATCGGCTAAAATCTTGCCGCTATCTGAAATTTTTCAAATACTGGTTTCGGGAGCTGGAAAGCTTCCGGAAGCCAAATATTAGGAAGATTTACGTTGATTTCTATCCGCCTTAGGCGGATGAATTAACCTCTAAACAACACCTATGCTAGGGATGCTTGGTCAAAAAATCGGAATGACGAGACTCGTCGACGAAGAAACTGGAGAAGTAATTCCGGTAACTTTGGTAGAACTGAAGAAAAACACTGTTTCCGGATTTAAGACTGCAGAAAGAGACGGTTACAACGCATTGGTACTGGGTTTTGAGAAAAAAAAGAGCAAAGCAGCCCCTTTCAAGAATCTTTTAGAGTTTAAGGTTGATGATGTCGCTGAATTCAGCAAAGATCAAGAGATTGCTTTAAGTATTTTCGAAGAAGGCCAGACCGTAAGTGTGCAGGGTATTTCCAAGGGTCGCGGTTTCCAGGGAGTTATCAAGCGTCACAATTTCCATAGAGGTCCTATGAGTCATGGTTCGGATCATCATCGCGAACCGGGTTCTGTCGGTACCAGAAAGCCACGCAGAATTAAACTAGGCAAGAAATTACCTGGTCGTATGGGTAATGACAAAGTCACTCTGCAGAAAGTCCGTATTGTTAA
>JAQVLK010000088.1 GCA_028704165.1 Candidatus Altimarinota bacterium | reverse complement strand
TAAAAATCTTTTTTTAATAATCTTTGCGTTAAAATCTTTTGTAAATAATCTTTTAAGCTATAATATCCTACATTTTTCTTTGCGTTCTCTCTTGCAGCGAAATCTTTTCCTCCTTCCCAACGCGAAGCATCGCTCTTTAAACTCCAGTTTGGGGAGGCATGCCAGGCTTTTGTTCTTAGTGCTACTATTCGTAAAAACGTTGTAATAAAAACAAACTCTTTACAAAATAAATACACCTTGATTTTCCGTATTTATCCCGCGCGTTATAGATTTTTGCTCTCTTTGCGTCCTTTGCATTCTCTGCGAGCTTTGCGATAAAAATCTTTTTTTAATAATCTTTGCGTTAAAATCTTTTGTAAATAATCTTTTAAGCTATAATATCCTACATTTTTCTTTGCGTTTTCTGCGGTTAAAATTCTTCAACATTTGTTTTTCTTCCTTTTGTTTGTAGATTTATCTACGTCGTGTAACGCAATTCTTCGATCCCGCCTTATTGAAAACCCGCCGTCTGTCGAAGACCCGCCTATCTTTTTGGCGGGAGAGGGGCGGGACATCCTGCTTGAAGCGAAATCTTGTGTTGCTTTAAACATACAAAGTCCCGTAGGTAGGTCTAACAATAGCAAAATAAATGTTTAACTCTGCCGTCCCGTAGGTACTACATATTTGCTTATTTATCATACACGGCTGCTTGCAGCGAAGCCTCATTTTATTGTTTGTAATACAACGGAGACTTTTTCTTTATTAATAACTACTTTGCATCACTTTATACTTAACGACTCAATCTTTATAACTCTCATTGTTTAATTATTCATGACGAAATGCGGACTTGATTAATACTATATTGTTACATTGACAGAAAATCAAATAATGACTATTTTGATTCAAGTATTAATAAACGCTCTTCAAAAAATAGTAACTATTTGATTCATGAGGGGGATTAAGAAAATACAATTTTGCATAATTTGAGTTATCAAATTTGTTTGTCTGAGGGGCGCGAATTTATTTTGATATTTTCTTTATCTACAATTTCATTTCATTTCTTTGATTCATTTATCACGACTTCTAATATACATCCTGTAAATTTTGAAATTACTAATTCAGAAAAAGTTAGATCCTCAAGAGTCATTTTCCAGTATATTTCTTACTGCATAAAATATATAACTGCAGCAGAATCTAAGAAACGCTGTTTAAATGAAAATTCTTTAAAGAATTTATGAATATTTTCCGAGAAATGAGTGTAATTGTACTATATAAAGTATTGAGGAGAAAAACATCGAATATTAATACAGATTATTTTTATTTGTTTTATATATCACAGAAATAGATGCCAAAGTATGAACATATGAATAAAAATCATTTAGGGATGCTTTATTATAGAGGGGTAAATTCAATTAATAAAATGAAATTTCCGTTAACTAATTTTATAAGAAATTTAATACTCAATATGTATAAGAAATATTCAATATTGGTAGTTTTAATAACTTTCACAAAATTAATATTTATTGTGAACGTTTTTTCTCAAAATATTATTGTTTACAATTCGAGTAATTCAGGATTACCGGACGATGGTGTTACCTGTGTTACCCCTGATAAAAACGGGGCAATATGGATTGGAACCCAAGATAGCGGAATTGTAAAGTTTTACAACAATCAATGGACAAGGTATGATTCAGCAAATTCGGGACTGCCTGGGAACAAAATAAGAGATATAGTATTTGACAGGAATGGTATTATGTGGGTTACTATATCAGGTAAAGGATTGGGTAGGTATGATGGACAGAACTGGTTACTTTATAATCAAAATAATTCACCGTTAAAAACAGTTACCTGCATTGCTGTTGACAGCAATGATACAAAATGGGTGGTAACTTCTGGATGGCTGGCGAAATTTGACAACACAAACTGGACTCTTTTTGATACTGCAAACGGTGGCTTTTATTCGGGTTCGCTTCAAATGAATTTCGAAGGTGATACGCTTTGGATTGCGGCGGGTTTAAAAGGTCTTGCAAGGTATTACAACGGAAGTTTGAACTACTACAATATGCAAAATTCAGGAATGCCTGATAATGTTGCAATAGCTATATACATTGACAAAAGCAGAAATAAATGGGTGGGGACATATTTCGGCGGAGCTGCGAAGTTTAATTCAGCACAAAACGTATGGACGGCTTTTGATTTAGCTGATTCATTAGGATTAACAGGTGATAATATGGTGAATGGTGTAATAGCAGACGATTCAAATGCGTATTTTCGATATAGGACGACTTTGTACAGATATTCAAGCAATGGATTTGAAATAATACCCGTAGGGTCTCCAACTGCATTTGAATTTGACAAATATAATAATTTATTGATAGGTAACTTGCATGGAATAGCTATCTATAATCCTAACGGAATTGTCAGCGTAACACACGATGAAGAAATAATCCCTGCTATTTACAGCATTATTGAAAATTACCCTAATCCATTTAACAATGAAACGAAGATAAGAATATCACTTTCAAAGTATTCGGATATTACATTAAAAATATATGATATAAAAGGCAGGTTGGTTTCTATGCTTGCAAATGGTAAATACAACAAAGGAATTCATGAATTCAAATTTAATGGAAGTAAATTGTCGAGCGGCGTTTATTTTGCCGTTTTGAAAACAGAAAATGAGATAAAATCACATAGAATTGTTCTATTAAAATAAATAATATCAAGAAATAATTGAATGTGAAAATAATATTTACAACAATAATAATATTGTTCACTTTTGAACTTGGTGCCCAGCCGCAGTGGGTGATATATAATCAATTTAATTCAGGTTTACCAAGTAGTATGGTTGGGAGTATTTTAATAGACAGCAATAATGTAAAGTGGATAACTACCGATAATGGATTTGCTAAATTACAAGGCAATACGTGGACTGTGTATGACACTCTAAACTCGGGTTTGCCGCAAAATCACTGTTATGGAATTGTGCTTGATAAAAGAAATATAATGTGGATGTCATGTCCCGGAAAAGGTATCGTTAAATATGACGGAGTAAACTGGACAGTGTATAACAATGATAACACTGGATTACCCGTTAACTGGTCTGGCTATGTTGATGTTGATGAAAATAACAATAAGTGGTTTGCAGGATACGGTTTGTTTAAATACAATGATACAAATTGGGTTTATTACAATACAAACAATTCAGGACTTCCTACTAACTTGACAGAATGTGTCTTTGTAAAAGATAATATTGTCTGGGTGGGAACATATATGGGAGGAGTAGCAAAGTTCGATGGAGTAAACTGGACATTGTATAATACTCAGAATTCAGGCATACCAAGTAACTGGATTTATATGATAACATCGGATTTACAAAATAATTTATGGTTCGCAACATTTTTTGGAGGATTGGCTAGATATAACGAATCTCAAAATTTATGGACAGTATATAATACAACAAATTCAGGACTTCATCACAATAATTTATATTCCGTATTTGCTGATAATAATAATGTTAAATGGATTGGAGGTGGGGGAGATCGGAAGAGCGTCGG
>JAQVLK010000087.1 GCA_028704165.1 Candidatus Altimarinota bacterium | reverse complement strand
AACAGATTTGGTTCGTTTTCGGCGATGTAGGTCTGAAGCATTATGTTGGTAAATAATTCTTCCATCCATCTTCTTTGCATTGTGAGACCAGCCTGAAAGTAAAAGGCGTGGCCGAGTTCGTGTATGACAAGCAAATCAAAGAACGCCTGCATTGTCAATACGCCATTGCTATTGGTGTAAGTTTCCGAAATCAATTTTGCGAGTTCGACGGGAAGCATATCAAGCGGCGGAATAAAGTTATTCCAGAAATCGTTATTTTCGGAAGCGACAATGAGTGTTTTATTATCATTGTAATGGGGCATACCGTAAACAGGGAACTCTGTGTATTTATTCCAATCTTCCGGGTTGAGAATCAGAATAATCACTTTTGGTTCAAATTCGATGAGATTATTGTAGTACGCAATTACTTTATCACATTGTGCGGCTATTGCATTTGCGCGCTCTTCGCATCCTATACTGTGAAACACCAAAGATTTATGCCCGTCAAGCCTTAATAATTCTTTATATTTCTGGTAATAAAGTTCATCAGGAACCTCTGTGATTTTGTTTGCCATATTGATTTCTCCTTTATGTCAAAACCTTTATGTTTCGGGTTAAAGTTCCAAAGTAAAATTTTTAAAGGAGACTTTTCTAAAAAATTGGAAAATGATTTTTGGGGATCGTCAATAATGACGGAGAAGGGTGATTTTGACGAGTATGTGATGCGAGGGATTAGATTTTGTGTTAAAATAACTGTTTTTTATGGTATGGTAATTGCTGGTCATAAATATATAAATAAAAATTATTATTACAAAATCTAATCAATTTGAATTCACAATGACTAAATCCAAACGTATTCTTTTAACAATTATTCTTTTATTGGTTCCCGTTATAATTTTAGCTGACGACCACGGAAATATGCAAACCAAGAAGGGGTTTCTTGATTTTCTTTTGTCTGCAAAATATCTTGTTGTCTTGATTGTTGCAGCTGTCGGTGTTACAGCAATCTGGATGAATAAACTTAGTTTTAAAGTCCGTCTTATTCTTATGTCGGTTTCGTTTATTCTCTTTGGTGTGATTACAATTTTTGCACCATGGCTTTTTGTAACACCGTCTCCAGTATGTGCTGCAACAAAACCGTTCCTTTACGGTTTTAAACCACAGTTCCTCGCAACGCTTTCCGTAATAGGTGTTTTGTCTCTTGCCGTCGGTAAAGGGTTTTGCGGAACTGCCTGTCCTGTGGGTGCTTTACAAGAGCTGCTTCACAGGATCCCTTGGTTAAAAAAACTTAAACAGAAAAAGGTGCCGTTTAAAATTACAAACACGGTAAGGATTATTTTGTTTGTATTATTTTTAATCGTTGCATTTACTTTTGCTACATCAACATATTTTTATTACAATCTTTTTGATTTGATTCACTGGGAATTTATAATGCCGTGGTTTGATTTTATTCTGTTCATGGCTTTTCTCGTTATTATTCTCGGTGTGAGTTTGTTTTCGTATAGACCCTTTTGTTATTTCATCTGTCCAATGGGGTTATATACATGGATTCTTGAGCATGTCGCACCTTTGAAAGTTAGATTAAATAAAGATGCCTGCAATAACTGCGGTGTATGCGAGAAAGCTTCACCTTGCAATGCTGTGAAAGGGATTGTTGACGGGAACAAACTCCGTGCTGACTGCCATCTTTGCGGAGACTGCATTAAGTCTTGCAGTAAAAGTGCACTTTATTTTGGACTTAAACATTAAAACATTATTTTGTAAAATTAAATATCTGTCTCAAAATATAAAAGAAGGAGTTGTGCAATGAAAGTTGTTACAATTATTTTATTTCTCCTTATACCTTTAGTTGTTCATTCCCAGAACACTAAGGGAGGTGAAGATGCAAAAGGCATTTTCAAATATGAAGATTTTCAAAAACCTCAGGAATGCGGCTCATCCTGCCATACTGATTTTTATGCACAATGGAAACAAATGATGATGTCAAAGTGCTATACGCATGAATGGGATGAAATTGAATACTTCAAACTTGCAGTGCCTCATGCTGAAAAGGAGTCTAAGGTTGCAGGCGTTAAAGAAGGGTGCAACGGTTGTCACGCACCGATTTCATTCATGGTTGGAGACGTTCCTCCTCCGAAACCTGAGTTTGGTTCGCGCGCTAATGAATCAGTTTCATGCGACGTTTGCCATACTATAACAGGGTTCGTAGGCGATACGCCGTATAACTTTAATTATATTTCTAACCCGGGCAGAATAAAACAAGGTATTAGGGAAGATACTGAGTCCCCTGTCCATATCACGAAAAATAATTCGTTTCTTTCTAAAGCAGAATTTTGCGGCACCTGCCACAATGAGAAATCACCTTTTGGTACATGGGTTAAATCAACTCATCTTGAATGGAAAGAAGGTCCTTACTCTAAAGAAGGAGTACAGTGCCAGAACTGTCATATGCCGAGAACCGCAGGCGTTAGTTCACTTATGGGAAAACAAAGAAGCGACATTGCTCAGCACTTGTTTCACGGTGCTCACGACCCCGGGAAAATACGCGGTACGGTTGAACTCAGAATTCATCCCGATGCCGATGATGTTGTACCCGGCGAAGAAATTAAATTCACCGTAGCATTATTCAATGCAAAGACCGGACACAAATTTCCGTCTGGTTCGGCTGAAGAAAGAATGGTGTGGCTTCAAGTGGAGGCGATAGACTCAAAAGGAAAAGTTTATCATTTGAAAGTTGATAAGAAAGGATTTGAAGGCGAAGAATACACTATCTCTTCGAATACTCTCGCTTATCAGGATATGGAAGTACCTCTTGGACTTACTGATTTTAAAGGTGTTCAGCGGGATGGTATTCCAGAAGGCAACAGAATTTTCAGAATGGCCTATCTTGACCCTAAAGGCAGAATGACTATACAGCAATGGAACACAGCTTCATTCGGACCTGATTACAGGATTGGTCCCAGAGAAACAAAACTGGAAACGTTTACATGGCTGCTGCCAGATGATGTAGAACTCGGCAAACTGAAAGTCCGTGCCGTTTTATACTACCAGAAGCTGCCGATGCCGATTGTTGAGTTTCTCGGTGTGCCGAAAGAAGAAGCAGAAATTATTGAAGTAAACAACCATGAGACTTTTGTCGAGGTTGTGGATGATTAATTCATGCATTAAAAATAAAAACGAGGATAGATAAATGAAAAAACTTATATCTTTATTCATATTTCTTATAATACTGTTTTTATCCGCTGATGCAGACGCCATTCCCGCATTTGCGAGGAAGTACAACATGTCGTGTAACGTCTGCCATACCGTTTTTCCGAAACTTAAACCATACGGAGAGGAATTTGCGGCAAACGGTTTTCAGATTACCGATAAAGAGCCTTCAAGGTTTTACAAGAAAACAGGCGACGACCTTCTTACACTCATGAGGGAACTGCCGCTGGCTTTAAGATTTGAGCTTTATGGAACTTATGAAAATAACAGCCCCGCTAATACGGACTTTAAAACCCCGTACTTTTTGAAACTGATGTCGGGCGGTAATATCTACAAGGACATTTCCTACTACG
>JAQVLK010000086.1 GCA_028704165.1 Candidatus Altimarinota bacterium | reverse complement strand
TCTATAACGGTAAAGCGTCTGATGACCAGAAAAACAATATCCGCAAAGAGTTTAAAGTCTATCGTGTCTTTGGTACTGGCGACAAGTTGGTCAATTCTCTAACCTCGGCTGGTTCCAACAAAGAGAAAGTCGAAATCTTATTACAAGCAAAGCAAGAGATGAGTGAGGCTGATTTTAAAGCCTTTATGTCAAAAGCGAGGCAGAAAATTACTCTTGAGTCTGGCAACACTTCCCCAATCCTTATTTCTAATGATCTGCACGAAGCCTATATTAAGGAAAAGCGTAAATTACCAATTGATGATTAAGTCTTTCTACAACGTAGTTCTTGACGAGTATGACAACTTTCTGTGGAAATATGGTGAGGACGTTTTCTGGGGAACTGCTACAATTATAGGAATGTTATTATTAGCTAATATAGACTAAAAATGAAAGAGAATTTTGGGGCAATATTAAACGAAGAGGATAATCGAGACGCGAATGTCGCCGCTTGGCGTGGGCCTGTTGGATTATTGCCGTCTAAGAAGATCACTGATATTTCTGGTGTTGAGGTTGTCGACCAGCTTTATCTTGGGACTTGCGTTGGTCAAGCCGTCGGTTCGGAAATTACTTACCGTATTCAAAAGAAAACCGGCAAATTGCCTAAAGAAGCCTCGCGACGCTTTCTCTATGCTATGGCCAAAGCGATTGACGGTTATCTCGGCCAAGGAACATACCCTCGTATCGTGTATAAGATTGGTAATGATGACGGTTGTGCTAAACAAAATGTTGTCCCTGATAATAATTCCTTGCCTCATTCTGAGTATGTCAGCGTTCCGCGGACTAACACAATCTTAGCCGACGCTAAAGAGTTCGATATGATAGGTTTTGGCACGGTTGATCCTGATGTTGACGAGATGAAGCGCGAAATAAATATCTCAGATGTCTTTACTTGCACCTTAGGCGTTGACCGTTCAGCTTGGGGACAAAGCCGACTAGCTAAGCCAAACAAAGTTACGGAATATCATCGAGTCATGGTTTATGGCTATGAAGACATTGGCTCTGATACTGTATTCTATTTCAGAAATTCTTGGGGGACAGATTGGGGCGATAAAGGCAATGGTTCTTTCCTCTTTAGTGAGTACCAAAACTATATTTTCGATATTATGCTCTTTACCGATGTACCAGCTAATTACCTTGAGGAATTAAAGAAACTCCAGTATGTCTTCAAGGGTGAGTCGATCCGTTATGGACAACGGGGCGAGAAAGTCTTACAACTCCAAAAGAGACTACAAAAACTTGGTCATTATCCTGAGGGTTGGGAATACTTGACCGGCTATTTTGGTGAGATAACCAGAAAATCATTATTAGAATTTCAATTAAGTTTCAAAGTTGCTTCAAACCCAGAACTCTTACAGCTCAATGGCACGTCAGCCGGACCAAAGACCATGGAATATCTTAATGGCAAAAAGGCTATGTCTTTAGTGGACGCTCTAATTATGGTGGAGTCGGGTGGAGACGATCGAGCAATCGGCGATAAAAACCTTACCAATAAGGCCTACGGGTGCTTACAGATACGTAAGCCGTACGTAGATGACGTTAATAAGGCTCTAGGGACGTCCTACAAGGCCGAAGACTGTCTAGGTAACCGAAACCTCTCAATTAAGATTTTCAACGCGTATATGGCCATTTATGCCACACCAGAGCGTCTTGGTAGGCCCGTGATGGATCAAGATGTCTCACGTGTCCACAATGGCGGTCCTAATGGGTGGAGAATACCAGCGACCATACCTTATTGGGAGAAAGTGAAAAAGTATCTTAATTAAAGTCGAAAATTATAAATTAACTTAATAATAATTATGCAAAGTTTAATAAATTTTCTTTATTCGAACCGTGTAAAGTCGTTTTTGTGGCGATCTGGTATGATGATTTTGGCTTATATTTGCGCAACGGTTGCCGGTAATCTCGGCATGTTGGATTTAAGCGCGACATCTGTTACCGTCATTGGTTTGATCCTTGGTGAGGTATCTAAGGCTATAAATAGTAAGATTGCCTAGTAATTAGGTAATAAGTTTGCTATACTGTTATGCGATCGCCTTCGGCTCCGTTCCTCGTCCAGTTAGAACGGGCAGGTTGCACCCAAAAAGTAATTACTCAAAGGCCCTCGCAAAATGCGAGGGCCTTTGCTGTTTAGTATTCTTCTTTGAAGTTTATGTCCGGGTATTTAAAAAGTAGTAGCTTCTTCTTGATTTTATAGACGTCCGTGGTGAAGTTTTTAGCGGCCTTAACGTCAATTACTTCCTCTCGGCCATCTTCATATTTTACAACAAAATCAGCCCAGTATTCGATTTTCTGATGAGTATTACCTTGACTATCAACAAACGATGGCTGGAGTAGAAACTTAACTTGACGCTCATAAGAAAGGACCTTATTCTCGGGATTGTGGGCGTTCTTTAGGAGGTCAAGTTGCCGGGCAAAAGAAGCCTCTTTCTTCGAGTCGAATTTTTGATTACCGTACTCGATTTTTTTATTGCCATATTTATTATAGGGGAATGTCATATCCAAATTATAACACACGTCTCAATTTATTGCCTTAATAAAAGTTATCCACCGTTTTGAGAGTCTGCTTGGCTTGCGGTTGAAACCAAGCGTGATATAATTGTGGCAGGTCGAAATTATTAACCATGACATTACTAAAATATGGTCGAAGAAAATAAAGATTGTCCGGTCTGTGACGGGACTCGAGAAGTAGAGGGAACTACTTTTCATCGGGACGACGCTGGTGTTATACAGGTCGAGGGTACAGGGGAATATCGTCCTTGTCCCGAGTGTTGTGATACAGAAGATTGAGACAAGAAATAAAAATATGCTTAGCAAGAAACAAAAAACTGAATACATGCGCGAGTTGGGTCGGAAAGGAGGTCTGGCCAACGTTGAAAAAAACGGTAGTAAGCACATGAGTAAAATCTCCAAAGACTTCTGGCGCGAAACCAAGAAGAAGCTCGCGAAATCTAAATAAAGGTCAACTTAATTAAAAAACCATGACAACAAAAATAATAACAAAAAAGTTAAAAGGAAATGATCGTCACTGGCGCAATTTCCTAGATAAGAACTATCTCGGGTCTCATAATCTTGAACGTGGAGAGGAAATGCTACTCACGATTGAGAAATTCGTAGGTGAAGAAGAGGTTAAAACTGCTGACGGTAAAGCCAGTAATAAGCCGGTACTTTACTTCAAAGAAGAGTCTCCAAAGATGATATTAAATATCACAAATGCCAACACGATTAGCGCTCTTTATGGTACTCACCCGGACGGCTGGATAGGAAAGCAAATCCAAGTTTACGCCGCGTCCGTTAGGGCATTCGGCAAGACTCAAGACGCGCTCCGTATCAGAGACTTTGTGCCTAAAATCGCGGTCGATATTGTCTTTTATGCTGAAAGATTATCAGTCGCCAAGAACCAACAGGAATTAAAGGACATCTGGACTAAATTCCCTGTCTCGGCCCGAAACGACGCTAACCTAATAAGCCAAAAGGACGCATTAAAAGCTAAATTATCTTAATTAGAC
>JAQVLK010000085.1 GCA_028704165.1 Candidatus Altimarinota bacterium | reverse complement strand
CTCATAAGTGATGACTTTCGATCAAAGACATATAGATATGTGTTGACTATTTAGGGGACTTTAGTGATACATTAATGATATTGTTTTCCTTTATGTGATAATTTGATATTTTTTACGCGAATCATAATAATGAAGGAATAAAAAATGATAAACACAATAAGGAAAATATATTTTGTAGAGGAAAAATATGGACGGATAGCATTACCAGAAGAATTTGTCAAACATTGCCTAGATAACGATTTTGATATAGTAATTTGTAAATTTGATGGAAGTACACTTCTATTAGTGCCGCATAATACGGAGCGCGCGCTTGATGAAATTTGTTACGGAGAATAATCATGAATGCAAAAATATTGAAATCAAATTTGTCAAAATGCGACGCGCCGCAGCGATGTTTCCACAAATTAACTCCAAAGTATAAAAATCGTAACAAGAGCAAAGTATTTGGATATTCTTTGAATATACCATCTAGCATTATTCCTGGATGGAATTTGCCAGATATGATGCTAGAAATTATTTATGATGCACAAACTGATCTACTAGTGGTAGGTCCAGTTGACAAAATAGAGAAATTTTTGAGGGATGATTAAAATGATTAGTGAAGATATATTAAAAAAAATAGATCAAAAGATATTGAATGCATACATACACGAATCAAACCGATTGCAGCAAGAACAGTCCAAACTTTTGAAGTGCATCATTGCACGGGAAGACAAAGGCAAGTACGTTCCGGCGTTCTGTTCAGACGTTGCAGACCACATCAAGGGGTTTAATGATGCTGAAAGTTCCGTCGCGCACATCGAAGATGACATAAACCAGATTGTCGAACTGTTTAAAGGATTTGAGTCAGTAGATGCATTGAAAACAGCACTCTACCGGGCGAAAAGGCAGATAGAGCAGGCAGAAATGGAAGCAAGAATAGCAATCAGCAAGGCATCTATAACAGAGGGCGAGGGCGCTCTGGAGAATCCGCGCGTTCAAAAAGTGCTTGACAATCGCGATAAAGTCCGGCAGGACACCGGAAATATCTTGAAAGACTTGGAATCCAAGCGAGATAAAATAAATGAAATTTTAAATAAATATGAGTAGGCGTTATAAATGGATAATATGACAGATAAATATAAGCAAACATTGCAAAATATAAGAAGATTAAAAAGAGACTTAACAGATTATGTATATGATAACAAAATAATTGACAAAAAGGCAATTTTTGAGTTCATTGATGTACTAAATGATCAGTTAAAAGTTCTCGGTTGAGCGCAACCTTTAAATATAAGGTGTGCGTGCACTATGAAGGACACTTTTTTAATGAAATTGTTCAGAGGCATTGTATGAGGAAAAAAACACGTTTTGACATGGTTCTTGCACCTGAATTAAAAGCAGGTCTCATAGAACTGGCAAAGAACGAAAGAAAAACAGTATCTGATTGTATATTATCTTTGATAAAAATCGGACTGGAAAATAGATCTGAGAGCATGAAGTGTACTCTCAGTTAAAACAAAAAGTGATAATATGACAATAAAATATATTGATAAAACTAGTATAAATACTTTTTGCTCGTATGAGCAATTAAAAAAATTTATTGGAAAAATTTGCATTTGGAACTTTACATTTATGCGCTCAGCAATCACTGGTAAATTAATTGAAGTTACAAATGACTATATGCTGATTGAAATGCGCGACGGGCGCACAATGTGTGCAAAACTCGCCTGCATAAATGGATTCGCGATGACTAAAAAGCAGCGTGTGGCGGCGGTGTAGATGGCAGCAGACAAACCTGCTTTTCCAATGGATTTGGATTGTGCGGTGATGTGGTTATATTCTGAGCATGGCGTTGGAGAGGAAGGACTCACCGAAAAAATCTTTAACGGTGATCAATTAACTGACCGGGAACGTGCATTTGCCTATGACTTGATCACAGAAAACAATAGTCACTTCAAAACCGCGGGGATCATTCCGCCGACTCAAGTAATTACACTTGAGGATGTTACAGAGGGCGATGGAAAAAAAGTTAGGTTTAGTCCTACTCTTGCCGCGGAAGCGGTTCTCCGAACAATGCACGTCGCAATGTCAAAAGACTCTGAAGACATCTATATTTTTGATGCCACTAAAGGCGTATATCTGCCTGATGGCGCGAGGATAATCGACCTGACGCTCTGCGAGGCAGCGACCGATTTATTCAACGATTATCAAAAACGGGAAACGCTGCGCAGAGTCCGGAATGCTCTCTTAGAGCATCCTGTTAAATTTGATCCCGACCCATACACACTTAGTGTAAAAAACGGCGTGATAAACCTGCTGACAGGTGAATTCAGAAAGTACCGTGCGGAAGACCTGATAACTGATCAGATCCAGGTCTTATTTGATCCAGAGGCAAAATGCCCGGCATTTCTGGCATTCCTGGAGTCAATCACTCCGAATATCAGCGACAGGATCACTCTGATAGACTGGTTCGTTGCAACTGCTGTCAGAGAACCTCTTCCATACGTTCTTTTCCTTCTCGGACTTGGGCGGAATGGCAAAGGCATCTATGAGAAGTTAATTAAGAAGTTCTTCGGACAAGCATCGTTCCGAGACATGCCCCTGCAAGAGGTCACCAAAAACAACTTTGCAGCAGGGGGATTCTATCGCAAGCGTGGTTGGATTGCCTCGGAGACCGGCAAGACGAAGGCACACATAGGCACGGATTTCATAAAATTGACATCCGGTAACGGTGTCATCGATGGAGACCGGAAAAACCAGAGCAGAATCCAGTTTGAACCAAACTTCCAGACGATCGTGGATACAAACACCATGCCGAAGATAGAGGACAACTCAATAGGGTGGCAAGAGCGGTTCGTGAAAGTCGATCTTCCTTTCATCTTTGTGGCGAATCCTGACCCGGATAATCCATTGGAAAAGACGAGGGACCCAAATTTATTTGATAAATTATCAACACCGGTCGAACTTTCGGGTATTCTGAATCTACTGATCTTCAGGTCTCAGTTCATAAGGACAAGCAAGACTATCTGGAAGAGAGCGGGCGCTGCGATGTTTACAGAGTATAACGAGCAAAGTTCGTCTGTAGCGACGTTTCTGGATGAATTCTGCGAATACGACGGCAATCTATCGAATCTATGGACGCCTTCAAAAACGATCTATAAAGCATATTGCGAATGGTGCAACTATAAAGTTGGCGAAGTGGTAGATAATGCTCACTTCGGCAGACAATTAAAGAAATTTTGTGGAGGATCTGCACCAAAACAAGGCAAAGACAAAGACAGAAAGACACAAACTGAGTACAAAGGACTGATTTTTAATAAGGAATCATATGAAAAAGAATTTAAAAAATTACAAGATGCTGTGTCTGAGACATGTCTTAAGAAGTCTGAGGTATTGTCTGAAGAAGAAAATAGTCAACAGATAGCGATGTCTGAGGTGTCTGAAGTAAATATATGGATTAAAGTCATAGAGAAATTTAACTAATATTTTTCTATAGGTAAAAATTTTTCATTTTTTCTATATAGAAAGGAATGGTCAAAATTCTTCAGTTTTCTTCAGACACCTCAG
>JAQVLK010000084.1 GCA_028704165.1 Candidatus Altimarinota bacterium | reverse complement strand
CCCTATCGTGATGGCTGTGAGAAAGAAAAATAACTAGTTCGGTCCTGGCTTTTTCTAATCTCAAATTTTGTTGCGCTTCACTCAAAGTATAAGCTTTTAAAATATTGGAATATCCTGAAAGCTGATTCCTAGTAATGTAGCTCATTTTTGAACTCCCTTAATTAGATTATTTTCCTGCCTTTTTTGCAGCAGATTCAATCCAATCACCCATATCATTGTAGCCGTCATTATCTACCCAATCATAAGTCGAAAACCTTTGAAAGAAATATTGCTTATCATCATTATCACTCTTAAAGATGGGGCCAAACTCATTTTTCCCTTTTGTATCGGTCTTTCCATCTTTATCCTTCATTTGATGAATATATATTCCTAGAATTCCATTTCCTCTTTCCCAGCTTTGTTCCAGCTCATACTTAACATATTCTCGGCTACTTGTTTCCGCACCTATAAGCACAACAGTTACTGAAGTACCCTCAAGCTGTTTGCGAATCCATTTCTTAACTTCTTCTTCGCCCTTCTTTTTTACTTCTTCCCATGATGCAGCATCCCAAAAACCAGCAGCTTCTCTATCTTTAGTTACCCAGCTGTTGCGAACCTGTCCTGCCCTCCAAACATCTCTTTCATAGTGAAAACTGAAAAATGCTCTTCTAGCCATATGATTTTCTCCTTAAATTTAGCCTATTAATTTTGTAGCGATTAATATACAAAGCACTACAATTCCGTGAAAATATAGTAAGGTATTCGGCTTCTTTTTTGTAATGTAAAAAGTTGTAGCAAACCAATTAGGGACCTTATCAAGGTAAAGAGAAGTATCCATCGTGAAATTATCTTCGGCTTTATCCTTTTGACCTAATCGAACAGCGTTATGCAGTTCTCGAAATAGCCGTTCCTGCCAAAGAAAATATCCATCTAGTATCCAAAATATGGCTGCTGGTAATAATGCAATAAATATAAACTTTCCGTCGCTCTTATCTACTGCTATTGCTATTAAAGCGCTAACCAATGTTATAGACCATCCTTTAATTGCAAAAGAATTTCCTGCTAAACGATTTATAACGCCTTGAATCATCTCCAAATGTTTTATGCGTTTTTCTTCAATATCCATCATACGTTATGCACCTCCTTATGAACATTACACACTAGGTTTCGCCGGATCATATCTTGGGGATTTTCAATAAGATGCGCTTGTGTATCCGCCTGCTGATAAACTTCTTCGATCCATCTTCTTAAATCTTCTGAGGTATTAGGCCAAGCGTAATATCTGGCATATGATATATCATTTCTATTATAGATATAATTTTTCGAAAACCTATCAGGGAGATGGTGCCAAATTTGATTTCCAGCTAAGTCCTTAGATGGAGGAATAGCTAACCCAAGCAAACCGTTAGTCTTCCCACTAGCAGGCTGTTGAAGTGAACTTTTAATCTCCCAATCCACGAACTTTCTACTATGAGTGCAACGTCCAATTACAACAATCGTCACAGAAGTATCCTCTAGATACCGATCTCGAATCGCTTGCATAATATAATCAACGTCATCGCTATCAACAAAATCATCTCTATCAGTCACTCCGACAACTCTAGGTATAAATACCCCCGTTCCAGACTGTCCATAGTCATTAACAAGCTTATCAACCCACGGCTTATCGCCTTTAAAATAAGAAATAAAAACCTTACGCCTTGGTTGAATTGACGGAAATCTTCTTCCAAAAAATGGATTGTATCCATAAACTGACATGTTTTCGCCTCTACTTTAAACTATTTTATTTCTTCTTCTTTTGCTAATAAACCTTACTATCTTCATATGCTATCTTTGTACCGTTCATACTGCCATCGCTCGTTACTACAATAGTGTCATCTCCAGAAGTCTTGGAAGGTTCTTTCTTCCCATCATCCCGGTCCGTTCTGTAAATCTGAATACCCCTGTCTTCATATCTTCTTATGACAGACTTATCAGGCAGCAATGTTCCTGAAAATCTCTTATTCCCTGCCATAATAATGACATATTTGGGAGAAACAGCATCAACAAAGGTATCTGTGCTCGCGCTCTCGCTTCCATGATGTCCTACCTTAAGGAAAGTACTTTTTAACTTACCATTATACTTATCAACCATTTCCTTCTCAACGAACTTTAAAACAGCGGGAGAATCCTTCCTCAGCTTACCCTCTGCATCACCAACGAGCAAGAAACTAACCTCTCCGTACTTAAGCCATATTACAATAGAAGAATTATTAGGCTTGTCTGCATGCGCATCTGAATGTAAAATCCTAACTTCAAGTTCAGAGCCCCAGTCAAAACTGTCGCCTTCATTTTTAATTAAAGTGCCTATCAATGGCCTGTAAAAATTACAGTCCTTTTCATCTTTTGCCAGCCTACAGAAGGTCTTTTTGTATAATCTTGATTTTCCAGGATAACCTGGATCAAGAATCGTTTTTATCTGATATGCCTGGACAACTGGAATCAAACCACCAACATGGTCAGCATCGCAATGCGTCATAATCATAAAATCTATGGGTCTGTCTTCTCTTATGCCATGGCTTTCGAGATAAGGAATAATTATTCTTTTACCCTCCACTTTTTCTCCGCCATCAATAATTATCACTTTACCTTCATATTTGCCGTTACCCTTTATGCCATCATCGGGAGTTTGAATAAAAATACAATCCCCATGGCCTACGTCTAGGAAGGTTACTTTGAGGGGAGTTTGGGCGTAGATAAAACAAGGCGACAAAAATACAAGGAAAAATAATATAATCTTTCTAATTGTTTTCATATTTCAATAATACCCTGTTTGAAGAATTTCTATTTCTTTGTAAATTTGAACACCCTATCTGCTTGTATTCTTGGCAATTCTATATCTACAAAAAGGGTCGTGTTTGGCTTTAATAGCGTTTTGGCTTTAGTGCTTACGACCGTCAGATGTTCTTTGGCGTTATAATAAGAAATATCTTTACTCAAGGCAGCGGCGCATAAACTCATATCAACCCTCATCCCCTTATCTAATATCTCTTTTTTCATGTCAGTAATATCGAACAGGAAGGAACGATAGCTGGCGTCTTTTGAATATGCTTTAACCTTCTCAAGGATCTCCGACTGAATTTTGGCTATTACACTATCTTGATCATCATTATCTTCCTGAAAAAACTCCAGAAAATAGTCCTCTACTTTTTCTCCAAATTGATCATGAACTCTTGTAACTAAATGCTGATACTGATGATACTTTTTCTCTCTTTCTTTATCTGCCATGCCCCTTTCAAAAGTCTCATCACTCATCTTTATAAGTTGCGCTATATGCTGCTGATAGTCATCGGGATTTTCAATATCCAAGCTCTCCGCAATCAAACCAAGAAATGATGAATCATCTTTGTCGGGCCGTACGATTGTTCCGTGATTCTTATTATAAATGACCCCAAAAGCGATAGGATCATAACAGGATTCTTGTTCCTGCACTTTTACCTCGTTACTGCTTTCATTAAAAACCAACTTCATATATGAGGCATTCAGGTTTGCCGTTGAAACACGAACCGTACCGTCAGAACCGTTCTCATGGATTACTCC